>URCV01000075.1 GCA_900546445.1 uncultured Bacteroidales bacterium | reverse complement strand
TTCTGTTCTTGTAGATTCTTCTGCCGCTCGCGTCGTAGACCGCACCCTCATCCATGCGTCCTATCCGCCTCTCCACGTCCTTACAGATGCGCAGCACCTCCTCTGCCGGCAGCGCCGTTTCATAGCTGACTGCCACATTCAGAAAATCCTCGCCCGTGAATCCCCATGACGGAGTCTGCATAAAGGAAGACATCTTCACGTGCCTTCCGGCCAATCCCGCATCCAGCAACGACACTGCACGCAGGATATTCATCTGCCTGTCGCCCAAATTCGAGCCTATCGACAAATACAGCATCCGCGGTAACATAGCCTTCTACTCCTCATCCAGGTCCGGATCCATCCCTAATGCCAATCTAGCCTCGTCCGAAAGCAGACTCTGGTCCCAAGCCGGCTCGAATACCAATTCGATGTCGCAAGACTTTACGCCAGGAGTAAGCTCCACGCTACGCTTAACCTCCGCTATGACATCTTCGGCCATAGGACAATTAGGAGCGGTGAAGGTCATAACGATATGTACGTCGTGCTCCTTGTTTATATTCAACTCGTAAATAAGCCCCAAGTCGTAGATGTTCACCGGAATCTCCGGATCGTAGACCTGTTTCAACGCCAATACGACTGCGTCGTAAAGCGGGGCCAATTCTTTAACATCTTCTGCCGTAAGTATATTATTATCTGACATTTTCTTTAGCTGCTCGTTTAATTGTCTCTACCATTGATTCCAGTCCGTTAGCCCTGGTAGGAGAAAGATTCTCCTTCAAGCCCAATTTCTCTAAGAACGAGAAATCGTCGCCGGCTATCTCTTCTGCGCTTCGTCCGGAATACACACTGATTAGAAGGGAGATAATTCCCTTCGTGATTATAGCGTCGCTGTCAGCGGTAAAGTATAACTTACCGTCCTTCACCTCCCAATCAAGCCAAACCCTTGACTGACAACCTTTTATAAGCCTATCATCTGTTTTTTTATTCTCCGGGAAAGAATCCAGTTTTTTCCCAAGTTCTATAATGTACTCGTATTTGTCGAGCCATTCGTCGAACATAGAAAAATCATCGATAATAGACTGCTTGCTTTCTTCTAAACTCATAATAATATATCTATCGCTCTATTTAAACATTTAATGAATTCTTCGGCTTCCTCTAAGGTATTATAAGGAGCGAAAGAAGCCCTCAGGATTCCCGTCACGCCGAGCCTTCCCATCAACGGTTCGGCACACATGTGACCTGAACGCAAAGCCACTCCCATCTTATCCATAACCAAAGCCAAGTCCTCGTGGTGCACCCCTTTCACTATAATGGAAAAAAGAGGTATTCTGTTCTCCACTCCGGCTTTTCCCCCGGCGAGTACGATTCTGTCATCGGCCATAAGAGCATCGTAAACGTACCTGTTTATACTCTCCAGATTCTCGGCCAAATCCGCATCTTCCATAGTCTCCTTGAGTAAAGCCATAGCCGGTTTCAATGTAGGAATCACGTTAAAATTCGGCGTACCCGCCTCGAACTTATAAGGCAATTCCGCGAAAGTGGTCTTCTCGAAAGAGACCGTACCTATCATCTCCCCACCCCCTAAGAAAGGAGGCATCTCTTCCAGTAATTCTTTCTTAGCATAGAGGACTCCGGTTCCTGTAGAAGCGAACATCTTATGTCCCGAGAAAGCGTAGAAGTCATAATCCATCTTCTGCACGTCCACCCTTAAATGAACGGCTCCCTGAGCTCCATCCACGAGCACCTTCGCACCTTTACTATGCGAAAAAGCCACTATCTCATCTATAGGATTTATTACGCCCAGCACATTCGATATCTGAGCCACACACACGAGTTTCGTGTGAGCATCTACCAATTCTCTCAGTCTTTCGACATCGTAGTCGCCACGAGGCGTGATAGGAAGAACTCTTATTTCTGCTCCAGTACGCTCACACAACAACTGCCACGGAACTATATTAGAATGATGTTCCGACTCGCCCACTACTATATTATCACCCTTCCCGATGAACTTCTCTCCGAAAGTACGAGCCACCAGATTAATGGAAAATGTAGTACCTGAAGTGAAGATAATCTCCTCGCGGCTTCGCGCATTCAAATATTCCCTTACGAAATCACGAGTGTCTTCATAAGCTTTCGTAGCCTCTGCGGCCAGTTTATAAACCGACCTATGGACATTGGCATTATGATTAATGGAAACATCGGAAAGCACATCCATAGCGGCCACACATCGCTGTGACGTGGCTGCATTGTCCAAATACACCAATTCCCTTCCATAGCATTCCTGGGCTAATCCAGGGAATTTTTCTCTTAATTCTCGTACTTTCATATCACTTGTTCCACGTGGAACATTTACAACATTTGAAGAGCCTGTTTTATCAACTCCTCGACCTTTATATTAGGATTTGAAGACACTATCTTCTGAATGGCCTTCGAAATATTCGGCTTAGAGAAACCTAACATCTGAAGCGCTGCAGCTGCCTCTTCTGCGACGGCATTTCGATCGGAAACCAGAAGAACTTCGCTCACGCCACCCTCTCCCTTCGAAATTTTGTCCTTCAATTCCAGTACCATCCTCTGAGCGGTCTTCAAGCCAATTCCCTTGACGCTCTTTATCGCCGCTACATTCTCTGACAATATCGCCTCGCGAAGTTCATCGGCGCTAAAAGAAGATAAAATCACTCTCGCTGTATTCACGCCCACCCC
>URCV01000074.1 GCA_900546445.1 uncultured Bacteroidales bacterium | reverse complement strand
CATCACGACTTCTCCCACCATTCCGTTAGACTTCACCCTAACCTTCTCGCCGAGCTTAAGCGGCGAATTTCGGAACTGCTCCTCGCGTATCTTCTCTTCCGTATTGGCCGGTTTCTTATGCTTCTTAAGCTGCTCCAACTTATGGTTAATGTACTCGTCGTGAGTCTTTTGCTGCTTGAGCTTATTATTTTCGAGCGCCTGAAGGAATCCCTGAAGCTCCCCTCTGGCCTCTTTCGTCTTCGCCTTGTCCGCGCCGCTCTCCTTAATGTCGCGAATGGTTTTCTCGACTTGCTTGTTCGCCCCCTTCACTATGCTCTCGGCCTCTTTCTTCGCATCGTCGATAATCTGCTGCTTCTGCTCCCGAATGGTCTCCAGCTCCATCTGATAGGTCTCCGTCAGCCCCTCGAGCGTCCCCTCCGCGTGCTTGACCTTCTTAATCTTCTCGTCGAGCACCCTTCTACCCTTCACGATTCGCCTCAGCGTCTTCTCCATATTCACGAAATCCTCGCCCGCGCGCATCTCGGCATCTTTCACTATCTGCTCCGGCAGACCCATCTTTCGGGCCAATTCGAACGCGAACGAATTACCCGGGAATCCTATTTCGAGCTTGAACAGCGGAGCAATCTTCGTCGTGTCATAGAGCATCGCGCCGTTGATTACGTGAGTGTCCGGCTTCGAAGCATACAGCTTCAAATTAGTGTAGTGGGTCGTAATGACCCCGTAACTTTCCCTTTTGTCGAATTCGGCCAATATAGCCTCCGCTATCGCCCCACCCGCCGACGGTTCCGTGCCGGAACCGAACTCATCTATCAAGATGAGGGTGCGACTGTCGCTTTCCTTCAGCATCTGCTTCATATCCAGAAGGAAGGAGCTATATGTACTCAAGTCGTTTTCAAGCGATTGGTCATCGCCAATACATACCTCTATGCGGTCGAATATGGGGAGTTCCGAACTTTCCGAAGTCGGGATGAGCATGCCCCACTGGAACATATATTGAAGCAAACCTACCGTCTTGAGGCATACCGACTTGCCGCCGGCGTTAGGCCCCGAGATGAGCAAAATGCGCTTGTCTGAAGTGAGGTTTATGGTGAGCGGAGATATCTCCTTATGTTCTTTCTTTAAGGATTTCTCCAGAAGCGGGTGTCGTGCCTTTCTCAAAGACAGCGAGCCATCCTTTGAAATCACCGGCATACCGGCCACGAAGTCCAGTGCCGTCTGCGCTTTCGCCAGCAGGAAGTCCATCTCGCCCAATTCTTCGGCAGTAGCCTTCAATTCCGGGATGTATGGACGTAGGAATTCCGAAAACGCGAAGAGGATTCGGCGAATCTCATTGGCCTCCTGAAAGTGAAGTTCTATGATGTCGTTCTCCAATTCGACGATTTCCGCAGGTTCTATGAACGTGGTCTTTCCCGAAGCCGAGCAGTTGTAGACGTAACCTGCTATCTTTCTTTTGTGAGAAGTGCCTACCGGGATAAGGAACTTGCCATCGCGGATGTTGATGTTAGCGTCTTCCTCGACGATGCCGTCGACCTGGGCTTTCTTCAGAATGGCGCGAGCCCTTTTGCTCACCGCCTCTTCCTTATTCTTCAACTCCGTGCGGATGTGGAGCAATTCCGGAGATGCCGAGTCCTTGATCTCGCCGTATTTGTCCAGTATGGCCTCTATCCTGCGCCGTATCTCCGGGAAGGATGCCATCTTGTTAACTCGTTTTTTAAGAAGAGGATAGACTCCGTCTTTTATGGAAGAGAAGAAGTAGCCCAGCTTTCTGGAGATTTCCAGAAGCGTGCTCAATTTCCCCAGTGACGAAACGTCTATGCAGCTCCCGCTCTTTTCCAGAGGCTCGAGAAAAGGAAGCGCGTCTATATATCCTGTAGTCGGGAAACTATCTTCGAACATAACCACGAGTCTCATTTCGTCGGTTATGGCAAGTCTTTCACGTATTATGTCTTCATCGGAAGAAAACTCCTCTTCCGCTACCCTTCTGGTGGCGTATTCCGTCTGACACCTGTTTGATATCGTCTCTCTTATCTTATCAAACCCTATCTTCGCTTCCAGTCTTGCTCTTGTCATCACTTATAAGGAGTTTAAGGGTATTAATGTTCTTTACCGGGGTCACGTGTCCGTCGCTTACGAATGACACGCCTCCCGTCTGCTCGCTCACCACTATTACGGACACGTCATAATGCTCGCTCACGCCTATGGCTGCCTTATGACGCATTCCGAAATGGGCCGGAGTGTTAGTCCTTTCCGTTATGGGGAGGGTGCACCTGGCGGCCACGATTCTGTCTTCGTTAATGATCATAGCCCCGTCGTGAAGCGGTGAATTCTTGAAAAATATATTTTCTATCAATCGTTTGCTGATAGATGCGTCTATCCTGTCTCCGGTCGACACTATGTCTTCAGGGGAGGATTGGTTAGGAATGACTATGAGCGCTCCCACCTTCTGCTCTCCCATCTCGAAGCAGGCCTGCACTATCTCGTCGATGGACGTCGCGGACAATTCTTTCTTATCTTGTTTGAGGAATTTTTTCCAAAGCGTGTCCCTGCCCCTGAATACCTTGCGCCCCAGATTGAAGAGGAAATGCCTGATTTCCGGCTGGAAAATCACCACCAGCGCTATCGTACCCACATCGATGATGGTGCCTAACAGTGCCGACATCATCTTCATATTCAGAGCGTTTACCAGCATCCTAAGCAGGAGCAGCGAGATTATGGCGAGGAATATGTTAATGGCTGCAGAGCCCTTTATCCATTTGAAGACGACGTAGATTACGGCAGCCACCATCAGGATGTCCAGCACATCCGCAAAAGTAATCCTGAGAAAACCTATGTTTATCAACGTCACTATCATAACGCTACAAATCTACTAAAAAAGCCGCTATTTTCCGCACGCCTCGCCCACAATCTCCGAAACCGCTTTTCTGGTAGGCCCTATGTTGCCTTTGTCGAAAGGGTGAGAGTTGTTCGTAAGCAGTATTATGGCCAATTTCTCATCCAAGTCCATAACTACTGAGGTGCCTGTGTAGCCCGTGTGACAGATGCAGTGGTCCTTCGCGAGCCTGTCTCCCACGATCCACGATGCCGGGCTGGTCGAATCCCAACCGAGCGTGCGTCCGATTTTCGGGTCTTGCACCTTGAACATCTGTTTGACCGTCTTCGCCTTCAAGATGCGTCTGCCGTGGATTTCGCCCCCGTTCATAAGCGCCGCGCAGAATACTGCCAAATCGTCCGCGCACGAAAAGATGCCTGCGTTTCCGGAATTTCC
>URCV01000073.1 GCA_900546445.1 uncultured Bacteroidales bacterium | reverse complement strand
GTAGTTCTCGATATTCTTCTGCATAGAAGCCTTGAGTTCAGGAATCTGGGCGAGTGCTTCCCTGTCTACGTCCTGGAGTTCGCCGCATTTAGGTACCACTCCGCCGAAGTATTTATGGGTGAGCACGAATGCACGGTTCACGAAGTTTCCGAATATCGCTACGAGCTCGCTGTTGTTCCTGGTCTGGAAGTCCTTCCAGCTAAAGTCATTGTCCTTAGTCTCAGGGGCATTGGCAGTCAAGACGTAACGCAGGACGTCCTGCTTGCCGGGGAAGTCCTCGAGGTACTCATTGGCCCAGACAGCCCATCCGCGAGAGGTGGAAATCTTGTCTCCTTCGAGGTTAAGAAACTCGTTGGCAGGGACATTTTCCGGCAATATGAATCCGTCGCCGTAGGCCTTGAGCATAGACGGGAACACGATGCAGTGGAATACTATGTTATCCTTTCCGATAAAATGCACGAGGCGTGTATCCTCGCTCTTCCACCACTTCTCCCAATCGTTAGGAAGAAGTTCCATAGTGTTCGAAATATAGCCTATAGGCGCGTCAAACCACACGTAGAGAACCTTTCCTTCCGCACCTTCTACCGGAACGGGCACGCCCCAATCAAGGTCTCTGGTTACGGCACGAGGCTGAAGTCCGCCGTCGAGCCAGCTCTTTACTTGGCCGTAGACATTACTTCTCCACTCCTTGTGTCCGTCCAGAATCCATTCCCTGAGCCACTGCTCATAATCCTGCAAAGGCAAGTACCAGTGCTTGGTCTTTTTCTTGATAGGCTCCGCACCACTGAGTCGCGACTTAGGATTTATGAGTTCTTCAGGCGACAGGGTGCTTCCACATTTTTCGCACTGGTCTCCATAGGCGCCTTCGGCACCGCATTTAGGGCAAGTTCCGACTATGTATCTGTCTGCCAAGAAGGTCTTGGCCTCAGGGTCGTAATACTGCTCGCTCTCTTTCGTTATGAACTTTCCGTCTTCGTAGAGTTTCTTGAAGAAATCGGATGCGTTCTTCTCGTGAATCTTCGATGTGGTACGTCCATAAATATCGAAATCGATGCCGAATCCCTTAAAGGACTCAGCGATGATCTTATGGTATTCATCCACCACCTCCTGAGGAGAACAGCCACGCTTGCGCGCCTGAATGGTAATAGGGACTCCGTGCTCATCGCTTCCGCACACATAGAGCACATCCTCTCCCTTAAGGCGAAGGAAGCGCACATAGATGTCGGCAGGAACATACACACCGGCCAAGTGACCGATGTGAATAGGTCCGTTGGCATAAGGCAATGCACAAGTCACCAATGTTCTTTTAAACTTCTTTTCCATATATTAATCTCTTTTATTTACTTTCTCCTTAATCTGTTTCTGCAAGCGCTGAACTTCCGTCTGTTCCTTAAGCAACTCCATCTGCTCCTTCGTATCGGAAGTCTTGGCTATCTGCCTTCGCAGTTCCTGCACCCTCACCTCCAACCTCCTGTCTGCCAGAATCAAAAGGGTATGAGGAATATTGTTCACAAGCCACGAAGAGAGCGTGGTCATAGACGACTTGAAGCGCTTTACCGTAATCTCGTACTTGTCTATGGCGAGCTCACCCACCACCGACGCCACGATTCTATCCTCCCCGTCCATAAAACGACGCACTATGTCCACAGTCGAGAGACCACGGTCATAGAACATCGTCTTAAAACCTTCATATATAGTGGCATAAACACTATTTGCCATAGTATAGCCATCGTCCTCCAGGGCATTTATTATAAAATCCGCCACCGAAAGTGGGTCCGGGTCGTAATAAGGGGAATCAGTTTCGAACTCCATACTCTCCTCGCCGTAACGAAGAAGGTAATTCAGAATTTCCGCCTCTACGGGAGCCAAAATCTCGTTCTCCGGACGATAGACATATTCCTTCGTTTCGACTTTCTGCTCGACTTTCTCTTTCGGAATACTTTCCCTGCCAATCCTGTCGAAGAGAATCTTCTGCTCCACATCGAACTTGCGGGAAACCTCCTGCACATAGACAGTGCGCGTTACCGCATCCTGCACCTTGGCGATGGTATCTGCGATTTCATTTATGACTTCAGCTCGCTTGATGGGGTCCTTACCGGCCTTCGACATAAGCATTTCGGACTTGAAGTTCACGAAATCCTGCTCGTGGGTAGAAATATAGTCTTGAAATTCCTGAAGCGTGTGACTGCGTCCGAAACTGTCAGGGTCCTCTCCCGGAGGAAGCAGGACGATACGCAGATTCATTCCCTCTTCGAGAGCCATATCCGTACCACGAAGCGCAGCCTTTATTCCGGCATTGTCCCCGTCGTACATAATGGTCAAGTTAGAGGAGAATTTCCTGATTAGACGTATCTGCTCTACCGTAAGCGAAGTTCCGCAAGAAGCCACTACGTTCATTATGCCCAGCTGATGCAGGGTTACCACATCCACGTTACCCTCGACCAGAAAGCACTTGTCCAGTTTCGATATTTCCGATTTGGCAGCATAGATGCCCAGCAGCGAGCGGCTTTTGACATAGACTTCCGACTCGGGGGAATTTACGTATTTGGCCGGGTTATCCGAGCGAAGTGCGCGTCCGGAAAAGCCTATGACCCTGCCGGATACGGAGAAAATCGGAAACATGACCCTCTCCCTGAACCTATCCGACAAAGTTCCGTCGTCGTGTTTCAAGGTAAGACCCACCTCCACTAGATATTCCTCCTTCAAGCCGGCTGCAAGCGCGGCATCGGTAAGGGAGCGTCTTCCCGTAGGAGCCCAGCCAAGTCCCTCCTTCGCGATGGTCCCGTCTTCGAGTCCTCGCGAGTGGTAATAGGCCATAGCCACTGCAGTGCCCTCGGGAGTAGAGAGCTGCGAGATGAAGAATTTATAGGCAAACTCGTTCACGATATAGAGCGATTCGCGTTTCTGACGCGCCACAATCTCTTCGGCGCTAAGTTCTTCCTCCTCTACCTCGATGTGATATTTCTTCGCTATGTATTTAAGGGCGTCGGCATAGGAGCAGTGCTCATAATCCATTACGAATGAAATGGCTGAACCGGACTTACCACAGCCGAAGCACTTGAAGATGCCCTTCGCGGGAGACACGTGGAAAGAAGGAGTCTTTTCATTATGGAAGGGGCAACAAGCCACATATCCGGCTCCATTACGTTTCAGCGTAACGAAGTCGGAAATCACCTCCTCTATCTTCAAAGAGTCCTGGATTTTTTCGACGGTTTCCCTACTAATCATAATCGCGATGCAAATATACTCAATTATGAAGCAACTTCACACAAGAATTTGAGGCGAACCAGTCTGATTTCCTGGTCGGAATAGTCATTACCCAGTTCATTCAGAGCGTCTTCCACGGAATCGGACGCAGCGTCGTAACGGAAATAGTCCATCAACTCCTCTATCACGTCCATATCCACTTCCTGATTTATGTAATAATTCAGGTTCAATTTCGTTCCGGAAGATACTATGGTCTCGACCTCATCCATCAATTCATCCATGGACAAGTCTAACGACAAAGCTATGTCCTCAAAA
>URCV01000072.1 GCA_900546445.1 uncultured Bacteroidales bacterium | reverse complement strand
CAGGTGGGAGAGTAGGCCGCTGCCGCTTTTCGGATGCCCGAGTGATTAATTTCACCCGGGCATCTTTTTTTGTATATACCACTTCGTTTTTTTTACTTTTTCTTATATTTGTATAATTCGCTTACGAATCGGCCTCAGATGCTGTACGGAGGTCGCTTAGTGGTGTATTTTATTATTTTTTTTTACATATGAAACATTACTGCTTGCACGCTATTTTACTAGCGTCCCTGGCACTTGTCGCTTGTAAAAAGGACAATCCAGCTACTCCCCCTACTATTCCTATCCCGGAGGCTGACCTCCAATTGGATATGGACCGTACCACGAAGGTGCTTTACTATGGTGACCGTAAGACCGAAGGCGTCTACAACTATTTCCTCGGACTTGGTGACATGGAGTTCATTAAGGATAACGAAGGCGATGACGCTGCTCCGACCGGCGGACATATCATTTTCTTCGACATTTACGCTTCTGAAGGTACTAAATCTTATGAAGATGCAGTCCTTCCTGACGGAAAGTATACTATAGCAGACGATAACGCAGTAGGTACGCTTAACGACTATTACACCCGTATGCAGATTAACGTAGACGGTAAGCAGACGAGCGTTGACTTTACTGAAGGCTATCTTCAGGTTGAGACTTCCGCTAAGGGTAAGCTCCTCACGGCCCTCTTTACCTTGAAAGATGGCTCTACGGTGAGCTGCCGCTATGAAGGTCCACTCGTATTCGGAGATCCAAATGCCGGCTCAGAGCCTATCGAGCAGATCCCGGAACTCTCAGATAATATAGATGCTACATTTACTTATGCCTTAGGTATTTATTATGGTGACGCCTATGGCGTGGGCATGGACAATTACACGGTTTCACTCACATCGCAGACTCTCGACGAAGATGGATTCCCTACCACGGGAGGCGCTTGGATAGACCTCTCGTTCTACCTCACCGCAGGTTCCATCATCTATCTCGAGCCTGGCGTATATAACGTCGTAGACACTTACGATTCAGGAACCGTAGAGCCCGGCTTCAACCTTTTAGGCCAATTCTTCGGCTCGTCGGCTGCTTTCGTAGATGTCGATGGTAACACCCTTTCGGAGAGTCCTATAGCTTCTGGAACAGTTACCGTTAGCGAATTTGGAATGTTCGGCTATAAGATCGAGCTCGATGTTGTGACCGATAACGGCAAGACCGTAAAGGGCACCTTCGAAGGCGAGATCGACTTCCAGGACCAATCCCCTGCAGAAGAGCCTAATACCACACTTACCGGTGACTACACCCTGAATCTTCCTGCCGAGACCACTAAAGCGTCTCTTAGATACTACGGAGACTATTACGGAGTGGGTTTGGCTACCTGGTTCCTCTCTCTTGAGAATCCTCAGGGCGATGCCATTGACATCGTACTCCTTACTGACAAGACTTCTACCACGGAGATTCCTATCCCCGAGAAGCAATATAATATGAGCGTCGATAACCAGACCGCCGGTTTCGTAAAGGGTGAGTCTTCTCCTGCGGGCCAATCAGGTACTTGGTACTGGGATCTTTCCACTGCAGATGCCGACGGCTATCTCCAGGGCTATGCAGCCGCTATCGACGGCTGGGTGAAATTGGCCAAGGACGGTGACAAGACCACAGTAAGCTTCGAGTTCGTGGACGAAAAATACAATATCTTCAATGGTTCTTGGACGGGCGTAATTCCTGCCGCAGAGGATAGGAGCAGTTCGACGAGCGCAGTGTCGCCTATGGCGCGTAAGGCTCACAAATCTCAGATAAGCCTTCGTCAGAGAGCGAAATAATCACTTCAGGGCTATGTCCAGATGTACAGTCGAGTTTCTGTACAACGGATGCAGTGTCTCTGAATAAGTTTTAGTAATACCTTGCCATTCATATTCCATTACTAGCTCCGTGGGAGGGGTAGTGGGTGTGGATGGCATTTCGTTTGGGTAGCAGTATAGGCAGATATTCGGGTATTGGGTATAAATGCCTATGTCATATGGTAGGAACACCGGCTCGGTATCCATTTGCCTTAGCGGGGAGTAGCCTTGCCTTGGGAAGAGAGCTGCGGCGCTGCTGCAATTTTTTAGATATATTCGGGGATTTTCCACGAGGGCTTCGTCATCGATGTATTGCGTGACGCTTCGCAGAACCACCTTACAGAGCAGCGGCGAGAGTGTCATAAGGCATTCGTCGCCGTTTATGATAGCCTCTGCTCCCATTATGGGGAATCGCGGGCTTTCGTATTTGATGTCCATCTCGAATCTGTCCCACGCATCGTAGTGGGCGAGGGCGGCATCATTGAAGGTTCCGGTGGCATTGGCCACTGCGACTATCCTAGCGGCATTTTCCGGGATGCAAAGGTGTATGCTGTCGCGCATTCCTCGGATGCTTCGGTGCGTTAGAAGCACGTCGGAATACAGGAATACGTCTAATTTTCGGATTTCGCATTCGAACGAGGCGTTCGTTTCGAATCTTACTGCCAGACTGCGCATTGACGGCTTTTCTTCCGGATCGATGTCTGGGTTTTTGTCCTGAATTTCTGGCGTTACCGCGTCGGGAGTGTCATCAGAGGGAATAAAAACGCAGGCTCCGGCCAGAAATGCTGACAGGAGCGCTGTAAAAAGTCTAATTCTCATCGAAGTTTTCATAGCACATTGTTCATCATTTAGGGCAAATATAAGGAAAAGAAATGGGAAAAGGTTATGGCATTAGTGCTTTTGTCCTGGATGAGATTTCGCGTCTTCTTTGTCGGCGTAAAAGACAACGGCCCAGAGTGTTTCCTTTACGGCTCGAATATGTAGCTTGGACACCACAAAACAAGTATAAACAACCATTAGCCAAGGATCTTCTTTGCTAAGGCGTTAACGGCATCCACGTTGATTGGTTCGAGGACGATTTCTTCCGGCTCCAGATCCAGGAGGAACTGCATGTAGTTGGGGAGTGTGAGCAGTTGGCCTTCCCGGCCGACATTGTAGTCGCCGAATTTGATGATGTGCTTCACGTGGTATTTGTCCGCATGCTTCAAGACAGTCTGAACACTCTTGGCCTGGGCCGTCTTGGCTTTTACTTCAAGAGGGACACATTCGCCTTTCATCCGGACGAGGAAGTCCAACTCAAGGCCCGAGTCCTTTAGGAAGTAGTACAGGCTCTGCTGCTTCTTGTGAAGTGTGTCAGCCATCAGATTCTCGAAGATAGCGCCTTTGAATCCTCCCAGGTTGCCCTGCAGGATATCCGCCCTGGTCCCGGGGCCCAGCATCTCGATGAGCAAGCCGATATCAGCCGTGTAAACCTTGAACACATTGTCTTTGGCATTGCCTTCCATCGGGAGGCCGGTGATATCTGTATTGTAGCAGCGGCAGATAATGCCGGCGTCTTCCAGCCACTGGAGGGAGCCAAGATAGGTTTCACCTCGTCCGCCGGGCTTAACCTTACTGTATTGGAATTTCTTGTTCTCCTTGGCCAGTTGCTTGGGGATGGAATTGAAGCACTCGCGGATATGGGGCTTGTCTTTGTCCGGAGCATACTTGACCATATCGTCGCG
>URCV01000071.1 GCA_900546445.1 uncultured Bacteroidales bacterium | reverse complement strand
CGATATAATCTACTGGAAAGACGGCCGCGAGGTATACGATGCGGTTAATGTGATATATCGTTATTCCGACGGACGCAAGATTAACTACGAATCGCTCATCTCCAATAAGTTCAATGGTATGGAAGACCAGATTTTGGGTCATAAGGGAACTATGGACTTGACTAAGGGAGTGTATTATCTGGAAGAGGATAATTCCCGTTCCGGAATAGAGACCCTCGTCGGAAGCGTACGCGACAAGGTCTTCTCGTCCGTCCCTCTTGCAGGGCCAAGCTGGCGTCCTGAAGTGAAGGGCAACTCCATTCCTCACGCCATAATCGAGGGCAAGGTGAGCGTGAACGGGGGACAGAATATGATAGGCGTGGATAACGATGCCTCCGATACCATACTCTCTGCATTCTGCACGTCGTGCATCACCGGGGAGAAGGCTAAGGACGTAGTGGAAGAAGCGTATTGCTCCACAGTGCTTTGCCTTCTGGGAAACAAGGCTATGGAAGAGCAGAGGACCATCATCTTCCCGGACTATTACAAGATACCATATATGAAGTTTTAGAAGATATGAAGGATATAGTTATTTCAGGCCGACTCGTGCGTCGTGAGATTATCATCGCCCTGTCTTGTTTCCTGCTTTCATTCTGTATTAATGTGGGCTCCGTCATCGCCTACTCGAAGCCGTGGGTGGAGGTGTTTACCCAGATAGGCTATGTGGTGGTGATAGCGGCGTTCTTCTACGCGATACTATTGTTTTTCAGAATTATATATTGGATTATTAAAAAACTTTTAACCAGAAAGTAATATGACTTCCAGAAGAGAATTTATCAGGAGCGCGGCTCTGGCTACGGCTTCGCTTTCGCTCACAAACGTTATCCCGAGTTTCGCCGTTTCCAGAAAGGGATCGCCCATCCTCGGAGCCAATGACCGCATCCGCCTGGGTGTGATCGGCGTCAATTCCCGCGGTAGCGCGCTTGCGCAGAGTTTTGCCAAGATGCCAGGCTGCGACGTAACATATATCTGCGACTGCGACACTCAGGCTCTTGAGCGTTGCCGCCAGCAGGTCAAGGCTCTTACGGGAAAACTCCCTAAGGGAGAGACGGATATCCGCAGGATGCTCGAGTCCGACGAATTCGATGCAGCGGTAATCGCCATGCCTGACCATTGGCACGCAAAGGCTGCCATTATGGCTATGAAGGCCGGAAAGCACGTTTATCTCGAAAAGCCGACCAGTCATAATCCGGCCGAGAACGAATTGCTCGTCCGCGCTGCAGTAAAATATGGAAAGGTTATCCAGGTGGGAAACCAGAGGCGTTCTTGGCCTAACATCATAGCTGCCATCGACGAGATCAAGGCAGGAAACATAGGCAAGGTGCGCTATGCCAAGTCTTGGTATGTGAACAACCGTCCTTCCATAGGCACAGGCAAGGTGGCTCCGGTTCCTTCGCATTTGAATTGGGATTTGTGGCAGGGTCCTGCACCTCGCACCGAGTTCAGAGACAATATCGTGCATTATAATTGGCACTGGTTCTGGAACTGGGGCACGGGAGAGGCCTTGAACAACGGTACTCACTTCGTGGACTTGCTCAGGTGGGGTCTGGATGTGGACTATCCTACGCTGGTATGCTCAGTAGGAGGACGCTATAGATATCAGGATGATTGGCAGACTCCTGACACACAGCTTATTACCTATCAGTTCGGAGATAAGGCGGCAGGCTCTTGGGAGGGTCGCAGCTGTAATAATTCGCCGGTCGACGGCGACGGCGTGGGTGTGGCTTTCTATGGTGAGACGGGCACGCTCTACCTGAACGGCGGTAATGAGTATAAGATTAAGGATTTGGGTGGTAAGTTGATAAAGGAAGTGAAGAGCGAGTTGAAGTTCGAGACAGGTAACCTTCTTAACCCGAGCGAACAGCTCGATGCCTTCCACTTCGAGAACTGGTTCAATGCCATCCGTAAGGGCGAAAAACTCCACTCCGACATTAACGAGGCTTGTATAAGCACTCAGCTCGTGCAGCTCGGAAACATCGCCCAGAGAGTAGGCCATTCGCTTAAGATAGAGCCTGTTAGCGGACGTATCCTGGACGACCCTCAGGCCAATGCGCTCTGGGGAAGAGAGTACGAACCTGGCTGGGAAATAGAAATTTAGTGCCTTATGCCTAAGATAGTTACTTTCGGTGAGATAATGCTCCGGCTGGCTTGTCCGGAGCATTTGAGATTCTCGCAGGCCCACGGCTTCGAGGCGACTTTCGGCGGGGGAGAGGCTAATGTAGCCGTCAGCCTGGCCAATTTCGGTTTCGACGCCGAGTTCGTTACCGCACTGCCTTCTAACGACATAGCAGAGGCTTGCCTTCGTGAACTTCGCGGTTACGGGGTAGGTGTGGGGAATTGCCTGGAAAGCGGAGAGCGTATGGGCATCTATTTTCTCGAAAAGGGCGCCGTGTGCAGGCCAAGCAAGGTAATTTATGACCGTGCCGGTTCGTCCATATCTCAGGTAAAGCCAGGTGACTTCGACTGGGAGAAGATTTTCGAGGGAGCTGACTGGTTCCACTGGACCGGAATTACTCCGGCTATTAGCCAGGGCGCCGCTTCCGTGTGCCTGGAGGCAGTAAAGGCTGCGTCGAAAATGGGCGTAAGGATTTCCTGCGACTTGAACTATCGCAAGAACCTCTGGAAATGGGGAAAGAGTGCAGGCGAGGTGATGCCAGAACTCGTGTCTTACAGCGATGTGATCATAGGAAATGAGGAAGACGCCGAAAAGGTGTTCGGAATAAAGGGCGAAGGGTGCGAAGCAGAAGGCTTGACACTTATGCGTATGTTCCCTAAGGCTAAGAAGATAGCCATCACTCAGCGCGAATCCTTGAATGCCGACCATAATCTCTGGTCTGCAGTTCTTTACGATGGAAGCAGGCTCTTTGTCTCTCGTAAGTACGACATTACCGACATCGTGGATAGGGTAGGCGGAGGAGATTCGTTCGCGGCCGGGCTCATCTACGGTATCCTGAACTATGGCGACGATGCTGCCGCACTCGAATTTGCAGTGGCTGCTTCGTGTCTTAAGCACACCATAGAGGGTGATTTCAACAGGGTGACCGTAAGGGAAGTGGAATCCCTTATGGGCGGAAACGCGACGGGTAGAATTTCAAGATAGAAGGGCTATGGCTAAGTTCAATAAAATTAAAGTTATGTCCGAGGCACTCTCCACGGGTGTGGTTCCGGTTTTTTATCACCCGTCCGTAGAAGTGTCCAAGTCAGTCATGAAGGCTTGCTATGACGGAGGAATAAGGGTGTTCGAGTTTACGAACAGGGGCGATTTCGCCCACGAGATCTTCGTGGAACTCTCGAAATATGCCGCCGCAGAGCTGCCGGAGATGATTCTGGGTGCCGGCTCCGTAGTGGATGCACCTACCGCCGCGCTTTTCTTGCAGGAAGGAGCCAATTTCATAGTAGGTCCTCTCTTCAATCCGGAGATCGCACGCGTTTGCAATCGTCGCTGTGTACCTTACATTCCCGGATGCGGGAGCGTCAGCGAGATTGGCCAGAGTCAAGAGGCAGGCTGCGATATGTGCAAGGTCTTTCCCGGCGATGTGCTGGGCCCGGCATTCGTGAAGGGAGTCAAGGCTCCGATGCCGTGGACGCAGGTTCTGGTTACGGGTGGCGTAAAGCCTGAGTATGCCAATCTGGAATCGTGGTTCAAGGCCGGCGCGTCCGTAGTGGGAATGGGCAGCAATCTGTTTCCGAAGGCGGAAATCGAGCGGCAGGATTGGCAGTCGATAAAAATGAGGTGCAGCGAGTGTCTGCAGATGATTAAAACGATAAGAGAGAAATGATTAGGATGACGCAAAGCTGGCGCTGGTATGGGCCCGGCGACCCTGTAAGTCTCGAGTTCATCAAGCAGGCGGGGGTTACGGACATAGTTCACGCACTTCATCATATTCCGAACGGAGAGGTCTGGAGCGTGGCGGAGATTCGTGCTCGTCAACAGATGATTTCCGATGCTGGGCTTAAGTGGAGCGTGGTGGAAAGCGTTCCGGTTCACGAACACATTAAGACTCGGGAGGGCGAGTATCTTCGCTATATCGAAAATTACAAGCAGAGTATCAGAAACTTGGCGGAGTGTGGCATTCGCTGCATTACGTATAATTTTATGCCGGTACTCGACTGGACCAGAACGGATTTGTCCTTCGCGATGCCGGATGGGTCGCGTGCGCTGCGTTTCGAAAGGGATGCGTTTATGGCGTTCGACCTTTTCATATTAAAGCGCGAGGCTGCTTTCGATGAGTACACCCCGGATGAGATAGAGAGGGCTCGCAAGCGTTTTGTGGCTATGTCTGAATCTGACATAGAGTTGATTACGCGAAATATGATAGCCGGGCTTCCGGGTAGCGAGGAGAGTTTCACCCTCGAGCAGTTTCGCCAAGCGCTTTCGCGTTACGACTCAGTGAGTGCGGATACCCTTAGGGAGAACTTGATATTTTTCTTGAAGCAAATATGTCCTGTGGCCGACGAATGCGGTTCGGTGATGGTGATTCATCCGGACGACCCGCCTTACTCGCTTTTCGGACTTCC
>URCV01000070.1 GCA_900546445.1 uncultured Bacteroidales bacterium | reverse complement strand
ATTCCGAAGGAATGTGGGAGAATACCACGAATTCCGGCACATTGATTACTATGCCTTTGTCCGACTTGATCTCGGCTCCGGCGATTACAGGAATGTCCAGAACCACCTCTACACAAGGCTCTCCCTTAGGAATGATGGTGAAAGTTCCGAAGTTACCTATGTCGTCCGGAAGGTCGTAGCTGATCTTCTCCTGAGGTACTACCACCTCGTAAGCCATCCTTTTTATCTGTCCTATGGCGCTTTGGAGCTCTATTCCCGTGAAAGTCACCTTAATCTGTACGCAGATGTCCTTATTCTCTGCCTTGGCCTTCTCGAGAGTAGTCTTTAGGTTCGTCACCACCAGTTTTCCCACTGCCGTAATTACTTTGTCCGCAGTGAAATCGCTAACGTTCAGGGAAGCGATCTCGTAGGACTTGACTGCATGGTAGGAGTTAGCGGGAGTAAGCTTCAAGTCACTGCAATCCAGCACTGTAGAGCCACCTTTAAGTACGAGGATGTCCTTTAGGTCCACCTTTATTTCAGGCGTTATGTCTCCTTCGGTGAAGATGCATCCCGGTATGCTTACCTCCATCTTGATGGCAGCACCCGGCTTTAGCGTAGCGCTTTCGATGCTCTTAATCTCCGAAGGAAGGGTAAATCCCGCAATCGTCTGTTTTTCAGCGCTGAACGGAATGTTGAAAGCAGGGAATACCAATTGGCTCGTTCCCGTAGCCTGTGCTGACTGCACTGCAGCAGAAAGCTGTTTCTGCGTCAGAATCACGCTTTTCTGGCTAATCGGCTCTACATTAGTGTTGATGTTGATGTCGCCGATGGTTTCGCCACCTTCGTATTCCATACGCGTGGTAGCGAAATTAGATGCGTCCAGAGAACCGATGTCGTAGGTGAGTTCGGTAGAATAGCCGACGGAAGATATATCGACCAGATTCTTGAGGTTCAGCTCGTCAAGAGCCTCCTTCATGGAATAGTTAGTTTCATATCCCAGGTAGTAATCTCCGTTATCGTACACCTTCAGATAGTCTCCGAATGCCGTGGTGTCGAGTCCGGACAGGTTAATTAGTGAATCTACAGAGATTTTAGCCGTACTCTGTACTAAAGGAACTGAAATTCCGTTCTGGAAGATCGTTACGTCCGTGCTAACATTCTTGATGTTCTCGAAGTTGTAACGTTCATCCACCTTGCACCCGGAAAGCGCCGACGTAAAGGCTACGACGCAGCATATAGCTCCGGCCACTTTTGCGAATTGTTTTCTTTTAATCATAATGTTAAAAGTTTGGTAATCCTTAAAGAACAACTTGATAATCTTTTGCGTCTTTCATCACAAATCTTTACCAACTTATTCTTTAACGCTACTTAGTGCTATAATAATCAATTTTTAGGCTACCAATATAGTGATATTTTTCGAATTGTGAAACAATCTATCTCTCAGGCCAATGAAGCCTTAGTTACACAATTTATATTATGTTAACTTATGCTTATGAAGGAACTCTCCTGCTGAAATATGAAAAATCGTGCGTATATTTGTCCGATTAGATGAAATCTTGAAAAATGATAACGAAACTATTGCAAACGACTCTTCCTGTGGTCGACGAACAGAAGCTCATTCAAACTACTGATTCGCTGCGAACTGTCACCGAAGAATTCGTAAATGTCCTTAAAACAGACCCACATACGGCTGTAACCCAGCTGGTTCATAGTGCCATCGAGTTCGGATTAAAGGTATTGGCCGCTATAATTATCTATGTGATAGGCCTTTGGCTCATAAAGCGCGTGAAGAAGATGATGAATCGCAACTTCGAGCGCAAACACACCGACAAGACCATAGCGAGCTTTACCAACTCCATGGTATCAGTGGTATTGACCATTTTGGTCATCACTCTGTGCATAGGCACTCTCGGCGTCAACACCACTTCCCTGGCGGCTCTTCTGGCAGCCGGCGGTATGGCCTTGGGCATGGCATTGAGCGGTACTCTCCAGAACTTCGCAGGTGGCATTATGCTCTTGATTTTCAAGCCCTTCAAGGTGGGCGACTTTATCGAGGCGCAGGGCTATAGCGGCACTGTGAGCGAGGTGAATATGGTTTCGACCAAGCTCATCAGCACAGATAACCGCGTGATAATCATTCCTAACGGAGCCCTATCGTCGTCTAACATCAACAACTACTCCGAAAAGGAAACCCGACGCGTCGACTTCAAGATTCCTATGGCTCACGGCACCGACGCCGACAAATTCATAGAAAAGGTAAATTCCATAATCGCTGCCGACGCTCGCGTGTTTGACTCGTTCGTAGCCGTTAACGATTTGAACACTACCGGTGTAGAGTTCGTGATTAAGCTTTGGGTAAAGTCCCCTGACTACTGGCCGGTATATCACGACTTTTACAAGACCCTGTACACGGAGCTTAATAAAGAGAACTTCAGCTTCGCAGCTAACAGGCTCGACATCAGCGGGAATGCCTCCCCTTTTGACAACCAGTCGTAAGCAATTGCATATAATATATGAAAGATAGATTGATTCTTCATAACATCCTAATCGAGGGCGTGGCAGCCGAAGGAAAGGCCATAGCGCACGCCAAACTCCCTACGGAAAGCGAAGATGCCACGGCGAGGGTTATGTTCGTGGAATACGCAGTTCCGGGTGACGTCGTGGATGTTCTGGTGACTAAAAGAAAGAAAAACTACTTGGAGGGGCGCGTCGAGAGAATAGTCTCCCCTTCCGAACACCGCCTCACCCCATTTTGTGAGCATTTCGGGGTGTGCGGGGGCTGCAAATGGCAGCACCTTCCTTATGAGATGCAGCTCGAGGCCAAGACCCGTCAGGTTTATGACCAATTGGTCCGCATAGGCCATCTAAATGTTCCGGAAATCAACCCCACGCTTCCTTCCGAGCACACTATAGAGTATCGTAACAAGCTGGAATTCAGCGCATCCGACCACAGGTGGATTTTCCCCGACGAGGAGCCGGATGAATTGGCCCCGGAAGATAGGGTGGGTCTGGGATTCCACGTGGGCAGGTTCTTCGATAAGGTGCTGGACATCAAGCACTGCTATCTTCAGAAGGAGCCGTCTAATGCTATCCGTCTCTTCATTAAGAAGTACGCCGTGGAGCATAAAATCCCGTGCTATAACCTCAGGGAGAACTCCGGAGTGCTTCGTAATATGTTCATTCGCACTACCGAGGATGGACAGGTGATGCTCATCATCTGTTTCGGACACGAATTTGCCGGCAGAGTGAAGATGCTCGACGCCATCGCAGCGGAATTTCCTCAGATAACATCGCTCTATTATGTAATTAACGAGAAACTGAACGATTCCATAAGCGATCAGGAGTGCATCCTTTATAAGGGTGAGGATTCCATCTACGAGCAGATGGAGGGGCTCAAGTTCAAGATAGGCCCTAAATCGTTCTATCAGACGAACGCTCCGCAGGCGTACAATCTCTACAAGGTGGCTCGCGAGTATGCGGGACTTACTGGCTCGGAGACAGTTTACGACCTTTATACGGGCACCGGCACCATCGCGCAGTTCGTTTCGAGAAGCGCGAAGAAGGTGATAGGAATTGAGTACGTACCGGAAGCGATCGAGGATGCTAAGGCCAATGCGCTCGCGAACGGCATCGCGAATTGCGAGTTTTTCGCCGGGGACATGAAGGACATCCTTACGGATGACTTCATCGCCGAGCACGGAAAGGCCGACGTGATCATATTGGACCCACCTCGTGCTGGCATACATCCGGACGTGGCGCAGGTGATCTTGAATGCGGAGCCGCAGACTATCGTCTATGTGAGCTGCAATCCTGCATCTCAGGCACGCGATTTGGAAGTACTCTGCACGAAATACGACATTACCGACGTACAGCCGGTAGATATGTTCCCGCACACCCACCACGTCGAGAACGTCTGCCGCCTCGTCCGTAAATGCAATAATTAATGTAATAATTAATGTATATGGCGGGGAGAAATGTACTTTGTGGACGGCTAGTCGCCCGTGACTTGTGAACGGGAGGGGCCCACGAAGTGGGAGGGATAGCGCGCAGCGCGTATCGTCCACAAAGTACTTTCTCACCGCTCAACCGCAAAATACATGGTTCGGCCGGCGCACTGATGTGCGCATGAACGGGAGGGGCCCACGAAGTGGGAGGGATAGCGCGAAGCGCGTATCGTCCACAAAGTACTTTCTCACCGCGAAAAATATATTAAATAAATAGATGTTACTGTCAATTGTATTACTTTTAGTCGGACTGGGACTGGTGGTCTACGGCTCCGACATCTTGGTGGACGGAGCTTCCAGTGTAGCACGAAAAATCGGCATCAGCGAATTCGTGATAGGCATAATCATCGTAGGCTTCGGCACCTCCTGTCCTGAACTCGTCGTCAGCATCACCGGCGCCATCGACGGAAACTCAGCCGTCTCATTAGGAAACGTCACAGGCTCAAATGTCTTCAACATCCTGATGATACTCGGCCTCACCGCCATCTTCTCTCCTATCGCGATAACGAAAGACAACAAGACAAAAGACATCCCCATTCTTCTCTGTTTCACCATCTTCTTCTGTCTGATAGCCCTCAAGGGCACCATAAACAGACTCGACGCAGTACTCTTCCTCGCCATATTCGCTATCTACCTTCTCTATAACTTCAAGGCAGGCAAGGCAGAAGCCGCCGCCATCGAAGAAGAAGTAGTGGAAAAGAACTACGGCACCTTCCTGTCGATACTTATGATAGTGGGCGGATTGGCCGGACTCATATTCGGAGGCAAGCTCTTCGTAAACAACGCAGTAACCCTCGCACACGCACTCGGCGCCAGCGACAAGTTCATC
>URCV01000069.1 GCA_900546445.1 uncultured Bacteroidales bacterium | reverse complement strand
ACAGGCGACCGTCCTACGGGCCGCCTGCATATAGGACACTATGTAGGTTCCCTTCGCAGAAGGGTGGAATTACAGAACAGCGGCAAATTCGACAAGATCTTCATCATGATCGCCGATGCGCAGGCTCTCACCGATAATGCGGATAATCCGGAAAAGGTAAGGGAGAATATTCTGGAAGTGGCTCTCGATTACCTTTCGGCAGGTCTGGACCCGTCGAAATGCGTCATCTTCATCCAGAGTATGGTTAGCGAGCTGACCGAGCTCACTTTCTTCTATAATAACCTGGTGACCGTTCAGAGACTCCAGCGTAACCCGACCGTAAAGGCCGAGATTCAGATGCGAGGCTTCAACGAATGCGAAGATAACGATAACAAGGCCGGACTTCCTGTGGGATTCTTCTGCTACCCTATCAGCCAGGCTGCCGACATCACGGCATTCAAGGCTAACGTAGTGCCTGCAGGCGAGGACCAGAAGCCTATGATAGAGCAGACTCGCGAAATCGTCCGCAAGTTCAACTCCACCTATTCTCCTGTGTTGGTGGAGCCGGAAATCCTACTTCCTGAGGAGCAGGCTTGCCTGAGACTCCCGGGAACAGACGGAAAGGCCAAGATGAGCAAATCGCTCGGAAACTGCATATACCTTTCGGATAGCGCCGAAGAAGTAAACAAAAAGGTGAAGGGTATGTTTACCGACCCTAACCACCTTCAGGTCTGCGACCCGGGTAACGTGGAGTGTAACACCGTGTTCACCTATCTGGACGCTTTCTGCCGCGATGAGCACTTCGAGAAATTCGGTTCTTGCTTCGTAGGAAAGAAGGTAAGCTTCGACTTCCACACCCTCGACGAGGTGAAGGCTCAGTACAGGGCCGGAGGTCTGGGCGACATGATGATTAAGAACTTCCTCGCAGCAGTGCTTAACGACACGCTTGAGCCTATTAGGGAGCGCCGTAAGGCTCTGGAGCAGAACATCCCTTATGTATACGAGATTCTGCGTCAGGGTTCGGAAATAGCACAGAAAGAGGCCGCCCAGACCCTTAAGGAGGTGAAGGAGGCTATGCGCATTAACTATTTCGATGCAGGCGTACTGGACGAGCTCATCAAAAAGCAGCAGGAGAAGTACAGCGAATAAGCCGCAGTCTCTGCAGTGAATCTATGACACCGACCGTATAGAGGTCATCTATCGACCACTCATCACGCGAAGTGTTTTCCTTATAACGAAGTATGTCACGAGCCGTACTTCGTTTTCGTATTACGGGGTGGGAGGAAAGCGCATCTTCATCTACATTCCACAAATCGAAATAGTTAGGAGTCTTGCACTCTATGAGGTCCTCTATCTTCGCGAACTTTTCCTCGTCGAACCGATACAGGTCCATAAGCTGCTCCGTACTGGCGTAACCGCCTAACTGCGTGCGGTATTTGACTATCTGCGATGCGTAATAGGGCCCTATCCCAGGCAAATCGTCGAAGGCTGCGGAATCGGCGCTGTTTATGTCCAGCTTGGGAATCCTTATAAATGGCCGAAGCCTTCTGAACACACTGTCGCTGACCACATAGGACTTTCCGAAGTCTTCGGCACGGGCGAACCTGCCTCCCTTTTCCCTGTAGTTCACGATGCTTTGCGCCTGCCGCTGGCTAAATCCGAGTCGCTGCAAGTCTTCGAGGCTCACGGTATTGGGATTGAAGGCGAAGTTCTCCACCGGTCGGTGGGCGCGGCGCACCTGCCGCACTGCGGCGCTGTGGATCGAGTTCACGCGCACGGTATCCGGCACCGATGAAGAGGCCGATGGAGACCCTGTCGCGGTCGTTCGTGGCACGGAAGTCGGCAGCGGAATTCGACCGGAAGAGGCCTCTGACTGCACTGCCGAGGCTGTTTGTGGCAGAGATGCCGGCGGCAGAATTGGCCCGGAAGAAAGGGATGACTGCGGGGCACCGGGGGCCGAAACTATGTAGACAGTATCGGGATGGTCCTGCAGCGATTCTATGCGAAGCACTGCGGCACGGTGGACGAAAAGGCAGACTTGGTATCCTACTATCAGAAATGCGAAGCAGATGGCGCCGTATTTAAAGGTCGCCGAGCTTGTACTTGTTCGTGTGCTCGCCTCGTTTCGGGACGGGGGCTCCGGCGAGCGTAATGACGATTTCCCCTTTAGGTTCGTTTTCATAAAAGTAATTCAACAGTTCAGTTATAGTTCCCCTGTGATGGGTTTCGTGTAATTTCGATATCTCTCTGGACACACAGCAGGCCCTGTCCGGTCCGAATGCCTCGGAGAATTGCTCCAAAGTCTTTACGAGTCGGTAAGGAGATTCGTAGAAAATCATAGTTCTAGTTTCTTCCTTAAGCGCTTCGAGACGGGTGGACCTGCCTTTTTTCTGAGGGAGGAAGCCCTCGAAACAGAATCTGTCGCAAGGCAATCCGGAAGACACTATGGCCGGAATGCAAGCAGTAGCGCCCGGCAGAGTCTGCACCTCAATACCTTCTGCGGCACATTCCCTTACCAGAAGAAAGCCGGGGTCGGAGATTCCGGGAGTGCCGGCATCGCTTATGAGTGCCACGCTGAGTCCCTCTTCCAGTATCTGTTTCTTTATCTGTGCGCTTGTCTGGTGCTCGTTGAATTTATGATGGGACAGCACTCTTCCCTCTATTCCGTAATGCTGAAGCAGTATGGAACTCGTTCTGGTGTCTTCGGCGAGAATCAAATCGACACTACGTAACACCTCTACGGCTCTATAAGTCATATCAGCGAGGTTTCCCACCGGAGTAGGGACTATGTAAAGAATACCGGCCTTCATAAATTGTGGATAACTTATGTCCTAAATACTTTAATACTTCGCGCGAAGTTTTTAACTTTGCATTCGTAATAAAACACAAATCTACACAAATGTTTTCAGAAAACCACAAGAAATCAGGCTGCATAGAGGTTATATGCGGTTCGATGTTCTCCGGAAAGACCGAAGAACTGATTCGTCGCTTGAAAAGAGCGCAGTTTGCAAATCAGAAAATAGCCATCTTCAAGCCTAGCATCGACGTGCGCTATTCCGAGGTCGAAGTCGTATCCCACGACCTCCACAGCATCAAGTCGACCCCTATCACGGATGCCAAGTTCATGCTGGACATTCCCGAGGACATACAGGTAGTGGGCATAGATGAGGCCCAGTTCTTCGATGAAAACATAGTGGATGTATGCCAGACTCTGGCCAATCGCGGAGTCCGCGTCATCATAGCCGGACTCGACACCGACTTCTTGGGAAAACCTTTCGGGCCCATGCCTTCGCTTATGGCCGTAGCCGAGGATGTACAGAAAGTTCACGCCATCTGCGTAAAATGCGGAAACCTCGCGAACCACTCGCATCGTCTCTCGAAGAATGAGAATCTGGTGGTTCTCGGCGAGAAGGACGTCTATGAGCCTCTCTGCAGGGAGTGCTATAACAAGGCTATCGCTGAAGAACAGTCGAAATAATCTCCTTGATTTCCCTTTGCCACGTGGTGCTGTCCACGTGGGTATAAATCTCGGTCGTGAGTATGCTCTCGTGGCCGAGCATTTCTTGGACCACCCTAAGGTCGGCCCCATTTTCTACAAGATGCGTGGCAAATGAATGCCTGAAAGTGTGGGGAGAGAGATTCTTGTCCACTCCAGCCACCAGAGCGACGGACTTTACCATCTTGAACACTGCGACACGACTCAGGGCCCTGCCGAAACGATTCAGGAACAACACGTCCTCGCATCCGGCATCGCTTTCCGGACGCACCGATAGGTAATCCATTATGGCCGAAGCCGTGGAAGGGGCCATAGGAACCAGTCTTTCCTTACTTCCCTTTCCCATCACCTTCACGAACATATCCTTTAGATAGACTTCCGAAATCTTCAGCGAGCACACCTCGCTCACGCGAAGCCCACAGCCATAAAGCACTTCCAGTATGGCCCTGTCCCTTTCATTCGGAGCTGCCTTCAAGATGGCGCGCACCTCCTCGACAGAAAGGACCACGGGAAGATATTTGCCCAGTTTAGGCGAATCCACGGCGCTCGAAGGATTGTCCTTTCTTTCG
This sequence comes from uncultured Bacteroidales bacterium, assembly GCA_900546445.1. GTDB lineage: Bacteria > Bacteroidota > Bacteroidia > Bacteroidales > UBA932 > Cryptobacteroides. The sequence goes on along the minus strand of URCV01000069.1, from coordinate 1,067 downwards.
CCCTCGCTCACCAGATAATCGAAAAAAGAGTTGAGAGAGCTGAGCAGTCTCGCCTGCGAACGCTTGGAAAGATAGTCCGACACGCTTATTATATAGTCGGATATATCAGAAGAAGAGGCATCGCGAAGAGTCACCCCGCGATGCCTTAAAAACTCATAAAATCCTTCTATATCAGCAGTATACGCTTTCACCGTATTCGGAGAAAGTCCTCTTTCCACTTTAAGATAATAGTTATATCCGGATAGTATGTCTATATTATTTGATGGCATCTATAATGCACCATAGTAACACTCCGCTGAGTATCAGGTTAAGGCCCGTCGTCAGCATAAAGCCTATGAATGTCCCCAGCGCAGCCTTGAAAGACGACCACACGCCGTGGTCGGCTACCAAAAGCTCCGCGAGGAAGGCGCCCAAGATGCTTCCGCCTATCATTCCCACCGGAGTAAGGAACATACCGGCGAAAAGTCCTATGGTAGCACCTACCGAAGCAGCCTTGTGTCCCCCGAAAGTACGGGTGAGGGCTGCCGGAATGAAATAGTCTACCACCGTAATTACGACTACCACCGCGAGCCACACCAGAAGTGCCGTGAGGCTCACAGGGTCTGAAGTATGAGCAAGATACATAAGTAGAAGGCCTACCCAGCTGATGGGAGGTCCCGCAAGTCCCGGGAGAACGCTACCCAGTACGCCTATCACTCCCAGTATTACGGCTATTACTATAAGTGCTGTCATCGTCTTAGATGCGTTTCAAAATCTCTTCTGTCTGAGCCTCGAAACCTGGCTTGCGAAGGAGCGCGAACATATTCTTCTTATATGCCTCCACGCCCGGCTGGTTGAAAGGATTTACTCCCAGCACATAAGCCGATACGCCACAAGCGAACTCGAAGAAATAGAAGATGGCGCCCAGATTATACTCGTCTATCTTATCGATGGAGAGTTCGAGCTGAGGCACGCCTCCGTCGATATGAGCGACCTTGACGCCGAGCTGAGCCATAGCATTACAGTGCTCCACTCTCTGACCTGCGAGATAGTTCAGGCAATCCAGATTCTGCTCGTCGCTGCCGATT
>URCV01000068.1 GCA_900546445.1 uncultured Bacteroidales bacterium | reverse complement strand
TCTGACAATATCGCCTCGCGAAGTTCATCGGCGCTAAAAGAAGATAAAATCACTCTCGCTGTATTCACGCCCACCCCACTTACGCTTATCAATAACTCGAAAATGGAGCGCTCGTCCTTACTCGAAAATCCATAAAACAACTCCACGTCGGAGCTACTTTGAATATGATGATATATGTAAACCTTAGCCTCCTTTTGAGACTCAAGCGCCGCATAAGTCTGCAGCGATATCTCGATAGCGTAGCCTATACCACTATTATCGAGAACGACCCTGGTAGGAGTAAGTTCAGCTATCTTACCGGAAATATAATCTATCATAAGCCTGATTTATCTTCCAAAATACAATAATAAAACTGATATATCCGAAGGAGATACTCCGGAAATACGCGATGCTTGCGCTATGGTTTCCGGCTTATATCTCTCCAATTTCTGTCTACACTCTATACTTAAAGACGTCACTTTCGAGAAGTCAAAACCACGAGGAATAATCAAGTTCTCGAGATGCTTAATCTTATCGGCCATCTGTTTTTCCCTCTCGATATAACTCTTATACTTTATGGAAATGTCTGCCGACTCCAATTCTTCTTTTGAATAATTTGTTCCACGTGGAACAAATCCCATTAAATCTTCTACCCTTACTTCAGGCCTAGTCGCTATATCCGACAGCTTTTTCGACTCTACTATAGGGCTTGAGCCTCTGGATTCGAGCAGTGGATTTATCTGTGCCGGCTTCGCATTATGAGTGGACAGATAGTCCACCAGCGACGCCACGTTAGAATATTTCTTAACCACGGCATCATACCTTTCCTTAGAGGCCAACCCTATGGCGTAAGAGAGAGGAGTCAATCTATAATCGGCATTATCCTGTCTTAAAAGAATTCTGTATTCAGCACGCGAAGTGAACATTCTGTAAGGTTCGTCCACACCTTTTGTGATAAGGTCATCTATCAAGACTCCTATATAAGCCTCATCGCGCTTAAGAACGAATGGTTGCTTCCCCTTAACTTTCAATGCAGCGTTAATTCCCGCCATCAGACCCTGGGCAGCGGCCTCTTCATAGCCCGTCGTACCATTAATCTGACCAGCCATAAAAAGCCCTTCGAAATCCTTTAATTCGAGAGAACTTCTAAGCTGGGTAGGGTCGAAGAAATCGTATTCCACCGCATAGGCAGGACGATAGATTCTGGCATCTTCCATCCCCTCTATCTTATGCAGGGCACTTAGCTGAACGTCCATAGGAAGCGAAGAAGAGAACCCTTGGAGATAATACTCGTTAGTATGTCTTCCTTCCGGCTCCAGAAATAGCTGATGCTCGTTCTTGTCAGGGAATACCCTAAGCTTATCTTCTATGCTCGGACAGTATCTCGGTCCCCTTCCGTGAATCAAACCGGTAAACAGCGGAGAGTCTCCGAAACCGGATCTAAGAGTATTATGTACTTCCTCGTTAGTATGCAGGATATAGCAAGGCATCTGCTGAGACTCGGGTCTCTGCACAGAAGATGGAATGTCGGAGTAAGAGAAACGACAAGGCTGAGAATCACCGAACTGGAGTTCAAGCCTTTCGGTATGAACGGATGTTATGTCGATTCTCGGAGGAGTTCCGGTTTTCATTCTGTCGGTTCGGATACCTAAGGATTCGAGTTGTTGGGTAAGTCCATAAGACGAACACTCCCCTATTCGACCCCCTGTCAACTGCTGGCGACCTATAAATAATTTTCCATCCAGGAAGGTTCCTGCGGTCAAAATAAGTGCTTGAGATTTGAAAATTTGCCCTGATGACGTACGAACACCGTAGAATTTTCGATTCTCAACGAGGAAAGAAGTCGCAATATCTTCATAAATATCTAATAATGAATTATTTAAGAGAATTTCTTTCCATTTCTTAGAAAACGCTATTTTATCGCATTGTGCCCTCGGACTCCACATAGCCGGACCTTTGGAGCGATTTAGCATCCTGAACTGGAGAGTCACGCTATCCGTGACTATTCCGGTCCATCCTCCCAGGGCATCTATCTCGCGAACGATTTGGCCCTTGGCAATTCCACCGATCGCCGGGTTACAAGACATCTTCGCGAAAGAGAGAGTATCCATAGAGATGAGAAGGGTTCTGCACCCAAGTCCGCAAGAAGCCATGGCAGCTTCGCAACCCGCGTGTCCCCCGCCTATAACTATTACGTCGTACTCCGAAAGCATCTGACTAAACTAACTTCTTTCTAATGTCCAAATAATAATTCTCCTTATATCGCATCATCGCGATGTCGCTCTCCGTATGGTCATCGTAACCTATCAAGTGAAGCAAGCCATGAACCATCACGCGATTCAGTTCCTCGTCGAAGTCGACGCCATAGAACTCGGCATTATCCTTCACGCTGTCTATACTGATGAACAAATCTCCACTGAGGATATTCTTCTCGCAGTAATCGAAAGTGATGATGTCGGTAAAGTAATCGTGCTGGAGATATTTCATATTAACGTCGAGGATATAGTTATCCGAACAGAAAATGACGTTAATGTCACCTATCTTTTTAATCTCGCTTTCGGCGACAAGTTTGAGCCATCTCTTGTTTAGAGCCTTGCCCTTCAGGTCGAACTTACAGTCCTCTTTATAGTATCTAATCATAATAACCTCCAAATCCCACAAATTTACAATTATTCTAAAGTTTGAACAAACAAAACGCCTTAAAAAGATTATCAAGTTATTTTTTAATGATTACTTAATTGGATTAAAGGATAAATTTGTTTATCTTTGGGCTTGAATTGAGTAATAACGAAAAAAAGAGATATGGAAGTAAAGAAAACAGAAGGTGCAAGCCTTGAGAACAAGAGATTGCTCTTTATTGAACTTGGACTCATCTTTGCATTGGCAGTGACCTTCGGTGCTTTTTCTTGGAGCACTAAGGAAAAACAGGCGGCAGTGCTTGATGCCGGTCCTGCCGTGACTATTGAGGAAGAAAACATCCCTATTACGCAAGAGACTCCACCTCCACCTCCAGAGACCCCGAAAGTTCCTGTATTGTCCGACCAGATCGACATTATAGACGACGATATCCAGGTGGAAGACAACATCCTTAACCTCGACGATAACGACGACCTCGTAATCGAGATTAAAGACTATATCGAAGGACCTGAAGAAGAGGAAATCGAAGAGGAGGAAATCCCTTACGTATTCGTAGAGCAGAAGCCTAGCTTTAAGGGCGGCGATGCTAACGCATTCTCTAAATGGGTGGCTTCCAAGCTCGTATATCCTGAAATCGCTAAGGAGAACGGCGTTCAGGGTCGTGTTATGATTTCCTTCACCATTAAGGCCGATGGTTCTGTGGCTAACGTAAGAGTAACACGTAGCTTGGACCCGGCTCTTGATAAAGAGGCAGTAAGAGTAGTGTCTTCTTCACCTAAGTGGACTCCTGGTAAGCAGAGAGACCGTGCGGTGAACGTAACTTACTCTCTTCCTGTTATATTCCAGTTGAGATAATTATTTATCACATTCATAACGAGGCCCGTCCATTACGGATGGGCCATTTTCAGATAAAGAGATGACAGAAGAACTAATGGAAAAAGCGGTATTCGTGGGTATAATAAGGCCTGAAGACGACGAACGAAAAGTCAATGAATACCTGGACGAACTCCAATTCTTAGCTGAGACAGCTGGCGTACAAGGAGAAAAGAAATTTCTACAAAGACTTGAAAAACCGGACAACGCCACTTACATAAGAAGCGGAAAGCTCGAGGAAATAGCGCAGTTCTGCGAGGACTTCGAAATCAACTATGTCATTTTCGATGACGAGTTGAGCGGTATGCAGCAGAGAAACATAGAAAAAATAATCAAGACCAGCGCCGTAATCGACAGAACGAGTCTCATTCTCGAAATCTTCGCACAGAGAGCGAAGACTTCCTATGCGAAGATGCAGGTGGAATTGGCCCGATATAACTATATGCTGCCCCGATTGGCAGGTATGTGGACCCACCTCGAAAGACAGCGAGGCGGCCGTGGAACGCGCGGTGGTATGGGTGAAACTCAGATAGAGGTCGACAGGCGAATAGTCAAGGAGAGAATAACACGCCTTAAAGAACAATTAAGGAAGGTAGATAGGCAGATGGCCACCCAGCGCGGCAATCGCGGTAATATGGTACGTTTAGCCCTCGTAGGATATACTAACGTGGGTAAGTCTACCATTATGAATCTTCTGGCCAAATCCGACGTGTTCGCGGAGAACAAACTTTTCGCTACGCTGGACACTACCGTAAGAAAGGTGGTGATAGAGAATGTGCCTTTCCTGCTCAGCGATACGGTAGGTTTTATAAGAAAGCTCCCTACCCAGCTCATTGAAGCGTTCAAGAGTACTCTGGACGAGGTGCGCGAGGCTGACATTCTGCTTCACGTAGTGGACATCTGCGCTCCTGACTTCGAGGAACAGATGAAAATAGTGGAGAAGACGCTTAGCGACATAGGTGCCAGCGACAAGCCGGTATACGTTATCTTCAATAAGGTAGACGCTTACACCCACACTCCATACGACGAGTTCTCACTGGAGCCTAAAGCGAAGGAGAATAGAACTCTCGACGAGTTGAAGAACAGCTGGATAGCTAATGAGAAATCGCCTTGTATATTCATCTCGGCTAAAAACAAGGTGAATATAGAAAAACTCCGCAACGACCTATATAAGATGGTTGCGGAGATTCACGCGGGGCGTTACCCCTTCAATAATTTTCTCTGGTAGACTACTCTGAGAACTTAGCTTTCAGATACTCTCTGTTAAGCCTTGCGATATGTGAAACGGTAATACCCTTAGGACATTCCAATTCACAAGCGCGGGTGTTCGTACAGTTACCGAATCCGAGTTCGTCCATCTTGGCCACCATAGCTCTGGCACGTCTTTTGGCCTCCGGGCGACCTTGAGGAAGAAGTGCGAGAGAACTTACTCTTGCTGCTACGAAAAGCATGGCTGAACCATTCTTACAGGTAGCAACACAAGCGCCACAGCCCACACAAGCAGCTGCATCCATACTCTCCTCTGCCTTATCGTGAGGTATGAGAAGGGTGTTTGCATCCTGTGCCGAACCTGTGTTGACAGAGATGAATCCGCCGGCCTGGAGGATTTTGTCGAATGCCCTACGGTCTACCACCAAGTCCTTGATTACAGGGAAAGCAGCACTTCTGAAAGGCTCCACGGTAATGGTAGCACCGTCCTTGAAGTGACGCATAAACAATTGGCAAGTAGTCACGTGGTCGTCCGGACCGTGTGCACGGCCGTCGATGTACAGAGAGCAAGCTCCGCA
>URCV01000067.1 GCA_900546445.1 uncultured Bacteroidales bacterium | reverse complement strand
CCATAGCATTACAGTGCTCCACTCTCTGACCTGCGAGATAGTTCAGGCAATCCAGATTCTGCTCGTCGCTGCCGATTACCACGTTTCTCACTGCGTGCTCTACCTTGATTACGGTCTCGAACATTACACGGCTTCCCTCCTGGATGAATTGGCCCATAGAGTGAAGGTCTGCGGTGTTGGTAACGCTTGCAGGGAAAATGCCCTTTCCGTCCTTACCTTCGCTCTCTCCATAGAGCTGTTTCCACCACTCTGCGAGATAAACGAGTTTAGGAGAATATGTTACAAGAATCTCCACTGCCTTGTTATAGTCGCTGTGAAGCAGGTTTCTCATAGCGGCATACTGGATGGCCGTGTTCTCCTCTCCCCTTTTGAGAAGAGCCTCTCTCTGCTCCGCCGCACCCTTGAGCATGGCGCGGATGTCGAATCCTGCGAGCACGATAGGCAAAAGTCCTACCGGAGTAAGCACGCTAAAACGTCCGCCTACGTTATCCGGAACCACGAAAGTCCTGTATCCTTCCTGAGTGGAAAGAGTCTTGAGAGCGCCCTTATGAGCGTCGGTCACAGCCACGATGCGGCTGCTTGCCTCTGCCTTTCCGTATGTCTTTTCGATGTGCTCCTTTACGATTCGGAATGCAACTGCAGGCTCCGTGGTGGTTCCCGATTTGGAAATCACTACGCAAGCTGTGTTACGTACCGATGCCAAGTCCATAAGCTCCGCGATGTAATCCTCGCTGAGGTTATTTCCGGCGAAAACTACCTGGGGAACTCCTTCAGGACGCACGAAACTGTGGCTAAGGGCCTCTATGGCGCAGCGTGCACCCAGATACGAGCCGCCTATGCCTATTACTACTACGAGCTCCACGCCCTTTGACTTCCAATCATCCCTTACCTCTTCGAGAGCGCCTATCAAAGCCTCGTCTATGTCTACAGGGAGGGTTTTCCATCCTAGAAAATCGTTACCGGCGCCATTTTCAGCGATTAAAGTGTCATACGCTGCAAGCGCTTTCTCCACATACTCTTTATACTGCGCATCCTTTACGAAGGAGCTGCAGCCTCCAAGATTGATTTTTACCATATTTATATAATTTACACTATAACTATTTCAAATCAAGTTTCGCAAAATTAAGCATTTTTTCCTATTTTTATAATTTGAAAAATAAAATGTTATGAGAAATACACCATTATCGGGCCTTCTTTCGGCCATCGTCATCCTGTCATCGGTTTCTTGTGCGAATACCACCACGACATCCTCACTTCCGGAGCATAAAGTGGGCATCGTCGCGCACCGCGGGTTTTGGAACTGCGAAGAGGCCGGATATGCCCAGAACAGCGTAGCCGCGCTTCGTCAGGCCCAGCTCGCGGGCTTTTGGGGCAGCGAATTCGACGTTCAGCTCACTGCCGACACCATAGTGGTTTCAAACCACGATAAGGAGTACGGCCCATACAAATGGCACATCATCGACCACACCTATGCTGATCTATGCCAATTCCCTCTCCCTAACGGGGAGACCCTCCCTACCCTTTCGGACTACCTTCGCCAGGGCCGCGAGTGCGCCACTACCAAACTGGTACTGGAATTCAAGAAACAGCGCACGGATGAGCTTACGCTCCTGCTCGTGGAGAAGACCATGCAAATCATTCGCGAGGAAGGCCTTTTCGACCCTTCGCGCATAATGTTCATCAGCTTTTCAAAACCTGCCTGCCTGCACATAGCGAAGACGTACCCTCAGTTTGACTGCCAATACCTTACCGGCAACATGTCGGCTTCTGCACTTAAGAAAGCCGGGCTTACAGGAGCCGATTACCATCAGGCTTTGTACAATCGCTCGAAAGTCAAGTCTCTCCACAAACAGGGACTCGACGCGAATGTCTGGACAGTGGACTCTCCTAAGAAGATGAGCAAACTTTTCTCTTGGGGAATAGACTATATCACTACAAATGAACCGCTTAAGACTAGGGAATTACTTGAAGGAAATGAAAAACAGCTTTAATATATGAGCATCGCCGAAAACATAGAACGATTCAAGCAAGCGCTTCCTGCAGGGGTAGAACTCGTGGCAGTAAGCAAGTTTCATCCCATCGACTCCATCAAGCAGGCCTACGAAGCCGGGCAGAGACTATTTGCCGAGAGCAGGCCGCAGGAATTGGCCGAGAAGGTGAAGGAACTGGATCCGGCGGAATTCCCGGGGCTTGATTGGCATTTCATAGGACACCTGCAGACGAACAAGTTGAAGATGGTGCTTCCGTATGTCTCACTGGTAGAGTCGGTAGACAGCGTGCACCTGCTGGACGAGATTCAGAAGTGGGGATTGGCCCATAATAAGAGGGTCGACGTGCTTCTTGAAGTCCATATAGCGGCCGAGGAGAGCAAGCAGGGTTTCTACGAAGAGGAGATTATCGAGTTGCTCTTCAATGCGGCCAAATACACGCACATCCGCTTCCGCGGATTGATGGGGATGGCGACTCACACTACCGATGTCGAGACGATAGACGCTGATTTCGAGAGAATCGACTCGTTTATGGCCTACCTTAAGGAGCTATTCTGGGAAATGGAAGATTTCGACCAGCTGTCCATAGGGATGTCGGAGGATTGGCAGATAGCCCTAAAGCACGGGGCTACTATGATAAGAATAGGTACGGCCATTTTCGGAGAGAGGCAGTGAACACATTCATAGCCATAGACTTGAAGTCTTATTTCGCTTCCGTAGAGTGCGTGGAGAGAGGGTTGGATCCGCTCACCACTAACCTCGTAGTGGCGGACGAATCGAGGACCAACAAGACTATTTGCTTGGCTGTATCTCCTTCGCTAAAGGCTTACGGAATAAGCGGAAGAGCGAGACTTTTCGAGGTGGAGCAGAGGGTGCGCGAATTGAACCGCACTCGTAGGGACAAGATTACCTATATCGTGGCGCCGCCGCGTATGTCATACTATATAGATTATAGTACGCGCATCTACAACATCTATTTGAAGTATTTTTCGGCAGAAGACATTCACGTCTATTCCATAGACGAGGTATTCATAGACGCCACGCAATACCTTTCCTCCTATAAGATGAACGCCCACGACCTTACCATCAAGATCATACGCGATGTCTTGCGGGAAACGGGCATCACGGCAACTGCCGGGATAGGAACTAACCTATATCTATGTAAAGTGGCTATGGACATAGTGGCCAAGCACATACCCGCCGACAAGGACGGAGTGAGAATAGCGGAGCTCGACGAATTAAGCTATAGGGAGAAACTGTGGGAGCATCGTCCGCTGACTGATTTCTGGAGAGTGGGAAGAGGCACGGCCACCAGGCTCGAACGCTGCGGCCTTATGACTATGGGCGACGTGGCGCTTTGTTCACTTCATAACGAAGCCTTCCTTTTCAAGCAGTTCGGGGTTATGGCGGAGCTTTTGATAGACCACGCTTGGGGCCACGAGCCTTGCACGATGGCAGACATCAAGAAATACCGTCCTCAGAGCAGTTCACTTAGCCGAGGGCAAGTGCTGAGCCAGCCGTACAGTTTCGAGAAGGCGAGGATAGTAGCGTTGGAAATGATAGACGGCCTGTCTCTTGAACTCGTAGACAAAGGATTGGTTACTAGCCAATTGGTTCTTACCATCTGCTACGATGTGTCGGCATTGAGCGACCCTAATGTCCGCTACGATGGGCCTGTCGAGATGGATCACTACGGAAGGGCCGTGCCCAAATCGTCGCAGGGCACGTTTAATTGGGTCTCGCCCACGTCTTCTTGCAGACAGTTGTCGGAAGGCTTGAAAAAACTCTACGACGACATTACCAGCAAGACTCTGAGCATCAGGAGAATCTACATAGCCGTGAACAAATTGGCCCGGGAGGGTCAGAATGGGGGCACAAGGCAGCTCGAGCTGTTCAGCGAGCCGGACGAGGAAAAGAATCTGCTGAAGGAAAAGGGATTGCAGGAGACTCTCATAAACATAAAGAAGAAGTTCGGCTCGAATTCCATCCTGAAGGGATACAATTTCGAGGATGGTGCGACGGCCATCGAGAGGAACAAACAGATAGGAGGACATAAGGCGTGAATCCTAAATACGAGAAAATACTATATATGAAAAGGCCGGAAAGCCATTTCCCGAAGATGAGTCGCGAGGCGCGTGCCGGACAGTTCGCTTCGTTCGCAGCGCTATCCGGACACGAAGAGGCCATACATCAGACTGCTATGGCTCACGAGGAGGAGTATGGGCAGAATTTGTAATTTGGGCCTTTTTTTATACCTTTGGGAAAATTTTGTGATATGAAAAGATTTTTAACATTGTTTTTTGTCGCTATTCTTTCTACGTCTTGCGTTTTCATAGATGTGGATCGCAGTTCTTATATAGATGGTTCAGCAGATATTTACAAAGTGATAGATGAGATAGAAATCGACTGGGATTACGGAACGGTCATGGTTCGCTATTGGGATAGGGATTACATTAGTTTCTATGAGGAGGACCCTAACGGACCTATCAAGGATTGCATGTGCTACTATGTGCGTAATCGCCAGCTCTTTCTGGCATATTCCAGATACAACGACACTTACTATCAGCCTAAAAAGCTCATGGTGTTCCTGCCTAAGGGTGTCATCTATAGGGATATAGACATAGATGCTCTCGACGCTAACATAGACGTGGACGCCGACTGCCGTAAGATAGACATAGATACCACCAGCGGTGACGTGGTGTTCAGCACCACATATCGTGACATAGAGGATATAGATGTAGACACCGTTTCCGGAAACGTGCGGCTCATACTACCTATCGACACTTCATTCACTTGTGAATACGACACGGTGCGCGGCAGATTGATTTCACAATTCGGATTATACGGAAACCCGAGTGACAGGTATTACTACGAAGGTCCGTTCTATACCACTAAAATCGATGTGGACACACGCGATGGTAACCTCGAATTGGAGATTTATCGTTAAATCGAGCAAAATTTTTCGAAAAAATTTGAGAGACAAAAACCCGCGTACAATGCTGTGTATGCGGGTTTTTCAGTGTTTAGACAGAGACATCAGAAAAATAGTTGTAAAAAATTTTGAAAAATTTATTAAAATATTTTGCAAATTAAAATTTTTGTTATACCTTTGTATTCGGGTTGAGTAAGTGATAGTTCTTATCCATCAACCTATTGGTTATTAGTTTTAGTGTTATTAATTATGTGGTTAGTATGAGTTGTCGCCGTGATGGTCACAACTCATTTCGTTTTATATAGACCCATCCTCCCCCCCGAACGATTCTATCTGGCTACCATTCCAAGTTTCCTTTTTTGCACCATTTTTGTAGTAATGGACTCCCG
>URCV01000066.1 GCA_900546445.1 uncultured Bacteroidales bacterium | reverse complement strand
GGCCTATGATAAGGACCCTTGCAGGAGTGGGAGCCACTTTGGAAATCATCTCCCTTATGTGCATCATAGGTTCCGACTCGCCTATCATCTTTCCCCCACCGAACACTTTCTTTTTCAGGATTTTGTTCTGCGAAGTAAGCGCCACCTTGTCCGTAGCGTTCTTTATGGTAATGAGTACACGATTCAGGTCGAGCGGCTTCTCTATGAAGTCGAACGCACCCTTTTTAATGCAATCCACGGCGGTATTAATGTCGGCATGGCCAGAAATCATCACGACAGGGCTGTCCACTCCTTCGGCCACTAGCTTTCCAAGCACCTCGACGCCGTCCATCTGCGGCATCTTTATATCACTGAAAATCACATCGTAATGCCCTCCGAGCGCCGCCTTGACACCCGAAACGCCATCTTCCGCCACATCCACTACATAACCTTCTTCGGTCAAAATCTCCCGAAGGGAATTGCGGATGGAACGTTCATCGTCTATAATTAAAATCTTCATCTTCTACTCCTTATTTAATGCCAATTTCGCCTCGTGCTCGTCCTGAGCCTTCTGCACGCTTACAGAGCGTTTGAGAACGAATCCGGCGCCCAGATATTTGGTTCGCACGTCTTCGTCGGCAGCCAGGGCCGCAGGCGTTCCTTCCTGTAGAATAGTTCCCTCATATAGCAGATAAGCCCTATCGGTAATGGCCAATGTCTCACCCACATTATGGTCGGTGATGATGACTCCGATATTCTTATACTTGAGTTTCGCGATGATATACTGTATGTCCTCCACGGCGATAGGGTCCACGCCCGCGAATGGCTCGTCGAGCAAGATGAACTTCGGGTCTATGGATAGCGCACGTGCTATCTCGCAGCGCCTTCTCTCTCCTCCGGAAAGCTGTATGCCTAAGGACTTGCGTACCTTCGAGAGGTTGAACTCGCTGATCAATTCCTCCAGGCGCTCCATTCTCTGTTTCTTCGGAATGCCCTTCATCTCCATTACGGACAGGATGTTATCTTCGACGGACATCTTCCTGAACACCGAAGCGTCCTGCGGCAAATATCCCACACCCATCTGTGCACGCTTGTACATAGGGAGTTTCGTAATCTCCTTGTCGTCGAGGTACACGTGACCTTCGTTCGGGACTATCTGTCCGGTAATCATATAGAAGCTCGTGGTCTTTCCGGCTCCGTTCGGCCCCAAGAAACCCACGATCTCTCCCTGATTCACTTCCATCGACACCCCTTTCACAACCGTACGGATGCCGTATTTCTTAACTAAATTTTCGCAACGTAGCTTCATATATCACTCTCTCTATGAATCAAGTTCCAAATCTGTCACCAAATTCCCCACCTCAGGATTATCCACCATAAGCTTTTTCGCCTTATCTGCAGGCATATAGATTATCGGCTTGAACTCCTCCTGCGGGAGCACCTCCACGATGAACCTAACCTTCTGGCTGGCCAATCCCTCCTTCATCTTATTCTCCATCCTGAGCACGAACTTGTCTTCGAGCCACTTCTTCGTACTCTCGCTTTCTACCTTGATGGTCAATGTCCTAAGTCCATCGCTCTCTCCCACTTCGTAAGGTGCGCTCGAGAAGATTCCGGCCAACCTACTGCTGACGGGGTTCGACTGACACATCGTAATGATGTTCTTCCACACCCTCTCCATCTCCTGCTCTCCCGGGATTTCACCCTCAGGCATAGTCTCCACATCCGTTCCCGCGCTCGCCGCCTTCGATTCCGTGGCCAATGAGTTCAATGACAGGGACGCACTGCTTCGACGCTGCCTTCCTGCCGGCTTCGGCTGTAGCTCGGATGCCTTTTCTGCCAATCCTTCCGGCGCTTTGGCACTCGGCTGCGAAGCTGGTGCCGGCTGCGGGTCAGGGGCCTGAACCGGGGCCTGCTGTGGGGCTGATGTCTGCTGTGGGGCTGGTGCTTGGGCCGGCTGTGGCTGAAGTGCTTGGGCAGGCTGCGGTGCAGGTGCGGCGGCCTGTGCGGACGGCTTATGGTTTATGAAACATAGCTTCATAAGGCCAAACTCGATGAACAGCCTCTGGTTAGCCGCAGACTTAAAGCCTGCTTCACAAGCACTTATACAATTCAATGCGTTATATAGAAAATCTACCGAGCAGCTTTCCGCCTGCTTGCGATAGCGTTCTTTCAAATTCTCCGGGAAGTCGAGAAGAGCCTCCAGGCCCCCTGTCCTACTGACTAACAAGTCTCTAAGATGCTCGCCTACCGACACCACGAAATAGAGGGAGTTGAATCCCTTCGCGAGGACTTCGTCGATTATGAGAAGCACCGTGGCATAGTCGCCTGCGAGCGCCGCATCCACCAGTTTGAAGGAGTAGTCGTAATCGAGTACGTTCAGGTTCTTGAGCACGTCGGAATACTTCACGTCAGTGCCGCAGAAAGCTATGGTCTGGTCGAATATGGTAAGGGCATCGCGCATCGCGCCATCGGCCTTACGCGCTATTACGTGCAGGGAATCGTCCCCTATCTTCACATTCTCCTTCTCCGCTATGCTGCGTAGGTTACGCATGATGTCGGGGACGCTGATTCGATTAAAATCGTAAGTCTGACAGCGGGACAGAATGGTAGGGATAATCTTATGCTTTTCCGTAGTACAGAGTATGAAGATGGCATATGAAGGCGGTTCCTCGAGGGTCTTGAGGAAGGCATTGAAAGCCTGTTGTGAAAGCATATGCACCTCGTCTATGATATAGACGCTGTACTTTCCCACCTGAGGAGGTATCTGCACCTGCTCCATAAGCGCCTTTATGTCCTCCACGCCATTATTCGACGCGGCATCGAGCTCGTGAATGCAGTAGGAGCGTCCTTCCGCGAAAGAACGACAAGACTCGCACTCTCCGCACGGCTCCATATCGGCCGACGGATTAGAGCAGTTTATGGCCTTTGCAAAAATGCGGGCCGACGATGTCTTGCCGACACCACGCGGTCCACAAAACAGATATGCGTGAGCGAGTTGGCCCCGCTGAATGGAATTCTTCAGGGTTCGCGCTATGTTATCCTGTCCGATAAGGGTCTCAAAGGAGTCCGGACGATACTTTCTGGCTGATACTACGTAATCTGACATAACCCACAAATTTAAGCATTTTTTTGACAAAGATTATTACCTTTGTAGGGATGATGACGCGTTTAAGGAAATATTTATTCACTTTAGTGTTGCTGGCGCTGTGTCTGACCGACGCTCAGGCCCAATTCAAAATCTACACTAGGAAAGCCAGGATGGCGGATTTCCCGGCCAAGACCACCATGGTGGTTCTGAGCGGTAACGACCTGCTGGACATAGCCCTTAAGAACGAGATAAAAAGCCGATGGAGGGTTTCGCCCTTCGATTTCTGCTACATAGACGAGATAAACGAGATAAAGAAGAACAGTAACTTCTACATCCTCTATCTAAGCACGGAGAAGAGCGGACTGGTATACCTGAATTTGGAAAAATGCGGCGAAAAAGAGAGTTTTTCCAGCCTCAACTCTCGGATGGACATAGTGAAAGTGCCATTCGGACCTAAGGAGTTCTCCACGGGTCGCGAGATTTACTATCTATCGGCTATGATAGACATAATGCAGCACTATGTGGAGAATTCCCTCATTCGCAAGCACTCTAACTTCTTCGGATTGGAAAAGACCCACGGCTCACTCATAAAGGAACGTAAGAAAAAGCTTTACATAGCTAGAGAAGATTTATCTTCAGAGATTCCGGGAAGGGACTCCATTCCGAATCCTGGCGATGGCCTTATCTATACGGATGGATTTACCGTAGACAGCTTGTTTACGGCCAGCTCTTCGAATGCCATAATAGGGTTTTGCATAAGTAGCAACTCTCCTTCGCCGAATTCCGAAAGCTATCAGGTAATAGTCAGCGCCGATAGGCACGAACTTCTATACTACAAGAGAAGAAGATATAAGGACGGAGCGAAAAGAGGCTTCACATCTAAAGAATTAAAAGCCATTCAGGCAGAACACGCCTACAGAAAATAGCAGATATGATACAAGGCAAAAGTATTTCCGGACTATCTTATGCCATAAAAAAGACAAGCGGCAAAGCAGCCTGCTGCGCCATAAGCATCAATTGCGGAACCAGAGCCGAAGGCGACCTCCCGGAGGGAATAGCACATTTCGTGGAGCACTGCGTCTTCAAGGGCACCGAAAAACATAGCGCCAGAAGCATTTCCCAGCTTTTGGACAAATTAGGCGGAGAATTGAATGCCTATACCACTAAGGAAGAAATCGTCCTGCATGCCACCGTGCTTAAGGAAGACATTTACAAGGCCATATCGCTACTCCTCGAGATAGCGACCCAAGCCACCTTTCCCGAAGACGAGATCCAGACCGAAAAGGGAGTGGTAATAGACGAAATCATCTCCTATCTCGACAGTCCGTCAGAAGACATCTACGACAATTTCGAAAGTCGTTTCTTCGAAGGCCATCCGCTCGGAAGGCTCACTCTCGGCACGGAAGAATCCATCAAGGGAGCGCGTAGACAAGACCTCGTGGACTATTACGAGACCTACTTCACTCCATCGAGAATGGTTCTCAGCGTAGTGGCAGACATAGAAGAGAAGAAGATGGAGAAAAAAGTATGTTCGCTCATCGGGAAGTATTGCGCGACTTCGAAACCGGACTCTTCGAAAGAAAGTTCATGCACTTATCCTTCTCCTAACTTTTTCAGCATACGCGAAGACAAGGACAACCACGAGGCTAACCTAATCATCGGAAGCCTCGCACCTTCGCTTTACGACGAAAACGAGAGAATCTGCTGTGTATTATTGACCAATATCTTAGGCGGTCCTGCAGGGAACAGCCTGCTTAATGCCGAGCTCCGGGAAAAGCACGGATGGGTCTATGCCGCCGAATGCAACTACACCCAGTATAAGGACGCAGGTTTGGTAACCATAAGCGTGGGTTGCGATAAGGACAACCTCACGAAATGCATAAAGGCCATCTCGAAAATCCTCGAAAAGCTAAAGGAAACCCCTATGAGCGAGAAGGCCTTGAAAGAGGCGAAGAGGCAGCTTTTGGGCCAATTGGCCATAAGTTCCGACAGTAAGGAAAGCCAGGCGCTGTCGATGGGCAAGAGTATGCTAGCGTACGGCAGGGTGGATTCGGACGACGAGCACATCAAGCGTATAAACGCCATAAGTCCCGAGGACATCAGACAGATGGCACAAAGGCTCTGGGAAGAGGATCATTATTCACAACTCCTTTATCTATAGAAATATGGAAACAGCACTGGACAAATACATCCGCACTCATAGCGACGTTCCCAATCCGGCACTCGAATGGGTGGAAAAGCAGACTAACATAAAGACGAACTACCCACGAATGCTGTCCGGAGCCATAACCGGAGAGCTTCTTACCCTCATAGCGAAGATGCGCGGAGCGAAACACATTCTGGAGATAGGCTGCTTTACCGGCTATTCTACCATCTGTCTCGCAGAAGGAATTGAAGACGAAAACGGCGCGGTGGAAAGTCTGGAAATTAACGACGAACTGGAAGAACTCATTCTATCAGG
>URCV01000065.1 GCA_900546445.1 uncultured Bacteroidales bacterium | reverse complement strand
TATATGCCCAACGCACGGCGATGCCACGCTCGCCAACTTCAGATAGATGTGACCAATTGATTTTTAGAGGAAAAGTATTGAACACATTACAAACCACATCATCCTCCCCATCCTTACTCTTCAGCAAATCAATATAAATGCTCACCGGAGGCTCATAATTCGGAGTCCTCGTACTCATCTTCACTGACGGAGCCATAGAACTCAGCACAGCCTTAGCCGACGAAACATACTCCAAACCCTGCACCTTCACCTGAAGATAGTAAGACTCCACAACAGACCTCGCAGCGGCGGAAATAGTGTAAACTCCGCTGTGATACGGAATACTCTCAAGTTCATTGCTCGCCACCAGCAGGTGATCCGGCTGATAATGAATAGGCTCATCACCTGAAGACTTCAGGGAAAGTGCCCTAAGCTCATTCTCGCTCAAAGCGGAAGTATAAGCCAGACTCTTCTCCCAAGAATCATAATTCTCAATCAAAGTCGACTCCGTACCGAAGGTATAAATCAAAATCCTGTAATCACCAGGCATAATCGACACATTGCCGCGAACACCCTTATTCCCCGTCACAGGATCCACAAAAGAATCGTAGATAAACGAATCTCCCACCAACTTATCCTCCTTGGTATCGAAGAACAGCACCCTGAACACCTCGGACTCTATAGAAGGCGGAGGAATTAACTCATTGTAAATGTCACAGGTAACATTAAGCACAGCATTGATATCCACATCCACCTGAATATCAGTCTGATACTTCATCTCCTCCAGCGGTCTGAACTCGCAGGAGCAGGTCAGCAGAAGGGGCAGTACGCACTGCAGGCAATTCAAAATCCTCTTTCTCATAGCCTATCGCCTCCCGCCGCGCTGAATGTGAAACGGATACACCAGACTGATCTTCAAGCCGGTAGGTCCGAAATAATGCAGGACTCCCGCCTTCGCATTGTCCCTGAGCAGAACCGACCAGTCCGGACTCGGAACATAGTGCTGGTAATCTATAGCAAGATACCCCAAAGTAAGGGCAAACTCCAGATTCCAATGCTCGCTAAGGCTCATCGAATAGCCATAGCTCAAGCCAACTCCCCAGTTATAACACTGGTAGCAGCCTATATCTCTTCCCCACTGCAGGTCGAACTTGCCTCCGCTACCCTGCAGGGCAACATAATGTCCCTCAAAACGTTTCTCTCCCGGAGCAAACCACCACCTCAGCTCACCCTCCGCATCAAGCATCTGAAGAGCATACTTATTCCCGTAAGGACCTGCAGTCCACCAAGGGAAGGTAAAATGTGCATTAAGCGAAAAATTCTCTCCCAGCGGCACCTCCACACCCAGATTCACCGCAGTAACCAAGTCCGCAGGCAAATTCGTCTTCACCGCAAAGGAAAACTCCGAAACCGGCCTTCCAACAGCCTCCACCGTCCTTCCCAGACCGATCTGAGGTGAGCACAGGCTGTCCCTGAGCTCAGGCAAAGGAGCAATAGCCCCCACACTGGTCCATACGCAAACCCAGGTAGCACTGCGCAACTGCTTCATGTAGTGCTGCTTCAGGTAATTCCAGGTATAGCCACCGTCTAGATTCTTGATTCTCCACTTGCGGGTCTCCTCCCCTATTCCCTCGGCACGAAGTATCCTGAGCAGCCTCTCCCGGTTCGGCCTATGGTAATTCTTCTCCACAAGCTCCAGCAAGCCCGGCCAGTTCTCCGCAAGAGAACTGATCTTGATCTTGCCCTCATTCAGCTTCGTGGTGTCAGCGGCAAGGGACAGGAGCAGCTCCTTCGCTGCCGCTGCACGCTTCTCTGACAACCACTTGTTGTGAGGATAACCTCCCTCGGGAGACGCCCATGCATAGACTGTAATGCTGTCGATATGTACGGAATGGGTAAGACAGAAACGGATAGTGTCAATGGCGGCCGCGTTGTCCATGTAGCTGGAATCAACATCAACCCTGTCGAAACGATAATGAATGGCAAACTCACGCCTCTCCCTCGGCTGCGCTCCCGCAGTCAGGCAGGCGGCCAAACTCGCAAGGATTGCGAAGACCGTAAAGAGGTATGTTTTGAAGTTTGCCATTTTAGATTATTTCAAAATTTGACATTATCGTTCAAAGGTAAGCATTTCTACTTATAATAACAAAAAATTTTTTCTATTTTATCACCCCCCCCCATTTGACAAGAATTGATCTGAAAATGAAAGACCTGCCACACACCGGACTTGCAAAAAAAAGAGCACTCAGTTCAAGCGGATAGCGGGGTAATGCTCCGAATTTTGTAACTGTCCGTCACTCGCTGTCATTGACTGTTACTTTGCCGTCACTGGCTGCCAGTTTTCAGGGAGAAGCATTGTAATATCCTTTTCGGTGGGGAGCCTTTTGAGCGTGTCTTCAAGCCAGTTTCTGATGTCAATATCGTATCGTCCGTCAAGGACATAGCGGCTCAGCCTCGGTAGAAGAGAGTACGTATATACTATGGCCTTCCCCATTCTGGATTTAGGGGCGAAGCTGCCAGCGACCGTGTTCATCCATTTTTCGAAGGCTTGTATGATTGGATACGCCTCCTTCTCTCTCCGTTCCTTGATTGCATCGGGCTTGAGCTTTGCTGCGAACGAGAACAAAGCGTCCTACCGTGAGCGCAAACACAGATACCTGCCGTAAACGAAGATACCTGCTGTGAGAGAAGATACCTGCCGTAAACGAAGATACCTGCTGTGAGCGAAGTCGCTAAAATGCAGACAAAGCGGAAAAAAGGCCAGGTGGTAAAAAGCGAGGCGGAGCTACAGCACAAATCTTTGCAGGGCGGCAGCAAACCCGTCCTCGTCGACCGAAGCGGTGACATAGCCGGCCACGGCCTTCAGCTCCTCTCCGGCATTCCCCATCGCCACACCCAGACCGGCAGCCTTAATAAGAGGGATGTCATTTCCCCCATCACCGAAAGAGATGGTCTCATCTATGCCAATTCCCATAAGCCCGGCCATTTCCTTTAAGGCCGTGCCCTTGTCTATGCCCGCGACATCTATATTAACGAACCCGGGATGCCACCTGCTTGCGCAAAGGCCTGGAACTTGAGGCATCACCTTCCGCTCGGTCTCAGCATCGAAATAAGCGGACAACTGCCCACAGCCATAGGTTCTGAACACCTCTTCTATGTCGGCCGGAACCGGAACCGAATGATTAAGAGTATTGGCGACATCCAGTACATGAGGGGTTATGCGGTTTATGAAGAAGCCCTCGCTTAGTTCAAGGCATAGCGCGAAGCCGTACTCGTCGGACAGTTCCGACATCTTCTTGAATTCGTCGTAGTCGATAAAATGCCGGCGAATCACTTGGCCGTCTTTCCATCGGCAATCCGATCCGTTCAAAGAGATGACGGCATCGTAAGGCACATCCCCTATAATATCGAAATCTCCGAAAGGCCTGCCGGTCGCTATGATTACCTTTACGCCTTGACTTCGAGCCTGTTCGATCGCCTTAAATGTACTCTCCGGCACCCGATGAGTCGTAAAACTCACCAGTGTCCCGTCTATGTCGCTAAAAATCGCCTTGAACTTCTTCATTCAAAATAACTGTTAATTACCTTTCTTGTCTACATGCCTTTTCCCATCAGTCAAGTGTCACCGGCACACTCTATCTTCCAAACTACTGCCCCCGTCGCAGCTCCGCCACCTTATATAGACCGGACAGTCTGAAAACCCAATATAATACGCCCACTACGGCTACTATTCCCGCCACGAAGCCTATATTGGCTATGGAAGAATGCGTGCATACCAGTCCTCCTATATAAGTTCCGCAGCCAATTCCCATATTGAAGATTCCGGAAGATATGGACATCGCCACCGCACTCTGTGCCGGCGTGGTAAGGTTTATGACCTCGTTCTGCATAGACACATTAAAGGTAGTGGACGTCAATCCCCAGAACACACATAACACTATGATAGCCAATGCACTTTTCGAAACCGGGAAGATGAGAAGCATGCAAGTCGCAAAGATTACCATAATGCAAGTGGTAAAGAAATACTTGTTCTTCGAATAGAACTTGGAGAACAAGATACTACCCACTATTCCCGCACATCCGAAAATCATCAGCACTCTGGTCACAAGCGAATCCGGCATACCCACGATTTGCTTCAGGAAAGGCTCTATATAGCTGTAGCATATATAATAAGCCCCTGAAAAGAGCAGTACGAACAGATACAACCCGACCAGCGCCTTATTATGCAACATTTCGGGCAAATCCCTTACCGAGAACTTTCCGCTCGGAGCAATAGATGGCAGAGTCGCAAGCAGATATAGGAAAGTGGCAAATGAAAAGATGCCTATGCTTAAAAAGGTCATCCTCCACCCTATATGCAGGCCAATCATCCTGCCAATTGGCATTCCCAGAATCATCGCTATCGAAGAGCCGGTCACCACCATACTCAATGCCAATGCCCTATGTTCTTCGGGTGCGATTTTCACTGCTATCGGGGAGATTATCGACCAAAATATGGCGTGAGTGCAAGCCACTCCTATTCTGGACGCCATCAGCATGGCATAATTAACGGAGCTGAACGACATCACCTGAAACGCAGAAAATGCTGCGACCAAACCCAGCAGCAACTTCCTCGGTTCCACCTTTGAAGCTAAAATCATCAGAGGGAGAGACAAGAGCATCACCACCCAAGCATAGACGGAAATCAACATTCCGGCACCGGCCTCAGTCATATTGAAGTCAGATGCTATGTCCGTCAACAGTCCGATGGGAATAAATTCGGACGTGTTAAAAATAAAAGTCGAGAGAGTGAGTCCTACCAGAGGAAACCACACCCTAAGCGGCATACCATTACCACTTTTCATACACTACTAAACTAACCTATCTTCGCAACTCTACGAAGATTTCTGGCCGCAAATATAAGAAATTACTTGAAAATTTCGTTCAAGACGGAAGCGAGGCGAAGGCCGGCGCGAAGGAGTTGGTCCTCGATGGTGGTAGTCCACTCACCTACATAGTCATAAGACAATTTAGAGCCCACAGGAGTGGCATCGTAAATGGTCTTGCAGATTTCGTAAGTTTCCTTACCCCATTCCTGAGGAGTACCTTCGACCAATTTCTTATTCACGGCCTTGCTATTCGTGTCGATCTGCTCCACCCACTCGGTGTAAGTCCATTTATGAGCGCTTTCGATGACGCCTGAATCCCAGATGGAATGGAGGTTGGTGCCCCTATTGAAATACTGCACCTGCCATTTGTTGCCGCCCAGATCGGACCTGTGGCCCATATGCATAGGACAATGCAAATCACCCACCAGATGAACCAAGAACTTAAGGGAAAGAGCCTGCTGCTCCTTACTGAGGTTACCGCCCTTCAAGTCGGCGATGAGGTTTTCCACAGCGCGAACCACGTCGCCATTCTCGTTCAAGAGAGCGTCTTCGTAAGTTTCGTCGGCATCGATGTTCTTATAATGCCAAGTTTTTGTGTATTTGTATTCAGGAGTGTGGCTTGCATTGTCCATCCAATTGGCCCAATAAACGATGGACTTACCATCGAGAATCTCGGCAATCTGCTTCGAAGCCTTTTTAGTTAAATGTTTCTGTGCGATGGCACAAGTAACGTCGTGACCTTTCTGCCCCCAAGAATAGCCGTCGACAGACACGGCAAGAAGACCCACCACCAGGCAAATCATCTTAAAAAGTTTTGTCATTTGTTTCATGGCGCAAAGGTAATCAATATTCATGGATTGAAATTAAATTATATTTGCTAAATTTATGCTCTTAATCATATGTGATACGATTGCTAGATTAGACAAAACACTTTATATGAAACGAACCATTATTCTTTCTACAGTTGCGCTGGCTATGGCAGCCTGCTGCAACCAGCCGAAATTCGACGGCCCGACATACCTTAACCCTAATGCTCCGGTAGAGGACAGGGTTGAGGATGCATTGGCCAGAATGACCACTAAGGAAAAGGTGGGTATGACCACGGCACAGTCCAAATTCAGCTCGCGAGGCGTTCCGCGTCTGGGCATTCCGGAAGTTTGGCACACCGACGGCCCTCACGGAATACGTCCGGAGGTGCTCTGGGACGAGTGGGACCAGGCCGGATGGACTAACGACTCCTGCACGGCTTTTCCTGCTCTTATCAACCTCGCGGCGACTTGGGACAAAGAGATGTCCCTACTCTATGGTACGAGCATAGGCGAAGAGGCCCGCTATCGTAAGAAAGACATACTTCTCGGTCCTGGCGTCAACATCTGCCGTACTCCTTATAATGGACGAAACTTCGAGTATATGGGCGAAGACCCATTCCTGTCAGGAAAGATGGTGGTTCCATACGTACAGGGCGTTCAGAAAAACGGCGTAGCAGCCTGCGTAAAGCACTTCGCGGTGAACAATCAGGAGTTCCAGCGCACTCAGTCCAATTCCGTAGTGGACGACCGTACCCTTCACGAAATCTATCTCCCTGCATTCAAGGCCGCCGTACAAGAAGGTGGCGCTTGGGCGATTAT
>URCV01000064.1 GCA_900546445.1 uncultured Bacteroidales bacterium | reverse complement strand
CGAGAGCTCCCACGACCATAATCGCCGGCCAAGCGATGTTGAGCCCGGCAAATGGGGTGAGCCCCACATAGTTTGAGACGAAGAGTCCGTCCACGATGCTATAAAGGCTGCCGATAATCATCATCGCCATGCTTGGCAGAGAAGAAACCAACAGTCTTTTACAAGAGTAGTGACCGGATAATTCTATTTTCATTATTTTTAGGGGTGCAAAGTTACTATATTTTGCATAACTTTGCCTTATGTTCGTAAAGGAAACTTATATCAGACGCCGCTCTGACCTTTTCAGAAGGCTCACCGGCGAGAGTGGAGTCGCACTTTTCATAGGAAATGTGGACTCCGCCGCACAGTACAGGGATAATTGTTACAAGTGGAGACAGGACAGCACTTGGCTATACCTCTTCGGCATAGACGAGCCGGGCTTCGCCGCTATTATGGATCTCGAAAACGGACAGACCACTCTGTTCGGAGACGATTGCGACATAGACGACATAATCTGGAATGGCCCGACGCCGTCCGTAGCCGACTATGCAGCGCTCAGCGGAATAGAAAGGACCGCGCCTATGGCGGATTTGGCCAAGTCCGTGGCAGGAAGAAAGATACATTTCGTTCCTGCGTCTAGACCCTATAACGCCGAAGTGCTCGCGGCTCTGGTCGGAATAAAGCCTCAGGCGTGTTATTCCGTAGGCAAGTCAGGCTGTCCGGCAGCATCTCTTCCGCTAGTGAAAGCGTTGATAGATATGCGATTGGTAAAGGAGCCGGAAGAGATAGAACTGCTCGACAGGGCCTGTATCCTGGGCCAGCAGATGCACACCATAGCGCGTAATGCCATAGGGATAGGCGTCGTGGAGCAGGACATAGTGGGCGAGATGGAAGGCTTCTCCCTTTCGAAAGGATGGGGCGTCAGCTTTTCTACCATTCTGACCCAGCACGGCGAAGTATTCCACTGTCACTCGCATGACCGGAAGATAGAACCGGGGAAACTCCTCGTGATAGATGCAGGACTCGAAAGCAATGAGCACTATGCGTCGGATTTCACCAGAACCTACCCTACGGGCGGGCGATTCACATCTCGCCAGAGAGAAATCTATCAGATAGTCTACGAGTGTAACGAATTGGCCTTCAGCCTTATTAAACCCACGGTAGCGTACAGGGACATTCATATCGCAGTGTGCGAGCATATGCTTAAGCGCCTTAAGGAACTGGGCCTCGTGCACGGCGATCCCGTGGAGATGGTGGCTAATGGCTATGCCGGTCTTTTCCTGCCGCACGGATTGGGCCACAATATGGGTCTTGACGTGCATGATATGGAAGACTACGGCGAAGACTTGGTGGGTTACGATGAAGGTCAGATGCGCAGCACCCAGTTAGGTCTGGGAAGTCTGCGAATGGCACGTCACCTCAAGCCGGGCAATGTCATTACCGACGAACCGGGCATTTACTTCATTCCGGCACTCATCGAAAAGTGGAAGAAGGAAGGAATTGGCCGGGGAATCATCGATTACGAAAAGTTGCAGGACTACTACGATTTCGGAGGGATTCGCCTCGAAGACGATGTCTTGGTAACTGAAGATGGAGCCAGACGGTTAGGCGGCGAGCGTCTGCCTATCGCTCCGGAAGATGTGGAAAATTCTATGAACAACAGATAATTATGGGATTATTAGATGGAAAGGTAGCCCTCGTTACCGGAGGGTCGAGAGGAATAGGAAAGGCCATAGCGCTTAAATTCGCCTCGGAAGGCGCCGATGTAGTGTTTACATACCTCTCTAATAAAGCCGCTGCCGAGCAGACGGAGCAGGAGTTAGGCCAATTCGGCCACCGCGTCAAAGCCTACGCATCCGACGCCTCCTCCTTCGAATCGGCGCACGAACTTGTAAAACAAGTAATTGAAGACTTCTCGAGAATAGACATCCTCGTAAACAACGCCGGAATCACCCGCGACACGCTCCTTATGCGAATGACGGAGCAGCAGTGGGACGAGGTTCTGAACGGAAACCTCAAGTCGGCATTCAACTTCACCCACGCCGTCGTACCTCTAATGGCTCGTCAGCGTGCCGGAAGCATCATCTCTCTTTCATCCGTAGTCGGAATCGCCGGTAATGCCGGTCAGGCCAATTACGCCGCGTCGAAAGCCGGAATCATCGCCCTCAGCACATCCGTAGCTAAGGAGATGGGCAGCAGAAATGTGCGTTGTAACTGCATCGCGCCGGGCTTCATCGACACTGACATGACCTCATCGCTTCCTGAAGAACTTCGTAAGGAATGGGCCAAGACCATACCGCTTCGCAGATGCGGAACTCCTGAGGAGGTGGCCAATGTAGCCCTATTCCTAGCCAGTGACCTCTCTTCTTATGTGACTGGCCAAGTTATCCACTGTTGTGGAGGAATGTCTTATTAAATATATGCGCGCAGCCGCAGACATCGTGATGCCACGAGTCTGCGTGGTGTGCGGAAGGCCTCTCAACCTGCAGGAAAAGCATATATGCCTTCCCTGCAAGTTGAATTTGCCTTATACGCATTTCGAATTGATGCGGCATAACAGGATGGCCGATTTCTATAATGAAAGACTACAGGAAAAGCTTCCGGATGAGTATTATCCATACCAATGGGCCATCGCCCTGTTTCGCTATAACCGCGAATCGCCTTATTCGCACATCCCCTGGGCTCTCAAATATAACGGAAACCGAGCTTGCGGAAGGTATTTTGCGCGAATGCTCGCCGAAAAGATTCGGGAAACACCCTGGCTGTCCGATGTGGATTTGATAGTTCCCGTCCCCGTTCACTTCCTAAGGCATTATAAGCGAGGCTATAATCAAGCTGAGGTGATAGCTCGTGAGGTGGGAAGGGAATTGGGCGTAAGGGTAGAGCCGCATTTTCTTGTAAAGAAAAAGTTTACAAAGAGTCAGGTAAAAGTGGACACCTCGCAGAGGGGTGTAAACATTTCCGGTACATTTCGTGTAAACCAAAAGTTTACATCCGAAGGAGAAATGTACCATATTTTAATAGTCGACGACGTCTTTACGACGGGCTCCACTCTGAGCGAATGCCATAAAATGATACGAACCGCCTTGAAGAAGACGATTCGTATAAGTGTCGCCACACTATGTTGTGCGGAATAACGATTTTATTCGTTAGGGGACTCCTGCTGAATAGGTGCAGTAGGGAATGCAGGCTGTTCGACTACATTCTCAATCTTATCCGTGAAGTTACCTTCTGTAGATTTAGGACTGGTACTGAATGAGGCGATGATGGAAACCACAGCGATGAAACATACCAATCCCCAAGTTATCTTTTCGAGGATGTCAGCAGTCTGGCGTACGCCAAATGTCTGGTTACCAGCCACAAAGTTGCTGGCCATGCCGTCACCCTTACCATTCTGAAGCAGCACCACCAGTATAAGAAGGATGCTTGCTATGATGATAAGCACGACTAATGTTGTGAATAATGCGTTCATATTTATTTATCTATTTTTTCAATAAGGGATGCAAAGTAAATACTTTTTTCTGGGATTCGCAAACTTAGTTTTGAATAAATCTGTTTTGCTTTATCGGGATAACCTTGTTCCAGATAGACCTTTGCCAGCTCTTCCGTACAGAAATCCGTAGAATCCGTGCTCTCCACGTAAGTCGAAGCCGTGGATTTGGTGCTATTCTCTATGGCATTGCTTATGAAAGAAGCGAAGATGTTGTCATCGTCTCTTCGGGCCTGGGCGTATTGCTCGGCACTGAAGTAGTCGCCACCTATTACATATATCTGTTTCGTGCTCTTGGTAGGTTTCGACAGCGGCACCGAAGTCCCCGTTTTCTTTTTAGCCGACTTGATGATGTCATAGATTTTCTTTCTGGAGGGCACGTACAGAGCTTGCAGGGCGTATTTGTCTTCGCCCCACGATTCCTCGCCGCCCATTTGGGCCATCCTTCGGCAGAGCTCAACTCTGGCGCCGGCGAACCACGGATATATGCTCACAACTCCCGAAAGTTCTTCGAGATTCAGTGAATCCAGGCTCATCGTGTCTATCTTGTTCTTTACCATTGTGCCACAGTCGCATTAAAGATGTCGTCCACCAATTTTTCTATTATTTCGGCTACCAATGTCGATTCCACTGCGTCCAGGGAGTTCGTGGAGTCGAAATCGGAATAAGCGGAAAAACTCTTTCCCGTAAAGTCGTCTTCGGGATGCTTTCTGTTAGTAAATGAGACCTTTACGTTTACCGTAAGGCGGTTCTGCGATGCTACGTCACCTGCCGTTATGGCTGTGGCCCTTACGTCGTAGCCCGTGATTTCTCCTATGATTTCCAGGTCTCCGTCCATATCTACCTGCTCGAGATTGGTCATCTTTCGGAACTGGTTCCTAAGGGCTTCGGTCAAGTCGTTGCTCAAAGTAGGGTTCACCTTAAGCGCTTTATAGTCGAAGTAATTTATGGTAATGGACTTGACGTCTCCCTGAATGGATGTTCCGGAAAACGAATATATGCCGCAGGCCGTAACGCAAAGCAGCGCGCAAATTAGAGGGATTATCTTCTTTCTAAGCATTTTTCTTCTGTTTGTCGAGCCAGCGGTAAATAGTTCTTTCCGACACTCCCAGTTCGGCGGCGGCCGGTTTTACCTTTCCGTCGTTCTTTTCCAGGACTTGCCTGTAGAGTTCGTCGTTATTCTGCTTTAGGGAGCGAGGCGTGCTGACCACGTCGGCTACGCTGGTATTCTCCTGCCAGTCGGCATCGTCTATCATCTTCGAAGGCTGGTGGTGTGGCGATGGCGCGGATTCTATCTGCTCCGGACGGCTTTCCACCATTCTCTTCAGTCTGTCCACTTCCTGCTTGAGGTCGAAAATCGCCTTTACGATGGATCGCATCTCATCGCCGCTGAGTCCGCCGGAGGCGGCAGGATTGGCAGAAGGCATAGAAGGCAGCAGGCTGTCGAATTCTTGCGGCAGATGTGCCTCTATCTCGCCGGCAGAGAGTTCCACGCGGTCCGTGCGAGAGGAGATGGGTTCGGATTCCATCACTGTCAGGGCTTCGGTGAAGTTCTTCAGTTGTCGGATGTTTCCGGGCCAACGGTAATTCTGCAGCGCGGCTATTCCCTCGTGCGTGAGAGATATCTTGCAAAGTCCGCTCTTCTGGGAGAAATCCGAAGTGAATTTCCTGAAAAGCAGGTAGATATCGTCTTTTCTTTCGCGAAGTGCCGGCAGCTTTATCTGTATCGCGTTAAGTCTGTAGTAGAGGTCCTCGCGAAATTTGCCTTCGGCTACCAGATGGGATAGGTTAGCATTAGTGGCGCAAACCACTCTCACGTCCGTCTTTTCTATCTTGGAGGAGCCTACCTTTATATATTCTCCGTCTTGTAACACTCTGAGCAGCAGGGCTTGGGTGTCTTTCGGGAGTTCTCCTATCTCGTCCAGGAAGAGGGTGCCTCCGTCGGCTTCCTCGAAGTAGCCCTTACGTGTGGCTATCGCCCCGGTGAAGGAGCCTTTCTCGTGTCCGAAAAGTTCGGCATTTATCGTTCCGGATGGTATGGCACCGCAGTTTATGGCCAAGTACGGCCCCGTCTTTCTGCGAGAGTTGTCGTGAATGATGCGGGCGATTGCGTCCTTACCTACGCCGCTTTCGCCTGTAACGAGCACTGCAAGATCGCTTGGCGCAACTGCCAATGCCGTCTCTAGTGCGTAGTTCAGTCCCGCATTGTTACCGATAATGTCGTATCGGTTTTTAATCCGTTGTAGTTCCTGAGTGTCCATATCCGACAAAGTTAAGTAAAAAAATCATATCTTTGTGGCTTGAAGACGTAGTAAATTATGTGTTGTATGAAAAGAAGTCTATTATTTATCGGCGCATTGTCCTTATTGATAGCAGGCTGCGCCACTCCTCAGTCTCAGATGAAAAGGGAACTGAGTGAAATCATCGTAAAATCCGACCCGGAAGTGCTCGTCGTGAAGGGTGGAAAAATCGAGGCGGATGTTACTATGAAGTTTCCTCAGGGCTATTTCGGCGAGAGAACTATGCTGGTAATGACCCCTGTGCTCGTGTATGGGCAGAGTCAGCAGCGTACCGGGAAACCTTTCATCTACCAGGGAGAGAAGATAATGGCCAATTATAAAGTGGTCCCTGTGGGAGGCATATCTCATCACGAGAGTTTCTCCTTCGATTTCCAGCCCGGAATGGAGCAGTGTCATCTCGAACTTCGTCCTACCTTGATCTACGGGGACAAGAAGGAATCGCTTCCTGCCATCAAGGTGGCCGACGGGTGTAATGCCACCTACCGCTTGGTGCAAGTGAGCGGCGAATACGAGTACAAGCCTGATGGATTCGAAAGGGTTACGCATCATAGCACCGAGACCAGCATCCTCTTCGACGTGAATTCTTCGACGGTGAAGAACAATGCGTTGAACCGTAATGCCGTATCTGTATATAAGTCATATCTTTCCGATATAAAGGGTGATGAACGCTATAAGGTGACAAGTACCGAGATCGTGGCTTATGCTTCTCCGGAAGGTGGCCAGAAGTATAACGCGGAGCTTTCTGAAAAGCGTGCCGACGCGGCAGTAGGAGCTTGGAATAACCTTTCGGGAGGTATGAAGACCGACGCTATGGACGTGCGCAGTATGGGACAGGACTGGGAAGGCTTCAAGGAGGCCCTCGAGAATTCCGACATAGAGGAGAAGGACTTGATACTCAGAGTTCTCTCTATGTATTCCGACCCGGCAGTCAGGGAGTCCGAAATGAAAAACCTTTCCTTCATCTATGATGAGTTGAAGACCGAGGTGTTCCCAAGCCTTCGTCGTGCCACATTCGTGGTAAACGCCGAGCACACCGGCTATTCCGATACGGAGCTCCTCGAATTGGCAGACAAGCATCTGTCACTGCTGACCGAGCCGGAGGTGTTGCACTTGGCAGGCATCGTGGACGATTTGGGCTTGAAGAAATTCTATTATAGGTACGCCTCTCAGCGATTCCTTTCGCAGACGGCTTATTACAACTTGGCCATGC
>URCV01000063.1 GCA_900546445.1 uncultured Bacteroidales bacterium | reverse complement strand
GGCATTTGGCCAAGGAAAGAAGAAGGTGGATGGCGGATTGGCAGTGATAGAGAAGAAGAAGGCCCCGCACAGGGATACGCCGATTACGCCGCCGGGCTAGCTGTCCGTGAAGAATATGTATGGGCATTGCACTGCGTGTCAGCTGTGTGTGAGCGTGTGCCCGAACGATGTGCTGCGTCCGTCGGCTGATTTGCAGCATTTTATGCAGCCTACGATGTCTTACGAGAGGGGGTATTGCCGTCCGGAGTGCAACAAATGCAGCCAGGTGTGTCCGACAGGGGCCATTCGTCCGATTAGCGTGGAGGAAAAGTCGTCGATTTCGATAGGGCACGCGGTGTGGATAAAGCAGAATTGTCTTCCCGTGAGCGACGACGTGTCATGTGGAAACTGCGCAAGGCATTGTCCTACAGGGGCGATAAAGATGGTTCCGCTCGATCCGAACGACCACCATTCGAAGCACGTCCCGTCTATCGATACGGAGCGTTGCATAGGGTGTGGCACGTGTGAGAATCTGTGCCCGGCGCGTCCGCTTAGCGCCATTTATGTGGAAGGTAACGAAATTCATAGAACTATCTGATTATGGCAGAGAAAATTAATAGAAGGGATTTCCTGAAGGTGTTAGGAGCTACGGGATTGGCCGGTGGCGCTGCTGCGATTTCCGGATGTAAGAATGTTTCGAGCACCGAGGGTAATGGGGAGATGACTTGCCGAGTCAATCCCGGAACCGGTGACAAGGTGTCACTTTTAGGCTACGGTATGATGCGACTTCCTCAGACAGGGGAGGCGGCCGACGCTCCTATAGACCAGGAGATGGTCAACCGTCAGATAGACTATGCGTTGAAGCATGGGATAAATTATTTCGACACGTCTCCGGCTTATTGTAAAGGGCTTTCCGAAAAGGCTACGGGCGATGCCTTGAAGCGTTATGACAGAAGCAGTTACTTCATAGCCACGAAGCTTTCCAACTTCGCTCCCGAGACTTGGAGTCGCGAGGCTTCCATAGAGATGTTCGAGAATTCGCTTAAGGAGTTGCAGACGGACTATGTGGACTACCTTCTTCTTCACGCCATAGGCACCGGGAGTGGTATGAAGGAGTTCTATAGTCGCTTTATCGATAATGGTATATTGGACTATCTAGTGGAGCAAAAGGCTGCCGGACGCATCCGTAATCTCGGTTTTTCCTACCATGGCGACGTCGCGGTATTCGATCGGGCGCTCGCTTGGCACGACGAGGGAAAGTACCATTGGGACTTCGTGCAGATAGAACTCAATTATTTGGACTGGGAGCACGCGAAACAGATAAATCCGGAAAATACCGATGCGAAATACCTTTATGCCGAACTGCATAAAAGGCACATCCCAGTAGTGGTGATGGAGCCTCTTCTGGGTGGACGATTGGCCAAGGTCCCGGACTTCATATCTACCAAACTCCGTCAGCGAGAGCCTGAAAGGAGCATAGCGAGCTGGGCGTTCCGATTTGCCGGAACTCCCGAAGACGTGCTGTGCGTGCTGAGCGGAATGACTTATATGGAGCACCTTATCGACAATACTCGCACTTTTTCGCCGCTCGTGCCTATCAGCGAAGAGGAAAATCGCTTCCTTATGGGTGTGGCGAGCGACATAGTGGACTTGAAGAACATCCCGTGTACCGGGTGTCAATATTGTATGCCTTGTCCTTATGGTCTTAATATTCCGGCCATCTTCGCTCACTATAACAAGTGCATAAACGAGGGAAACTTCCCGAATCACGGGCCGGAAGATCCTGATTATAAGCGTGCGCGCAGAGCATTCCTGATAGGATACGACAGGAGTGTGCCTAAACTTCGACAGGCATCGCACTGCATCGCTTGTGGCCAATGCGTATCGCACTGCCCTCAGCGTATAGCCATCCCGGCGCAGATGCGCAAAATCGACAAATTCGTAGAGAAATTGAAGCTAGGCGAGTGAATCGCGGTGTAGGATTACCAGCACGTCGTCTTCTTTCAGCTCGGTGTTTCCGTTAGGGATGATGTTCTCATCGCCGCGCTGAATGAGGACCAGCAGACAATTGGCATCGTTAGGGTAGTCGCGGACCTTACAGCCGGACCACTTGGCAGACACCGTGTTATACTGCAGGTTGTCGGTCTTCTTGTCCTTGTAGGCCTTCGTGCACAGAATCACTTCGTCTCCGGTGGAAAGCTCCGTGTCCCCGTTAGGAACTATGCGTTCCTTCCCTCTGAGTACCAGCACTATCAGGCAGTCCTGAGGAAGAGACAGCTCGCTGATCGTCTTGCCTTTCCATCTGCTTTCTTCCGATATGGCTATGCTTCCGAATGACATCGCCGAGTTTTTCTCGAAGTCGGAGAATGTGGTCATGACGTCGGAAGAAGAGTCTATCATTCCCGTCGCCTTAGCGGCGAAAGGCACTAGCGAACCCTGCAAGGCTATGGAGATGAGCACTATACAGAACACTATGCTAAAGATGTCGTGCGTAAGTCCGGCGTTTGAATTCAGTATCATTATGGCAAACACTATGGAAGCGGCACCTCTAAGACCCACGAATGACACCAGTCCTATCTGGTTAAGCGGGTACTTCTTGAAAGGAGCCAATACTCCATAGACAGACAGCGGACGGGCCACGATCGTAAGGAATGCGAAGATGATAAGCGCCGGCACCATGGCGTGAAGAAGTTGCTGAGGCACGGCGAGCATACCGAGGAGGAAGAAGATGACGATCTGCATAAGGCTGGTCAGTGCATCGAAAAACGATACCATCGACTTGCGGCCCGGATAGTCCGTATTACCTAAGAAAATACCCACGATATATGCGCTCAGGAAGCCGTTGCCTCCTATCATATCCGGAACTGTGTACGAGATTATGGCTATCGAGATGAAAATGAGCAAATCGAACCCATTGTTCTTCACATTCACCTTCTTCAGGAGGAACTTGGCCCCGTAGGCTATGGCCAGACCGCCGCCGATTCCGAATGCCAATTGGGATACGATGTCCCAGACGATGCTGCTCGTCGATATGGAACCTGTGAGCAGCGAGAGCATAATGGATGTCAGCATATATGACATCGGGTCGTTCGAACCGCTCTCTACCTCGATGAGCGGCGCGGTATTGTTCTTCAGGCCAAGCTTTCTGGTACGCAGTATCGAGAATACCGAAGCCGCATCCGTAGAACTGATTACGGCACCCATCAAAAGGCTCTCTACCATACCCCATTTCAGTACTAAATGACAGAAGAGTCCCACGAACACTGCCGTGAGGGCTACTCCTACCGTGGCGAGAAGGCCCGCTTCCAAGATGACGGGACGGGCCGATTTCCATCTCGTTCCGAATCCACCATAGAACATAATGAAAATCAGCGCTATGGTGCTTATGTCTCCGACGAGCCAGGAGGTGTTGTCGGCGAACTCGGGGTCTTTCATTCCGAAGAGCAGTCCCAGCATTAGGAAGAACAAAAGCACCGGGATGCCCAGCTTGCTGGACAACTTATTCAAAAACACGCAGATAACGATGATTACCGCGAAGACTAAAAGGAAAGGCGACATTAGCTATTATAGTAATGAAGTGAAATAGTCTCTTAATTCAGACCATTTGTAGTATGGACCGCAGCAGGTCTGCACTGCCGGGATGGTGGTCTCCCTTTCGTTATAGAGAAGCTTTACGAGTACGTCTCCCTTCTTGTTCTTATAGAAAATCATCTGAAGGTTCGATGCCATAGGCATACCCCTAAATCCGAACCACACGTCCGGAGCCTGGGCTACGCTGTGCGCTTCCTCAAGTCCCTCTATCCTGAGAAGGCTGATAAGAGGGGAGAGCGCCGAGTCGTGTCCGAAGCGAAGGTCCGCAGCCTTGTCGCTGCCTTCTTCGAGGGCCAAGTCGGCCTTTTCCAAGATGTCTTTCAGGATTCGTTGGCCTATCAAGTCTTCATTTCTTTCGTTTTCGAGATTTCCGCACATACTCGAGTAGTAGTAGGCGTCGTTATAGGCCCAGAGGGCATAAATCTCGTCGAAGGTGAAATGACGGTAGATGTATGGGTCCTCGATGTCGAGGCATTGGCCTATGCTGCCGGCCCAGAACACGTAGTAGATGAATATCCGAGGGTTATGGACATATTTTTCCGCAGCCGCTTCGTCCTTTATCCACGAAGCCATTATGCGACTTGGGTCGAGCTCGGCAGTGATGAGGGAATCCAGAATGGCATTAGTCCTGCTTTTGTCCACATGTCTTAATCCCGAAGAATTCGACAGGTATTCGGCATAGCGCTCTCCGGCGTCCATCGTGAACTGCAGCGAAGGGTTCTCGCGGGTGAGCTGGAGGCAGAAATTGGCCATACTCTGAATGCAGCGCTGAGCTGCCGTGGATACGGCTTCAATTCTCTGTCTGTCTTTTTGTTCGAACACCTGAGGGCAGCGCTCGTACATCCTGTGGGCTATTCCCTGATGCTGCTCTGCGCCTTTGTGCGTAAGGTATCCTACCACTCCCTTATGGGCGTCCTTTATCTGCCACAGGTCCTCTCTCACTGCCGCACCCTCTTCGGTAAGAAGGTCGTGAGCTGCGAGCGAATCCAGTATCGAAAGGCCTCTGTCTATATGGTTCGCGGTCCAGTGATATCTGCTTCCGTGTCTGCCATAATGGCTGATATAGAATGGTTTATATCCTTTCGGCGCCGGGGTGTCCACTACCTTTTCGGGAGCCTCGTAGTTATGGTGCAAGTTCATACTGCGCGTCACATCCTGCTCGAGCAACTCTCTTGCGTATTCTCTTTGCGCGAAGGCGCTTATGCTAACGGCCAATGCCGATAAAACAAGTACAAATCTTTTCATAATCTACAAATTTAAGTAAATTTGCCGCATTTATGAGTCCTTCCCGGATAATTATCTTCAATTCCGATCACGATTTGGCTCTGGCCAATAACGACGCGAGCTTCGTGCCTCCGCATTCCGCTGCCTTCTTCAGTCGGGATTGTGCGAGCATTATGCGCTTTCTGGACGACCCGTCTCCGATAGTGGTCTGGGGATGGGACAAGGCCGTAAGACATAGGCTGTTGCGCGACGGAGCAGATGCCCGGGAGCTTCCTTCCGATGCTGACTTGGAGCGGGTGCGTGACCTTTCGCATCGCCGTATGTCCATTAGGTGTGCGGATTTCCTGATGGGTGGACGGGCCAATCCTCTCTGGTGCCAAACTTCTGCCCGTGAAGCGTTTAGCGTGGAGGATGCCAGGGCTCTGGTGGAGGAATACGGGGATACCATCATCAAGTCTCCGTGGTCTAGCAGCGGCAAGGGTTTGAGGCCCGTAAGGCGCGATTCGTGGACGGCGAGCGATTTGGGATGGTGCGAAAAGATAATTGCCAAGCAGGGGAGCGTGATAGTGGAAAGGCGTAAGGTGGTGGCGAGAGACTTTTCCTATCAGTTTCGCGTGGAGCCTTCCGACGTGCATTTCTATGGCTTTTCGCTTTTTAAGACTTCTCACGGGGCCTACACCGGTAATCTCCTCGCTTCTAACGAAAATATGCTATCCATCCTCTCTTCGTATATCGACCCAGGATTCGTTATGGAGGTAAAGGACGGAGTGGCGGAGTTCCTTCGACGGGAGTTTTGCGGAAAATACACCGGCACGATAGGGGTGGATATGTTCATAGATTCCTTAGGGACTTTGACTCCCTGTGTGGAACTGAATGTGCGAAATAATATGGGGCTAATCGCCCGTAACTATTTCGACTGGCACATCGCCCCTTCAGATAGCGGAAAATACGAGATGGCCGTGCTCTACTCTCCCGAT
Source organism: uncultured Bacteroidales bacterium (assembly GCA_900546445.1). Classification (GTDB taxonomy): domain Bacteria; phylum Bacteroidota; class Bacteroidia; order Bacteroidales; family UBA932; genus Cryptobacteroides. Next base: position 1,320 of record URCV01000063.1, on the reverse strand, counting down.
AACGATGACCTAAGCCGCCAAATCTGTGAAAGCCGGGAACTCCTCACCGACTTCTCTTCCCAAAGTCACTACGCCGTAGTCTGCCGAGATGCTCGGCGGTAAGGAGAGTGGCTTTGCATAGTTCATAGGCTGTTTTTCGATGTTTGCCTTCATAAAATGACATACTTGTGCCGGCCGCCCCACTCCGGCTGTTATAAACAACAGGTTCAATAGGCAGATAATACGATGCTGGGACATCGTCAACCGCTAGCAAGTCCCGATGGTGAAGTGTTTTCACCCCGCTGTCGGAAAGATGTTTTATGTGGTTGGCACACAGTGTTATATGCCCGCTTTTTGTTTTGCACAAAACGGCGCAAATATAAATTATCCAAATTTTTTTGAGCTTTTTTCAAAAAAACTGTTTCGAAACGGAGTGTACCGGTGGCACTTGATTATGGGTCGGAAAGGTGAAAAAAGATTATCAGGTTATTCTATATCTCGAAGTGTTTTTGGGTTTTTCATTAAAAGAATATAAATTTGCAGCGCGAAAGTATAATAAATAAATACATATAACGAAATGAGAAAGAAAATTGTCGCTGGTAACTGGAAGATGAATACTACAGTTCCAGAAGGAATCGAGCTTGCAAAGGCTGTCGTTAAAGGTTCAGCAGAAGTTCCTGCAGATGTTAAACTCGTAATCGCTACTCCTTTCACCCACTTGTTCCCTATCGCAGAGATCGTAAAAGGTACCCCTGTAGGTCTTTCTGCAGAGAACTGCGCAGATAAGGAAAAAGGGGCTTACACGGGAGAGATTTCTGCAGCTATGCTTGAGTCAGTAGGCTGCGAGTACACCATTCTGGGACACTCTGAGCGTCGTCAGTACTATGGCGAGACAGACGAGAAACTCGTAGAGAAGACAAAACTCGCTCTTGAGCATGGTCTCGACGTGATTCTCTGCGTAGGTGAAAACCTCGAGGAGAGAGAGGCAGGAAAGCACTTCGACGTGTGCGCAAGCCAGATTAAGAATGTGCTTTATAACTTCACGGCAGAAGATATGGCTCACATCATCGTAGCTTACGAGCCTGTATGGGCTATCGGAACAGGTAAGACCGCTACCGCTGAGCAGGCAGAGGAAATCCACGCATTCATCCGCAAGACTATCGCCGAGAAATTCGGTGAGCAGGTAGCTGAGGACACATCTATCCTTTACGGTGGTTCTTGCAAGCCTTCTAACGCTAAGGAGCTCTTCGCACAGAAAGACATCGACGGCGGACTGGTACAAATCTCTTCCAAAGAGCAAGAAGTATCTTCTCGGAGGAGTCAAGATCACCGGGGAACTGG
>URCV01000062.1 GCA_900546445.1 uncultured Bacteroidales bacterium | reverse complement strand
TTCAGAGTCTTCCCGCTAGGGGTCGTTTTCTCCAAATCGTTCTTGTTACAAGCCGCGATGGCCAATGCTGCCACAGCTATATATAATAACTTTTTCATGATACTCTCAATTTTAAAGGATTACTTTGTTTACCAATTAACATATCCGTCTTCGCTGATAACGATAGTTCCACCGTGAGAGCCATAAACGTCACGAGAGAGAGATACGTACTGGGCAGAATAACGGCTGTCGCTATTCCTTACCGCCTTAATGAGCAGATATCCCTTTATGAATGTGCCAGGAATCTTAACCGTAACGGTAGCAGCATTCTCATCTACGACAGTTTCGAACTCGAGTGATTCCACTACGACGTGAGTTGTAGCATCGCCACCGAAAAGAGTATATTTCAAGACGAAGTCCCTTCCAGGATATACGCTGTTCTCTTCGGCCTCCACCTTAATGTAAAGCACCTTATCCTTTACTATACGGATGACAGTCTCTCCTAATGTGAATACATATTCGGTATCAGTTTCCGTCATCACGAGCTTAGGCTCCACCTTTCCGGTTACAGGAACGTCCGTCCAAGTCTTTCCGTCGAAGGAAACCATCCACTTGCCATCCTCTATCTTAAACTGAGGGGTCTTTCCGTCTTCACCCGTAAGAGGAATCTTAGCGCCATCCTGAAGCAGGAACTCTCCGTCTACGGTCCAGTACAGGACACCGGCTTCTTCTTTCACGCCGACTACAGGAGAATGGCCCTCTACACCATTCTTAATGGTGGCTGTAGTACCGTCACTAAAATGAACGATATATCCATCAGCCAACGTCTCTACTGAAGTAATGGTCACAGCCTTAGCCGCAGCAGCTGCCAATTTGCTGATTCCATCTGCATTCTCATTAACCTTCGCCTCGAGATCGTCGACTCTCTTTTCGAGAGAATCCACGCGGTTCTCAAGATCTTTCGTACAAGCGCACAAAGACGCGCACGCCAGTACAGTCAACAATAATCTTTTCATAACCAACTATATTTTAAAAATTCATTTAGAAAGAAAGGATAGGGCGGCAAACCACAGTCTGGTCAGTCCAGTCGCATACGGTCTCCAATTGGCCCGTATCATAAAGCCAGAAGATGCACACGGCACCGTCGCCCTCGTTATCGTAAAGGGACGAAGACATAATCTCACATAGATTCGATGCTCCACGCTTCGCACTTAGCACGAACTCCTCCTTCATATCGGCAGGAACAGCGGACATTACTGAATTAAGGGCAGCTATCGGATCATACGACAACGTCAAATCTCCACCATATTTATAATAGTATGTGATGTCGCTACCATATGTTCTCAAAGTCTTGAGATGTTCGGCCACCTCGCCTCCGCAGAATACAGAAAGCATATCCCACACTTGGCCTATGCTAGGAACATACCATCCGGAAGTCCCGGAAGGAGCTGAAGGCTTGAAATCGGTAGTCGTAAAGTCAAATGCAGGGCACTTTTGAATCTTCTCGCCAGGATATGCCTCCAGAATGTTCAAAGTCCACTGATACCCTTCGATGTCGCCATACCACGCCACGCCTGTCCTCTTGTTAGGAATCGTGTCGAAGCTCGTATCGAAAGAATAACGCGTCAGCGGGCTTTCGGTGCCGTGAGCAGAACGGATGGCCATAACCAGTCCGTGGGTGTAACCCAATGCCTTTTCCTTAGCGCTGATTCTACTCTCGTCGGTCTGGAAGATTATGCCAATCACAGTCTTGCCCTCTACCGGAGCAGGCTTCGGCTCGGCCCATCGTGCAGTTATGCCGTCTTCGGCAAATCCTAAGAATCCACCATCGCTCCAAGTGCCGTCACTGTAGTAGTAATCACCTATCTTCGGCTCCAGCACCGGAACTTCCTTAGCCTTCACCACGACAGTACATTCTGCCACGAGTCCGGCACATTCTACCTTCAAGACGGCATTTCCTTCTTTCAGGCCAATCACCTTAGCCGAAGTCTGGTTGTCTCCTTCCTTCGGGTCGATCACCTCGAATTCTATAACACCTTCATCGCCGGAAACACTCCATTTCATACTCTTCAAGGTAACGTCCTTAGGAAGAATGGTAGCAGTCGTAAGGAAAGTCTCTCCCTCCACGATCTCAGCCGAAGTCACATCCAAAGTCAAGGACTCGCCCTTCACGACGTGCACGTTAACCTTACACTGCGCAGACACCTTTCCCACGGAAGCCGTAATCACGGTCTCACCTTCAGAAAGTCCCGTAACGACTCCCCTGTTCACTACGGCCACGGTCTCGTTACTTGACTTCCACTCCACTAATGGAGAAGTGGCATTCTGGGGGAGAATCTTTACGGAGAATGTATAATTAGTGTTTACGTCGATATCGAGAGTAGTCTTATCCAGCTCTATGCTCTCCACCGAAACAGGGACGACGGATACCTCACATTGCTCGTACTTGTCGTCCAGCACGGCTGCTATGGTCGCCGTTCCCAAAGTCAACCCTTCGAGGGTAAGGGTAATTTCGCCATCCTTTATCTTCTTTCCGGAAATGGCCACGACATTTTCGTCCGTGTTAACGAACTCTACCTTAGTCGATTTGCTAACAGGTTCTACGTTTAATACTATTTCCGCTTTCAAATCGATAGGAATAACCACATTATCGGTTACAAACTGTAACTCAACCTCAGGTTCCTCCACCTTCGGGGTCTTCACTTCCTCCTCACAAGCAACGAAAAGAGATAGAGCCGATAAGGCACAAATTACACTCTTAAGATTCATTTACGATAGATAAAATATTTGTTACTAATAGTTTATGTACTAACTAAAAATCGTAACCCGCACGATTTGAGTTGCAAGTTACGATTTATAAGATAAAAATCAAACAAATTTTCGATATTTTTTTACTGATGAGATTCGAATCTTTTCACCGCCAGTTCTTCATATTTAGTTCCCGGACGCCCATAATTGGCATAAGGATAAATAGATATCCCTCCGCGAGGGGTAAAGAGCCCCGTCACCTCGATATATTTCGGGTCCATCAGCTTTATAAGGTCCTTCATTATGATGTTCACGCAGTCCTCGTGGAAGTCTCCGTGATTACGGAAACTGAACAGGTAGAGCTTAAGGCTCTTGCTCTCCACCATCTTTACGTCTGGGACGTAGCTGATTCTAATCTCCGCGAAATCCGGCTGTCCGGTAATAGGACAAAGCGAAGTGAATTCCGGGCAATTGAACCTAACCCAATAGTCATTTCCGGGATGCTTGTTCACGAAGGTCTCCAATACCTCCGGTGCATAATCGTCTCTGTACTTGGTCTTGCCTCCCAAAGCGGTAAGACCCTCAACGGTTCTATCACTCATTATTAAATATCGTTTATTTTAAAAGGATTATACGAAATGTTCTCGTCGTACACGTCCACGCCTTCCTTTTTCTTAAGGTAGCCCACGAACCAAGTGGTCACAGGCAAGATGATAATCTCATAGAGGGTCTTGGCGCAGACCTGGGTAAGCATCATGGCAGGAATCAGCTTAGGACTTACTATTCCCCATAATGCCAATGGGAAAAAGATGCAGGAATCCAGAAATTCTCCACCTACGGACGACAGGATGGCCCTCAAGCCAAATGCCTTTCCTTTCGAGCCCACTTTCATCTTACTCATAATGAAAGCATTGAAGTTAGACCCGACGATAAAAGCCAGCAATGAGGCGATGGTACTACGCGGAACCATAAAGAAAAGCGAATTGAAGTTACGAGCCACTTCCTTGCTTCCCTCCTCGATAGGTTCCGGAAGGAGACATACCAGTGTAGACATCAAAGCCACGAAAGCACTGATGGCGAATGCAAGCCAGATGACGAACCTAGCCTTACGATAGCCGTACACCTCAGTGATGCAATCGTTAATGATATAAGACACCGGAAACAAAATAACAGCCCCTGGCAACTGCAGGGATGTATGGCCAAGCTGCCATACTCGTGGAACAAAAAAGTTCGACGTGATGAGACAGACTATGAACAGTACTGTCAACACCAAAAATCTTTTACTGAAATTTGACATTTTCTTGTTTTTTAACGTGGTTTCAAGAACACAGGGCCCACTCCGTCAACGAGTGGGACCCTACTGTTTTATACTTCTAAAGAGGTATTGAACTCTCTTAAAAATCTCAAGTCGTTTTCGAAATAGTGACGAAGGTCGTTAACCTGCCACTTGAGCATGGCGATTCGCTCAAGTCCCATACCGAAGGCAAAGCCGCTGTACTTCTTGCTGTCTATGCCCGAAGCTTCAAGTACATTAGGGTCTACCATTCCGCAGCCCAGGATTTCGAGCCAACCGGTACCCTTACAGATGTTACATCCCTTTCCGTGACAGATATTACAGCTCACGTCCACTTCGGCAGAAGGCTCCGTAAACGGGAAGTAGCTCGGACGCATTCTTATTTGGGTCTGAGGTCCGAACATCTCGCGAGCGAAAAGCAGAATGGCCTGCTTGAGGTCGGCGAAAGTTACGTTCTCATCTATGTAAAGACCTTCAATCTGGTGGAATATGCAGTGCGCACGTGCGCTTATGGCTTCATTACGGAAAACGCGGCCCGGACATACCACTCTAATAGGAAGAGGCATAGTCTCCATAGCCCTTACCTGTACGCTGGAAGTGTGCGTGCGGAGAAGGAGTGGATTAAGATGCCCTGCAGACACGAAGAAAGTGTCCTGCATATCTCGTGCAGGGTGATTGGCCGGGAAGTTCAAGGCCTCGAAAACGTGGTGGTCGTCCTCGATTTCCGGACCCTCTGCCACGTCGTAGCCGAATTTGCGGAATATTCCCACGATCTCCTCGCGAACCATACTCACCGGATGGCGAGAGCCGAGCTCCATATTATCTCCCGGCATAGTAAGGTCTTCGAGCGAGCCCAAGTCGGCACTTGCATTTTCAAGAGTATCCTTAAGTTCCTCTATCTTAGCTATGGCCGCCTGCTTCAACTCGTTAAGCGGCTTGCCGAATTCGCGCTTCTGCTCCTTGTCCACATTACGGAACTCCTCGAACAGAGCGGTAATCTCGCCTTTTTTACCCAAATAGCGGATTCTGGCTTCTTCGACCATCTTTACGGAGTTACACTTAAGCTCCTGAAGCTCAGTTATAATTCGCTCAATATCTTCCTGTTTCATATCTTATTTATTTCCTTTTGTTCGCTCTTTTGTCCCTGGCTTTCTTCTCGCGTGCGGCGCCCTGTTTCAAATACTTCTCCCACTGCTGCTCGTTCAAGATCTTATGGATGGCGAGGTACATCTGCTCGCTCCACTTGTCCTGAATCTGCTGGTAGATGTCGGAACTTTCCACCTTCGCCTTGCTCTTCTCTTCCATCTCGGCCATCATCGCACCATAGTCGTGAGTGAGGATGGAATCCATATAGAATACCTGCCAATACTCGAGTTCCAGAGTCCTCTCGTACTTCTCCAGACTCTCTTCTATGTTCTCGCGAAGCATTTTCTCCTGCTCTTGAGGAGACTGCTGCTGAGCCATTAAAGGAAGAGAAAAGGCCAAAGCCACTACTAAACAAAAATATTTCATTAGATTTGTACTACAAAATCGTACAAAATTAAACAATTATCGAATAAAATGAAAAAGGTTCTTGCCACTTTAACGAGTTTCGCACTATTATTTTCCATAAACAGTGAAGCTTGCACTAATGTAATCGTCACGAAAGGCGCCAGCCGCGACGCTTCGAACATCATCTCCTATGCTGCGGATTCGCATTGGCTCTACGGAGAACTGTACTTCCACAAGGCAGCCCGCTTCAAGCCTGGCACTATGCTCCAAATCAACGAATGGGACACCTGCAGGCCGCTTGGCAGCATCGCCCAGGCAGAAAGCACCTACCAGACTATGGGCAATATGAACGAGCATCAGCTCATCATCGCGGAGACCACCTGGGGCGGCAGGGAAAGCCAAGTGAACCCCGACGGCATAATGGACTACGGCTCGCTCATCTACATCACCCTTCAGAGAGCCCGCACCGCCAGAGAGGCGATTCAGTGCATAGTGGAATTGGCCAATACCTACGGATACCCGTCCGAAGGCGAGACCTTCTCCATCGCAGACACCCAGGAAGCGTGGATTATGGAATTGGTCGGAAAGGGCGAGAAGAAGGGAATCGTGTGGGTGGCACGCCGCATCCCGGACGGTTACATCTGCGCACACGCCAATCAGTCAAGGATAGGCACTTTCCCTCTGGATGATCCGGAGAACTGCCTGTACGCGCCGGACGTAATCGATTTCGCACGCGAGAATGGCTGGTTCGAGGGTAAGGACGAGGACTTCAATTTCAGGCACGCCTACAACCCTATGGACTTCGGCGCGGCGCGTGGGTGCGAGGCCAGGGCTTGGGCAGCATTCAACATCCTGTGCGACGGCAAATTTACCTATATTAAAGATGGAGAAGAGGTGACCGAAGATGCCGACGCATACCTACAGCACGTAATGGGCTATGAACTGGAGCACGAGATGCCTCTATTCGTGAAGCCAAGTCGTAAAATCGGAGTTAAGGACGTGGCCGACGTGATGCGCGACCACTATGAGAACACTCCTATGGATATGAGAACAGACGTGGGTGCCGGCGGAAACGCCCTGCCTTACCGCTGGAGGCCAATGTATTTCGAGGTGGACGGCAAGAGCTACCTAAACGAAAGGGCCATAGCTACCCAGCAGACGGGCTTCTGGTTCGTGGCACAGTCAAGAGGAAGCCTTCCTCGCGAAGTGGGCGCCCTTCTGTGGTTCGGATGCGACGATGCGGCGACCTCTTACCTTACGCCTTGTTACGTGAATTCTACGAAAGTTCCTGAAAGCTTCAGAGTGGGCAATGGCGACCTTCTCACCTATTCTCAGACTTCGGCTTTCTGGGCCTGCAACCGCGTGGCTCAGGCTTGCTATAAAATGTATGACCAAATGGAACCTGTGGTTAGGAATAAAATAGACGAATGGGAGACTTATCAGATAGAAAATGCAGTTCCTCAGATGGATGAGGAATTATGCACCCTAATGAATAAAGGACGCACTCAAAAGGCTATAAAAAAGATGACAAATTTCACCATTTGTACGGCACAGAAGATTTTCGAAGAGTGGGTAGAATTAGATAAACTCCTTTTAGTCAAGTTTATAGACGGTAACGTTAAGGCACAGAATCCCGATGGAAGCTTCAAACACAGCCAATACAGTACGGGCATACCGGAGGATCTTACTCAACCTGGTTATACTGAGCACTTTAAGCGAGCCATAGTCGAGGACCACGGGGAGGCTCTCGAAGTCAAATAAAAATTTTT
>URCV01000061.1 GCA_900546445.1 uncultured Bacteroidales bacterium | reverse complement strand
GACGAAGGAAACGTGCTCCTACTCGATGAGCCTACTAACGACGTGGATGTAAATACTATACGCGCCCTCGAGGAAGGATTGGACGGATTTGCCGGATGTGCAGTGGTAGTCAGCCACGACAGATGGTTCCTCGACAGAATCGCCACGCACATATTGGCATTCGAAGGCGACTCGCAGGTCTACTTCTTCGAAGGTAGCTACTCCGAATACGAGGAGAACAAGAAACAGCGACTTGGCAATGTCGAGCCGAAGCGATTCAAGTATCGCAAGCTTATGGAATAGATGGAAGACGATAAGAGGTATATGCAGATGGCTCTCGCTCAGGCGAGTGAGGCCGCTTCGGAAGACGAGGTACCTATCGGGGCGGTGATCGTCTGTCGCGGTCGGATAATCGGGAAGGGCCATAATATGACCGAAAGGCTTAAGGACCCCACGGCCCACGCGGAGATGATAGCGCTCACTTCCGCGACTCAGGCTATGGGGGGCAAGTATCTTAACGACTGTACTTTATATGTTACGGTAGAGCCTTGCCCCATGTGCGCCGCAGCCCTTTGTTGGGCCCAGATAGGACGCATAGTCTACGGTGCGGCAGACCCCAAGCGCGGCTATAGCCTCTTCACCCCATCGCTTCTTCATCCGAAGACAGAAGTGACGTCAGGAGTGCTCGGCGACGAATGCTCTAAAATCGTGACAGACTATTTTAAATCAAAGAGATGAAACTTTTTTTAATAGACGGACACGCGCTGATATTCAAGATGTACTATGCGTTTTTAGGCCGCCCTATGGTAAACAGCAAGGGGGAGGACACCTCCATCATATTTGGCTTTACCAAATACCTGCTCGAACTCATCCATAGGGAGCAGCCCACGCACATAGCAGTGTCCTTCGACCCGCCGGGAGGGACATTCAGAAACCGTCTTTTCCCTGATTATAAGGCCAATCGCTCCGCGACGCCTCAGCTCGTGATAGATGCGCTCGAACCCCTGACCAGGATAGTGCGCTCGCTTGACATCCCGGTGCTGATGGTCCCCGACTTCGAAGCCGACGACGTGATAGGAACGGTGGCCAAGCGCTTCGCAAGCGCTATGGACGTCTATATGGTCACCCCGGACAAGGACTACGGCCAGCTCATCTCCTCCCACATTTTTCAGTACAAGCCAGGAAAGGGAGGTGCGGATAATGAGATCCTCGGCGAAAGCCAAGTCTGCGAGAAGTACGGCATATCCAGTCCTTCGCAGGTCATAGATATGCTCGCAATATGCGGCGATTCTGCCGACAATGTGCCCGGAGTGCAGGGCGTGGGTCCCGTGGGCGCTTCGCGTCTTCTGGCCAAGTATAACACGCTCGAAGGCATTTATGCCCATCTTAATGACCTGACAGCCAAGCAGCAAGAGGCCTTTCGGGCAGCGCAGGACCATATCGGGCTCAGTAAGGAACTGGTCACCATCAAGACCGACGTGCCGGTGGAAGTGGAATTGGCCGAATTGGCATTAAGCAAGGAGCTGGATTCGCAGATAATCTCTCTGATAGAGTTTTACGAACTGCGCTCTCTCTCGAAGACGGTATCCTCCATCTGGAAGATCAATGAAGGAGGCGACATCTTCAGCGCACAGGCCCAGATACGTCAGGCGGAGAGCCTCGATTACGTGGAAAAGCCCGTGGGTGAGGTGATGCGTCTTGCAAGGGAGCGTGGAGCACTGGCATTTGTCCGCGAAGGGAACTCGCTGATGCTGTGCGTAGAAGGCCAAGTGTGCAAGTGTAAGATAGTAGAGGCTAAGGACGTTTTCGAAGATGCTTCCATAGAGAAAAGAGGCTATTCCATAAAGTCTCAGATGAAAGTTTTACTCGAGGAGGGAATAAGGCTTAATGGACGTCTTATGGATGTGGAATTGCTTCATTATGTGCTTAATCCGGGGAGGAATCACCATCTGGATAATATAGTGAAGGAATTCATAGGCGTGGACATAAATGCTCACGACGAGAGTAAGGCGGTGACTCTCAGCCTTTTCGACGATGCTCCCGAAGAGTCTGCCACAGAAGGGGAGAAATACGACGAGGTGAGCGCCATATGGAAGGTCGCTCCTATGGTTTACGAGGCCCTCGATTCTATGAAATCCGTTTATGACACCATAGAGGAGCCTCTGGCGAGAGTGCTTTTCGAGATGGAGCGAAACGGAGTTCGCATAGACGTTTCGGTGCTCAGGGACTTCGCCGACTCACTTCGCAAGAGGATGAACGAATGCGAATCCCGGGTCAGGGAATTGGCCGGTAATCCGACTCTTAACGTAGCCTCGCCCAAGCAGTTGGGAGAGTTGCTCTTCGAGCAGTTGAAGATAGAGCCGAAGATGAAGCGTACTAACAAGGGAAGTTGGCCTACCGACGAGGAGACCCTTTCGGCGCTGTCGGACAGGAACCCGGTGATAGAAGACATATTGGATTATCGCGGTACCAGGAAACTGCTTTCGACCTACATAGAGCCGCTGCCGGGGTATATCTCAGAGAGCGACGGTCGCGTGCATACTACCTTTAATCAAGCACTTACGGCTACGGGCCGATTGAGCAGCTCTAACCCTAACCTGCAGAACATACCTATCCGCACGGAAGAGGGGCAGCAGATTCGCCGCGCCTTCGTGGCTCCGGAGGGCTGCGTGGTTATGTCTGCCGACTACTCGCAGATAGAGCTTCGAATAATGGCACATTTCTGTGGCGATGTGCATATGCTGCAGGCTTTCCGCGACGGGGAAGACGTGCATAAGTCTATGGCTGCCAAGATTTTCTCTACTTCGCTCGATGCCGTAACCCCCGAGCAGAGAAGGATGGCGAAGACTGCCAATTTCGGAATAATGTACGGAATCAGTGCGTTCGGATTGGCCCAGAGACTGAAGATATCCCGCACTGCAGCGGCCAAGTTGATAGACGATTATTTCGCATCCTTCCCGAGCATAAGGGTATTTCTGGACGGGGTGCTGGAAAATGCACGGAAGAATGGTTATGTGCAGACGTTGTTCGGACGCAGGCGCTATGTTCCGGACGTGAATTCGCGTAACGGAAATGTTCGTGCGGTCTCTGAACGAAATGCCATCAATGCGCCGATTCAGGGCACTGCGGCCGATGTGATCAAATTGGCTATGATAGAGGTGCAGAAGGAGTTGCATCGGAGGGAGCTCCGTTCTCGGATGGTGCTTCAGATTCACGATGAATTGGTGCTGGAAGTGCCTGTGGATGAGATAGAACAAGTAAAAAATCTGTTAGTGGAGAAGATGGAGGGTGTGGTGAAGTTGTCGGTTCCGCTGACTGTCGAGTGTAATTATGGAAAAGACTGGCTTGAAGCCCATTGACGAGCTGATAAGAAGGGCGATAATAGGAGACGGAATGGCGTTCACGGCTCTTTGGGACGCATATATCGATGCGCTCAAGGGCTATCTTACTTCTTCTATGCACATTTACGACGAGTTTCTCTCGGACGATATCTGTTCGCGGAGTTTCGAAAAGGCTTTCCGTCAGATAAATACATACGACCCGTCCAAGAGTTCATTTTCGACTTGGCTCACCACCATAGCCAGAAACACCACTCTGGACATACTCGAGAGGGAAAAGCGCATAAACAAGGAGATAGTGTCGCTGGACGAGTCGTCTACGGCAGATTCCGTGATGGATTCCGTCATAGACCAGATAGACACCCCGCTCGAATCGATTATACGCGACGAGGACGACTCGCATACGCGAAGATGCATAGACGCGCTTCCTCCTCTGTATAAGGAAGTAGCTCGCAAGCGTCTTGTAGAAGGGCTTCAGTATAAGGAGATAGCCGAGGAGCTGGGATTGGGACTGAATACGGTACGCACTCGTATTCGTAGGGCTAAGGATTTGATAGAAAATATGAAAGATGAATCAGAAGAAGTATAGGAGAGAAGATTTCGCACGAGCTTGTGAACTTTACGAAGAATGGAATGCTAAAATCAACGTGATTTCCAGAAAGGATATAGATAGTGTCTTCGAGCATCACTTTCTGCATTCTTTCTCGATTTTCGAGTATTTGATTTCGCGAGGCGAGCCGACGGAAGGACTTGACATTCTGGATGTAGGAACGGGTGGAGGTTTTCCGGGAGTTCCGCTGGCTATGATTATGCCTTCGTGCCGGTTTACTCTATGCGATTCCATAGGGAAGAAGGTGAAGGTGGCGCAGAGCGTCTCGGATGGGTTGGGCCTTAAGAACGTAACTTGCGTGAATGCTCGCGCAGAAAGCCTCGACGGGGAGTACGACTATGTAGTGTCTCGCGCGGTGACTTCATTAGTGAACTTTTATCCGTGGGTGAAGGGAAAATATAAAAAGAGCATTTTGTATCTAAAAGGAGGAGATGTGCTGGAGGAAATTTCCGAACTTTGTCGCAAATTCGGGCTTTCAGCATCGCAGATAACGGCTTGGCCTATTTCGAATTGGCTTTCTGACGATTATTTTGCCGAAAAATTTGTAATTGAGATAAGAAAATAGTATCTTTGCCCTCCCAAAACTGCAAATATAAAAAAGAATAAGATATGAAAAGGACATTCCAACCATCAAATCGCAAGAGGGTTAACAAGCACGGTTTCCGTGAGCGTATGGCTTCTGCTAATGGACGTAGAGTTCTTAACGCACGTCGCCGTCACGGTCGTAAGAAATTAACCGTTTCTTCAGAAGATCGCTATTAATCTTCTCGAAAAAGTTAGAAAAGGGATGACCAGAGAGATTTGGACATCCCTTTTCTGCGTAGAAAGGTTTATATTTTTGGTAATCTGAATATAAAGTCGGATATTCGTAGAAGATTACATTCCTAAGGTATGAAGTGGTTTACAGATCTTTTCGTAGAGCAGTCATTCGTTCAGGCTATCGTGGTGCTATCGCTGATATGTGCGGTAGGTCTTCTCTTCAGTAAAATCAAGATCAAGGGTGTTTCCCTGGGTATAACCTTCGTGTTTTTTGCGGGCATATTGGCCGGACATCTGGGGCTCAACATTAATCCTGCGATGCTCGCACTGGCACAGAACTTCGGTTTGGTGCTGTTTATCTATGTGCTTGGCCTGCAGGTAGGTCCCAGCTTCTTCCCGTCTCTTAAGAAGGGCGGAATAAAGCTGAATCTGCTGTCTCTCGGCGTGCTGGTGATAGGCACTCTGATGGCGGTCGTGGCGAGTCTCGTGACTAAGATTACCCTGCCGGTGTCCATCGGCCTTTTGACAGGTGCTGCTACGAATACTCCTATGCTCGGTGCCGCTCAGCAGTCCCTTCTAGAGATTCATCCCGAGGCTACCGACGTGTCGAATCAGATGGCTATGGCCTGCGCCGTGGCTTATCCTTTCGGTATCATAGGCGTGATTCTATCCATCGTAATCCTTCGTTCTATGTTCTATAAGGGCGGGGAGTCGTCGAAGCCGGTGCACGAGAATCCTACTTTTGTGACGGAATTGCGCGTGACTAATCCGGCGATTTGCGGAAAGAACATAAAGACCATAATGCGAGGGGTTCATCCCCATCTGGTGGTGTCCAGGGTGTGGAAATTTACCGGAGCTAATGAAGACGACGCTAACGAGGGCATAGTCATCATTCCTAACGGAGACACAGTCTTGGAAAAGGGTGAGCACGTGTTGGTAATGTCTAAGGAAAGCGAGGTCGACCAGGTGGAAAAGCTTTTCGGAGAGAAGGTTAAGAAAGACTGGAATAAGAAGGACATCGATTGGAACCACATCGACGGCTCACTCGTGTCCCGTCACGTCTTGGTGACCAAATCGAAGATTAACGGGGCCAAGCTGGGCGATTTGCATCTTCGTAACGCCTACAGTATCAACATTACTCGTGTTAATCGCGCCGGTATCGACATCTTGCCGTCGAGCAACCTCCGTCTTCAGACAGGTGACAAGCTCACCATCGTGGGTCAGGAAAAGGCTATCGACAGCGTGGCGGCAGTGCTTGGCAATCAGGAAAAAGAGCTTCGCAATCCTAACCTTTTCGCGATTTTCGTGGGCGTTATCATCGGCCTTGTCGTCGGTGCCATTCCGCTCTCCATCCCGGGAATGAGCGTGCCTGTCAAGCTGGGTCTTGCGGGCGGCCCTATCATCATCGGTATTTTGATGGGAGCGTTCGGCTCGCGATTCCACGTCGCCACTTATACCACTATGAGTGCCAATATGATGCTTCGCCAGCTGGGATTCACGATCTACTTGGCCGGTCTGGGCCTAAGTGCGGGTCCGGGCTTTTTCGAGACCGTCTTCCAGCCTGAGGGCTTGCTCTGGATAGTGGTCGGCGTACTGTTTGCGATGGTTCCGGTGCTTCTAATCGGCATCATCTCCACTAAATTCTGCGGTGTTTCCTACGCATCTAACATAGGAATGATTTGCGGTGCTATGGCCAATCCTATCGCGCTTAATTACGCGCTCAGCACCGTCGAGGACGATGAGCCTTCAGTATCTTACGCTACGGTTTATCCGGCCGGAATCTTTCTAAGAGTCATCTCTGCCCAGCTTGTCATCTTGATGATGATGGGGTAGTGCGCGGTATAATAAAAGAAACCCGGAAGTCTTGAATGACTCCCGGGTTTTTTATGGTGTAATACTATTATTAGAATATGATATTAGCAAGGCCGTCTGTAACGACTTTTATGTTAATGTCTTGTGCGACTCCCACAGCTGTCATATTCTTGTCACTCTCCTCATCTCCCACTAAGGTAAACTCTATGGCGGTGTCGGACATCATCTTGTATTTCATTTGAATAGTTTGTTTCATAACTATGCAGACAAGAGCGCCTTCTGTGTCGTTACTATTCGGTAAAGCTACGTAAGTACCTGTGGCACAGACATAATCGCCTGCTTTAAGGCTCATTAGGAAGTCTTTGTCTTCCTGTGAGGTCTTGTCCGTTGCAGGGATTCCTTGCAGCATCTTGAGGGTGGCTTCGTCGATCTGTGGACCAAATAGAATAACACCATCCTCTCTGAATGCGTAGCAGACTTTCGTGCCATCTGTCGTAATTACCCAGTCTTTCTGATAGGCAGGAGTGGAAGTGGAATTGTCTTTCTTACACGATGGCACGACAAGTAGGACACCAAGCATGATTGCGCTCAGTGCGGTGATTAGTTTGATTGTGTGTTTCATAAAAAATTATATTAGTGTTGATTCTGCGAATATAAGAATTTTCTGCAAAAAGTTGTATAGGTAAAAATAAAGAGCGCCGCGCTCCTTTTTTTAGTCGACTTTAGTGACATCTATCGAGATACCATCCGTCGAAGACGTGATGATGAGTTGATGGCATTCGCGCCATCAGGCAGAAAATGGCTGTCATTTCTTGTAGCAATCATCTTGATGGCCAGGCCGCTGGAGAAATCCGGTGGTTTTTTTAATTCATCCGGCCAAACCCGCTTTTCACCGGATAAAATGGTACTTTAGTCTCTCCTATCCGGCAAAACCCATGATCCACCGGACGGGAAGCCAATGAGACTAGCTCATTAAATTCACTTTGGCAGCGACTGTGCCCCAGAAGTGTGTAGAATGGCACCTCCCTGCCAAGGTGAAGCTGAAAATAGTCTCACCTTGGCAAGCCACCCTTAACAGAGCACGCTCTACGCCGTCCTCCTTGCCAAAGTGAATTGGCGGAAGCCCGCGAGCCTGTAATATACCCAGATATTTTTCTGTTTGAAGGCGAACTTTGTCGCGAGCGAACGTGGCCATTATCGGTTGCCCTTTTTGGCTCTTTGTTTCGTGTGTCAAGAAAATATGCGTACCTTCGCATTGTTATGGCAGTAAAGACAGATTCACCGGAACTATTGGCGCTTAGGCAGTCCGTGGAAAAGCGCTTCGGACATCCGATCGAGAGCAGATCGGATTTTTCCTTGTTGGCGATTGAAATCGAAAGAGTCACTCACGAGCATATAGCAGAAAACACCTTGCGCCGTCTCTGGGGTAAGATTTCCAGCTATGACACCGTCTTTACTCGCACATTGGATGTTTTGTGCCGCTATGTGGGTTGCGAGCATTGGAATGCCTTCTGCATTTCCCTTCATAAACAGTCGTTCAGAGAGTCGGACATCATTTCCGACGGCGCATCTATAAAGGTGGAAGACCTTGTACCAGGCGACCGTATAAGGATTGGCTGGCTTCCTGATCGCGTATGTATTGTAGAATATGTGGGAGGCCGGACCTTTAAAGCAATAGATACAAGAAACTCCACTCTTCAGATCGGTGACACATTCGAGTGCAGCGTCATACTCAAGAATTATCCGCTTTTTGTAGATAATCTTGTTCACGGTGGCGAACATTGTCAGCGCTATTCCATAGGTCTGAACAATGGCCTGACTACCCTGGAAAAGCTCTAATTCGAAAAAAAATGCCTATATTGCAGCCTGTTATGGCACCGGACTGCACATATTCACAAGAACATATTGAACTCCTTGGCATCATCAGCGAAGGGCGGATGTTCCGTATTCATAAGGCCCGCAGGGGAACGAAATACATAATTCTGAAATCTGCGGTCCTAAATGATGCGATGACAACGGAGTTCTTGAGGCGAGAATATGAACTCGGCAGCACCCTGTCCCATTCATGCATAATTACGACCCTTGGCTTTGAGGAGGATACTCCTGCAGGTCCGGCACTCATTCTTGAATATGTAGAAGGTCAGTCTTTGGATGAATTCCTTTCGTCCGGTCCGTCAGACTCTGCAAAAGACTGCATCATAGATGACATCCTGGACGGCGTGGATTATCTCCATCATCGTGGCGTGCTCCATAATGACATCAAGCCGTCAAATATAGTGGTAAA
>URCV01000060.1 GCA_900546445.1 uncultured Bacteroidales bacterium | reverse complement strand
GGTCTTCTATGGTAAAATATAAATCATAGGAGGCCTTTTATTATGGCAAGAAGAGAAAAGAAACCTGTACACAAAGTGCGGAATGCAGCCGGAAATACGGTGGTGCAACTGTTAGTGTGGGCTGGGAATATGGGGAAGGTTATCGGGAGCGATACCCTGAAAGACGGACGGTTTTCATTTCGGGGAAAGCTGGAAGAGGTGCCGTTACGGATGTCGGTTTTTGTTGAGGGGGATTCGGCATTATATGGTAATCTTTCATTTTGGGTCGGTGAACCGCTGACTAAAATAGAAGGGGATGAACCTTGTGTCGCCCTTTGGAAAGTCAAAAGTAAGTTGAGGCAACAGCAGGAAGAGAATCGGTTTGTGAAAAACTCCGCCCGCATCACCCGCGAATATGAGCGGGTAAGGTTCGATAAAGAGGATGAATATGTGGCGGAATATAAGGATCAGCATAGTAAGCATCCGAAGATGAAGGATTATCCCGTGACCCGTTTGTTCGACTCTTTGTCTGCCCTTAAAGCGGAAGCCGACCTGAAAATTTTGGAAGAACAGGCCGTTTTGTCGGAAGTCGGACTGGAAAGATTGTATGAGCATGCGCGAAAACTGCGTTCACCCCAATGTCCGCCAGGACTTCGGGAAAGGGTTGAAAAGCTTTATTTGCGCCTGGATCCGGCACTCAAAACTACTGCCCGGGGGAATGAAATCCACATTTATCTTTATCCGGTGAAAATCTGTGAGGTGGGAGATCGGTTGGCAGACGGCCTCCTCTTCGATCGCGAAGGCAGAGAGCATCACTTGTCGGACTACCTGGGAAAATATATTTTATTGGATTTCTGGAGCCGGGGATGTGGTCCTTGTTTGATGGCACAACCCGAATTGGAAGAGTTGGCGGAAAAATTCCGGGATAGTTTGCACGTGATCAGCATAAGCCTGGAGGTTTCGGAAAAAGGGTGGAAAGAGGCTATCCGGGATCTGAAAGGAATACAGTTGTGTGATTTTAAGGGAGAAGGAGGATTGATCGCTTCGTATGGTTTTGACGGGATCCCGAAATTTGTGGTTATCGGTCCTGACGGGAAGATCCTTGACAAATGGACTGGATATGGGAAAGGAATTTTTGAGGCTCGCTTGAAAAAACTGTGTAAAATATATGACGGCGAAAATAAATAAGACCAATGCTGCCCGTTTGCTCGATAAAGCAAAGATCGCTTACGAGCTGGTACCTTATGAAGTAGACGAAAATAATCTGGCAGCCACCCATGTGGCGGAACAACTGGGAGAAAATATCGCCCAGGTATTTAAAACACTGGTATTGCGCGGAGATAAAAACGGCTTGTTCGTTTGTGTTGTCCCCGGAGATGCCGAAGTCGATTTGAAACTGGCGGCAAAAGTTTCCGGCAATAAAAGTGCGGCGATGATCCATATGAAAGAACTGTTACCGGCAACCGGGTATATCCGGGGAGGATGCTCTCCGGTCGGAATGAAAAAGGCTTTGCCCACTTTTATTCATACTACTTGCATGGATTTCGGGTATATCTACATCAGTGCAGGGATGCGGGGATTACAGATCAGGATTGCGCCGGCCGATCTGGTGGAATTTACCCGGGCAGAGGTTACCGATCTTATTCTCACCTGACTAGACTTCCCTGATTCCGTCGTTCACGAGACCAATCCTAAAATCAAATTTGGCGTATATGTAGGTGGCTGGTATACTGAATACTACGATGTGGGCGTGAACTGGGCTAGTCCTGACTACGACACATACGCTCATTACCCTGAGTGGTCTACACCTAATTATAAGAATTTCGGCTATGCCGACCATTGCGACCAGATGCTCATCGGCGCCTATGCCAAGCCAAACGCTGTTTACGGAGACACGGAGTGGACTATGGAAGGATTCTGCAAACTTGCAAAGGAGAAAATCGGCAAGGCTTGCCCTATAGTATGTGGCGGTCCTGACGTGGGTAACTGGGATCCTGAGAAAAAATTCTCTCAAGAAGAAGAGAATCAGGCCATAGTCAACTCAGTAAAGGCTTGCTACGATGCTTGTGACGGATATTTCCTATTCGATATGATTCATCTCAAGATGGCAGATCAGTGGAAATATGTGAAAGAAGGTATTGACAAGGCTTTAGCTAAATAAACTCTTATGATTTGCGCTTTACTTCTGGCGCTGACCATTTCAGTGGTTAATCCATTTATCGGTTCCGGTGGACACGGTCACGTGTTTGTCGGAGCCGATGTGCCTCATGGGCAGGTACATGCGGGCCCCATGAACACCACCCTGGGCTGGGACTGGTGTTCCGGTTATCACGCATCCGATTCTACATTTGCCGGATTTGCCCAGACTCGGCTTGGAGGCACAGGCGTGGCGGACTATGGCGACATAGTCATTCGCCCTCAGCTCACATCTGCATTCGACCCTAGCGAGCATTTTCTCAAATCTACCGAAGAATGTACTCCGGGTTACTATTCAGTTACCATTTCCGATGGCATAAAGGCTCGAGTAACGGCCAGCGAGCACTGTGGAGTCTATCGTTTTTCCTATCCGGAAGGGGAGCCTTGCTTTCTGGTGATAGATTTGCGCCGCGGGGCTCAGTCGCTACTCTTTAGGAAGGCCTATAACGGCGGCTATTTGGAAGTAAAGAATAGCCGCACCATAGAAGGCGAGCGCATTTCGAGCGAATGGACCTTCGACCAGCCCATCTGGTTCAAGCTCACGACGTCTCGTGACATCAAAAAGATACACTCCTCTTCGGAAAGCCATCTCGTAATAGAATTCGAGAATTCTCCGGAAGAACTGGAGGTCAGGGTGGCCGTTTCGCAGAACGGAGCGCAAAGACTTGATAAAAACCTTAGGGAAGTCCGTAATTTCGAAAGCGCTCTTTCAGATGCCCGTAAAAAGTGGGAAAAGGAATTGTCGACCATAGAGTTCGAAAGCTTCGACGCGAAACAGGATACTATTTTCTACACTTCCCTCTATCATACGGCTACTTCTCCTCAACTTTTAAGCGATCGCGGCGAAAGGCCGCACTATACCATATTCTCCTTATGGGACACCTACCGCGCCGTTCATCCTCTTTATAATCTTATAGATTCGCGCGCGGGGGATTATTGTAACTCTTTGCTTGACATTTACGATCGCACCGGAAGGCTGCCGGTTTGGCCGTTAGGTTATCAAGAGACTGACTGTATGGTGGGCATCCACAGCATATCCGTTCTCTGCGAAGCCGCTCTCAAGCACGTGAAAGGGGTAGACCGCAAGCGGGTTCTCGATGCATGCTCCTCTATGCTCTCCCAGCCTACCTATGGTATGTCTTTGTGGGATGAATATGGCTATCTTCCTGCAGACAAGGTGAATTGGTCCGTGTCGGTGGAGCTGGAATACTGCATAAACGCTCAGTGTATCGCACTTCTGGCGAGGGATTTGGGCGAGGACGAATTGGCCGAAGAATTCGAGAAGAGGGCGCAGCGCTACCGCCGCCATTTCGATGCACGGACTGGATTTATGCGCGGTGTAAACTCAAATGGTATATTCACCGAACCTTTCGACCCGGCGTTCTCTCTTCATGAAGAGGCTGATTATGTGGAAGGTAACGCTTGGCAGTACTCGTTTTTAGTCCCGCACGACGTGGATGGGCTTGCGCAGTTGTACGGCGGATGTAAACAATTAGTTTACAAATTGGACGATCTGTTCGCGGCTGACTCTTCCCTGAATGAAGGCGCTTCGGCCGATATTACAGGTATGATTGGCCAATACGCCCACGGTAACGAACCGAGTCACCACACGATTTACTTGTACAGCCTGCTGGGTCGCACTGACAGAGCTGCCGAGCTCATAAGGCAGGTGTGCAACGATTTTTACACGACATCTCCGGACGGGCTCATAGGGAACGAGGATTGCGGACAGATGTCGGCTTGGTATGTTTTCTCCGCCCTAGGATTCTACCCGGTATTCCCTGCGGACGGAAAGTACGTCTTCGGCTCGCCTCTTTGCACGCGCGCACGACTGCATCTTTCGAATGGCAGGACCCTTACTGTCATCGCGGAAGGTAATTCGTATGAAACTCCTTATATTAAGGAAGTTCGCCTTAACGGAGTGTTGCTTGACCGACCTTTCGTCACTCACGAGGAGTTGCTCGAAGGCGGAATTCTCGAATATAAAATGTCTTGTGAAAGATGAAAAAGACATTAACATTATTAATTGCATTATTTTTCTGCATTCAGGCGTTCGCGCAGATTCCCGTGAAGGGTAGAGTGGTAGATGCCGATGGTGAGCCCCTCCCAGGAGTGGTGGTAATGCAGAAATCGTCCGGCTCCATGGGAGCGATGACGGACGAAAACGGTAACTTCTCCCTATCTGTATCATCAGCAGATGCGGTACTTCTCTTTACTCTGATGGGATATCAGGACGCCGAAGAACCGGTGGGTGCCAAGCGCCATTTCAATGTGACGCTGAAAGATGACACCACGTTTCTGGACGAAGCGGTGGTAGTGGGCTATGGCGTACAGAAAAAAGGTACCCTTACCAGTTCCATCGCCTCGATAAACCGGGAAAAACTCTCCTCTGCTCCTACTGACAATATGAGCAATATGCTGGGAGGAAAGCTCCCGGGACTTGTCAGCAGGCAGACTTCCGGCGTTCCGGGAGAAAACGAGGCCCAGATTTACATTCGAGGCATAAGCACTACGGGTACTTCCACTCCGCTGGTGTTGGTCGACGGCGTGGAAAGGGATTTCTCTAATCTCGACCCAAGCGAAATCGCCGACATAACCATCCTTAAAGATGCGGCGTCTGCCGCCGTCTACGGAGTCAAGGGTGCGAACGGAGTTATTCTCGTAACCACTCGACGCGGAGACGTGGCGAGTACCACGGTGACCTATAACGCATCCCTCACTATGAGCGGAAATGCCGAGATGATAGAACTTCTCAATGGTGAGGAGTTCGCGTATTGGCATAACAAGGCGAGCGACCTAGACGGGCTTATGCGCGAGTATTCCGAGCAGCAGATAGGCTATATCCGTAATGGAAACGACCCTCAGGGCATCTTCGGGAACACTGACTACCTCGACCTTATCTTCAAGAAAGTAGCTTATGGACAGAACCATAACCTCAGCATAAGCGGAGGCTCGAAGTCCGTTCGCTATTTCGTGGGCGGAAGCTATCTCGACCAAGACGGCATCATCGACAATGTGTGGTTCAAGCGCTATAACCTCCGTTCTAATGTCGACATTAACCTCTCCGACGACCTTACGCTGAAGCTGGACGTGTCCGGACGTATCGAGAATCGCCATCAGAATGGCGTGAGCGCAGGTTCGAGTGATCCTACGGCCTCTCTGGATAACGGCGGCGCGGAGTATGGCTATAAAAACATAGTCTTCTACGCCCTCTCTGCCAGACCTACCACCAGGCCTATGACCCCCGACGGAGTCTATATAGGTTATCAGAATCCGCTTGCCGCTCGCGACGCTTCCGGTTTTCAAGAAAAGAATCGCTCTTTCGTGCAGACGGGAGTGACCCTTCAGTATAACGTGCCTTTCGTTAAGGGGCTTACGGCCAAGGCCATGGGAAGTTACGACTTCCAGAACACCCTTCAGAAAAAGCTTCTGCTTCCTTGCGATCAGGTGACCCCTAAGTACTCCGGCGCGGACGAGACTTTGACCCTTACCCCGGGAAACAGCCCTCACCTCGCTTCCGGAGTGAACCAGCTCACCGAATCGCATCAGCTTTTCTCTCGCTACACCTTCACTGCCCAGCTCAACTACCAGAATACCTTCGACCTGCACGAAGTAGGCGCGGACTTGGTCTGGGAGCAGAGCGGCACCTCGTCGAGATATTTCGCAGCCGGAAAGCAGAACTTCGCCATAACCGAAATCCCCGATTTGGACTTCTCTACCGACGTGACGCCTAACTCCGTGCGCGGATACCACTCTAATACCGGCCGCCAGGGCCTTCTTCTTCGGGCCAATTATGTCTACGACGGGAAGTACATCGTTTCTGCCTCGTTGCGTAACGACTGGTCGGCCAAGTTCTCCAAGAGCCACAGGCTCGGAGTGTTCCCGGCGCTGTCACTTGGCTGGAGAATGAACGAGGCCCTCAAGCTTCGCGCTTCGTGGGGCGTACTCGGTAACGACAGCATCTCCGACTTCCTCTACGTCCAGGGCGTGTCATTGTCTACCAAGCCTACTGCCGTCATAAACGGAAAGCCGGTGCAGAGCATCTCCACCACCTCCGTTCCTAACAGCGACATCACTTGGGAGACCACCACTACCTATAATGTAGGCGCAGACCTGCGCCTGTGGGACGGACTTCTCAGCGCAGAAGCAGATGTGTTTTATAAAGTGACCACCAATATCTTGCAAAGTCAGGCGGGAGAAAACCCTCCTTCCATCGGATCGAACTTCCCGGCCATCGTGAATAGCGGCGTGGTCGACGTGAAAGGTTTCGAACTCTCGCTCAAGCACGAGAACAAGGTGGGCGAATTGGCCTATACGATAGGGGCCAATACTTCATTTGCCAGAAACAGGTACATCTCCATAAACGATTCGGACAATATCCCGGCCTACCAGAGCAAGCTTGGCCAGAGTCTGGGCGCCGTGCTCGGTTATGTGTCCTACGGACTTTATCGCGACGAGCAGGACTTGGCATCTTCGCCTAAGACCAGCAATGCAGTCCGTGTCGGGGACATCAAGTACAAGGATTTGAACGGCGACGGCAAGATTACCGCCGAAGACAGGACTTGGATAGCCCGCTCTCCTATTCCGGAGGTGATGTTCGGACTGGATTTCAATTTCAAGTGGCGCGGTTTCGATGCCGTCCTCTTCTTCCAGGGAGCGACGAACACTGAGATAATGCTTTGCGGCACATACTCCGCACTGGGCTATTCGGACGGCACCTATTACACGCAGGCATTCAAGTGGGGAAGCAACCCTCCTAAATATCTCGTGGAAGGTAGTTGGACTCCTGACCACACCGATGCCTCTTATCCTCGCCTCAGTACTCAGTCGAGCCCTAATAATGTCTATGTCAGTGACTTCTGGGCGCGCGACGCTTCTTACCTGAGACTTAAGAACGTGCAATTGGGCTACACTTTCCCTAAGACTGTCACCCGCAAATTCTACGTAGACGCCCTTCGCCTGTACGTAAGCGCATCGAACGTCTTTACCATTTCAGGTCTTTCCGCATTGGGAATAGACCCGGAAGCTCCAAGTGTAAACAATGGTTATTATCCGCAGCAGAGAGTAGTAAGTCTCGGCGCAAGCTTAACATTTTAAGGTATGAGAATTAGAAATTTAATATGTGCCATGGCGGCCGTCGGCGTATTGTCTGCCTGCAGTTCAGTGGACCTGACTCCTACCGACAGATACGACCTCGCCTACGCGATGAAAAATGAGACGAATGCCCAGCTTTACCTCAATTCGTTCTACTCCATAGGCGCGCAGTGGGGAAGTTTTGGCTCCTGCGCTCTCGGCGGGGCCAATTCGAACCTCTCCGACGGACTTACCGACATCCTCAAATACGGAGCTACGGCTGCCGGTGCGGGAGACTGTAACCTGATTATGACAGTGGACGGGCAGCAGCGCGTCGATCAGAACTATTTCGACAGCTGGACTACCGGCTACGGACTCATTCGCCGCATAAACGAGGCCCTGAAGGCTCTCGACACCTATAAGGCCAATTTTTCCGATGCTTCGGCCGCTCGTATTCGCGGAGAGCTCCTCTTCTTCCGCTCCATCGTCCAGTTCAATATGATGAGGGTTCACGCCTCGAAAAAGGACGACCTCGGCATCATCATATACAAGACCTTGGACGAAATGTCCATAGAAGGGAAAAACACTGCCCGAAAGAGCGTGTCTGAGTCTTGGGATGCCATCCTGCAAGACATCGACTTCGCCTGCGAGAATCTTCCGGAGCCTGCATCGGCCCGTGGACGCGTGCATAGATATGCCGCCTACGCCCTTAAGGCCCGTGCGATGCTCTATGCCGAGCGCTACACCGACGCGCTGTCTGCAGTTCAGGCAGTTGAAGCCAGTGGTCTGTACGGCTACATCGACTCCTACGATGCCATCTTCCAAGACTTGGCCAATTCCGAAGTCATCTGGGGCGTGGCCTATTCGAGCGCAGTGCTTACCCACTCCTTCGATATGAAATACTCTATGCCGGGAGATTACTGCCTGAGCGGAAGCAAGGGCGGCGGCTATGCCGGACCTACCCAGGAATTCGTAGACGCCTTCGATAATGCCGACGGCACTCCGTTCGACGCTTCGGATGCCTCCAAGCGCTTCATTACTAATGCCAATGTCTCCGCCCGCGACCCTCGTCTCGCAAGCTCCGTGCTTTATAACGGCGCATTGTGGAAAGGACGCACCCTCGAATGTTTCGAAGGTGGTGAGGACCAGAAGTATATGCCTTATGGAGCCACCAAGTCTCCGGGAAATACCGTGACCGGATACTATATGCGTAAGCTCTTGGATGAGACGAACCGGGATTTCGTGTTGAATGGTTCATATCAGCCTTGGCCCGAATTCAGGTATGCCGAGCTGGAGCTCATAAAGGCAGAGTGTCTGGCTCGCGCTGGCAAGTACGCGGAGGCTCGCACTGTCATCAATGACCTTAGAGTCAAGCGTTTCGGACGCGACGATGTCTACACTGCGCCGATTTCTTCATGGGACACGGCTCTCGATGTCATTTTGCACGAGAGGATGATAGAACTCTGCTACGAGGGACATCGTTTCTGGGATTTGAGAAGAACCGGCAGGGCTCACACCGTTCTGGATGGGAAAAAGTACACGGGAGTGCTTTGGAAGAAGGCTCCGGACGGTTCGTTTACTCCATCTTCGGTGGCTGCGGACGTGGCGGCGCATCGATATCCCGAGAGATTCGAC
>URCV01000059.1 GCA_900546445.1 uncultured Bacteroidales bacterium | reverse complement strand
TCCGGAATCATAGAATATCATCGATTACCACTGTGTCATCTTCCACGTGGAATTTGACATCCTTATCATAAAAGAGCAATCCGTAACTTCTGGACGGGTTGCTCTTTTTATGGTACTGTGGCCGAGGGTCCTGTGCGAGCACTTCGAATAGGGCGTCTATTTCCTCATGGGAGAAGGTGTTCGCGAGCTTTCTGTCGATTTCCAAACAAGAAGGAATGACGTCGAAAAGTTTCCACTCCTTGTCATCTACGAAGCCGCACTTGGCATCGGGATGGGCATCGCAATAAGCCACGTAAGGCTTTATGTCATAAATGGGAGTGTGGTCAGCCAGATCTGCTCCGCTCACTTCCAATACTCCCTTTTCGCTGTCTACGCTCAGTAGCTTCACGCAGGAAAGTCCCAGCCTGTTAGGCCTGAAAGGGGAGCGGGATGCGAATACGCCCACTTTTTCGTTTCCTCCCAGTCGGGGAGGTCTCACTGCCAGGGAGTTTCCGCTCTCGTTCATACTGAATTCCCAGATAAGCCAGACGTATTCGAAATCTTCGAGACCCCTAAGCGCCTCTTCCTTAACGTATTCCTCCTCAAATCTTATCTTACCGCGAAGTCCCTTTACCACGCCGCTCTGGCGAGGTACTCCGAACTTCGACTTGAAAGGAGCCGAAAAGTAGGCTATGGGCTTAATTTCCATTTATGATATTCTGATAGTGGATGTTAAGCGAATCGAGCTGAGGCTTGTACTTCGCCGGAAGTGGCTCTGCTGCAGGGGATTTCATCGAAAGCGGGTCTATGGGAGTGCCGTTTTTCCATACTCTGAAATCCAGATGCGGGCCGGTACTGCGCCCCGTCGAACCTACATAGCCTATGACCTGTCCCTGCGAGACTCGCTTGCCCTTCTTTATGCCCGGTGCGAATCCCTTAAGATGCAGGTAACCGGTGGTATACACGGAGTTATGCTGAATCTTTATCATATTTCCTCCGCCGTTTTTAGTCCATCCGGCAGACAGCACCACACCGTCACCGAGAGCCACCACCGGCGTACCCATAGGCGCTGCGTAATCCACTCCCGTGTGCGGACGCACTTGGCCCGTGATAGGGTGCTTACGGTGCAGGGAGAATTTGCTGCTTACGCGCGTGAATTTGAGAGGCGCCTTGAGAAAGGCCTTCCTCAGGTTCTCTCCGTTAGGGTTGAAGTATTTGTCGCCCTTACCGGGAACGTCGTAGCGAATCGCGCACACCTCGTCGGAGCCCCTCGTGTAGCGGCAATAATCCACCCTGTCCACTCCTATGATCTCGCCCTCGCATACGCTTTGGGTGTAGACGGTCTGGAACCTGTCGCCCTTTTGCAGGCCGAAGAAATTAACCGTCCACGCATATATGTCGGCCAATTCCAACACCAGCTGGGCCGGCGCTCCCTTCGCGGTAAGGTCTGCCCACAGGGAATTGTTTATCACGACATCCACGGTTTTCTGCTCGTGCTCTACCGGCTTCACATAATTCCAAAGACACAGTGAATCGGCGCATTTGAACACGGTAACCTTCGTTTTCGAGTGGGAATAGACTGCGTATTCGAGCTTTCGGTTCAGCGAATCACCGCTATAGTATGCTTCGACTTTCTGGCCTATTCTCATCCTTCTGGGATTGAACAGGGTGTCGAGCTGAGACACCATAACCACTACCGAATCGGAGGGCAATCCTATGCGTTGCAGAAGCACCGGAAGGGTCTCGTTTTTCTTTACGGAAGTGGTTTCCAGCGTGTAGTCCGAGGCGCGAAAACCTATGGCTGGCATAGGCTCTTCCTCTTCTTCGTTATGGCTTGTGGAACGTCCGCCGCAGCCGTAGGCTGCAATCAAGAGGGCGGATATGCTTAAAAATCTAATTATCTTTTTATACATATCGCAAATGTACTAATTATTCATTAAATTTGTACTTTGCAAAATTATAATGAAAAAGATTACCTTCTTTTTGTCCTCACTACTACTATTTCTAAGCTCTTGTAGCGAAGATGGTTTGCACGCTCTGGTGCAAAGTATGTCGACCCGCGATAAAGTCGCGCAGCTACTTGTTGCTCATCATTATAATCCCGAAATAGACTCTCTGGTCACAAGAGACCATATAGGGGGTGTCATCGTGATGGTAAGCACCCTCGAGGAAGTGAATACGCTTATTCCTCGATTGAAGTCGGAAAGTCAAATCCCACTCTTTACATGTATCGATGCCGAATGGGGAGCGCAGATGCGTCTTCGCGAAGATTTCAAGCGTCTTCCTTATGCCTGCGAGATAGAAAGTGCCGAGCAGGCCTACGAAGTGGGCTATAAGATAGGGCAGGAGGTGGATTCGTTAGGATTGGCCGTGAACTTGGCCCCGGTGTGCGACGTGAACACGAATCCGGATAATCCGGTGATAGGATTCCGCGCATTTGGAGACAATGTGCAGCAGGTCAGCGACTTCGCGAGCGCCTATGCGAAGGGAATGAAAGCTGCTGGCGTGGGTGCTTGTGCCAAGCATTTCCCGGGCCACGGCGACACTTCCGTAGATAGCCATAAGGGACTTCCGGTCGTCGCTCACGATAGGGTGAGGCTGGATTCGGTCGAATTGGCCCCATTCAGGAGGATGATAGCCGAGGATGTGGATATGGTGATGATGGGACATCTCAGCGTGCCGGCCCTGGATGCGAGCGGGGTGCCTTCGAGCATCTCGAAACCTATCTACGACCTGCTGAGGAGCGACTTGGGCTTTAATGGCGTGATAGTTACCGACGGACTTATGATGCGCGGACTTCTCGATATGTTCGACGGAGACGACGTGGCTGCGGGCGTGGCTGCTTACGAGGCCGGTGCCGATATGCTTTTGGGCGCGCGCAGCGTAAGGAATATAATTGATGCCATAACGGCGAAAGTGGAAAGCGGGGAGTTCCCTATGGAGGAGCTTGACGCTAAAGTCTATAGAGTGCTTAAATTAAAGAAAAAACTACATATCATTCAGTAATGCTTCACATTTTTTGCAAAAATACGGGAACCTATATGGATTTCCAGGAGGGCACTACGTTGCTCGAGATGCTTCCTTATTTCGAATTCGAGAAACCTTTTCCCATAATCTCCGCGAAGGTGAACAATGTGTCGCAGGGCCTTAAATTCCGCGTCTATAATAATCGTGACGTGGAATTCGTGGATGCGACAAGTCCTTGTGCCATGCGTGTTTACACCCGTTCGCTGTTCTTTTTGCTTTTCAAGGCGGCGCACGAGACCTTCAAGGGATGCAGGACCTATCTGGAGCATCCTATTTCAGGTGGATTCTACTGCAACATAAAGAAAAAGGACGATTCGTCCCTTAACGAAGAAGATGTCCAATTGCTGAAAGAAGCTATGTGGAAGATAGTCGAGGACGACGTCGCTTTCCACAGAAGGGAGGTTCAGATAGGGGAGGCCATAAAGATATTCCGCGATTTGGGCTATATCGACAAGGTTCGCCTTCTGGATACCAGCGAAGACGTCTACACGGACTACTACCTTCTGGGAGATTCTCCTGACTACTATTACGGAAGACTCCTTCCTTCTGCCGGATTCCTGAAGGTCTGGGACATTATGAAATGCTACGACGGCATCCTGCTCAGGGTACCGGACAGGCACAATCCTATGGAATTGGCCCCTTTTATACTCCAACCCAAGACCTACGAGATGTTCCGCGAGAATCTTAGATGGAACATCATCACCCGTCTGAATAATGTCGGCGACGTGAACCACAGGCTGAAAAATGGTGCGGGAAGCGAGCTGATTCAGGTGGCTGAGGCGCTGCAGGAGAAGAAGATAGTCCAGATAGCCGAAGAGATAGAGAGAAGATATTATTCGCCGCAGAATGTAAGACTCGTGCTCATTACCGGGCCAAGCAGTTCGGGTAAGACCACTTTCTGCCGTCGATTGAGCGTCCAGTTGCGCGCGTGCGGCCTTTCGCCCATATCCTTCTCGACCGACGACTACTTCGTAAACAGAGTGGACACGCCGCTTCTGCCTAATGGCCAATACGACTTCGATAATTTCGACACCGTGGACCACAAGGCCCTTCAGGAAGACGTAGTGCGCCTGCTTGCCGGCGAGGAAGTGGAAGTACCTACATATAACTTCACTACCGGCAAACGCGAGTATAACGGAAAGAAACTTCGCCTGAAAGAGGGAAGCGTACTTCTCGTAGAGGGTATTCACGCGCTGAATCCGCGACTTACCGACAGAATAGACGATGCGTGCAAGTTCCGCATCTTCATCTCCACCCTTACCAGCATAAGCCTCGATAATCACAACTGCATACCTCCGGTAGACAACCGATTGCTTCGTAGGATAGTGCGCGACTATAACAAAGGAGCGTTCTCTGCTGTCGAGACCATTCGTCAGTGGCCTAATGTGGTAGATGCTGAAGAAAAATGGATATATCCATATCAGGAGAATGCCGACGTGATGTTCAATTCTGCCTATCTGGTGGAGTTCGCGGTGCTGCGTAATCACGCCGACCCTATACTTCGCACCATCCCTAAAAACTGTCCGGAGTATTCTGAGGCTCATCGCCTTTTGAAATTCATTCACTATTTTACGGCCGTATCGGATAAGGAGATTCCGCCTACTTCACTCCTTCGTGAGTTCTTGGGAGGTAGTAGCTTCAATAATCTCTAATCCCTACTCTTAAAATTTTTAATGAATTAGAGAATTTTTTGTATAAAATTGAAACTAATTATAGGAAATATCGTAGATTATTTTTAATTTCGTCTATGATTAACGCTAACCAAATAGTTTCAATACTAAAAACACGTAAATTCTGGAGAGAATTTGCCCTTATGACTGTCGCTATGTTCATATCAGCAGCGGCAGTCTATTATTTTCTAGTCCCTAGTAAGCTGATAGTCGGATCCATCTCCGGACTGTCGATAGTCCTTTCCGAATTTCTATCCAAGTTCGGAGTGCACTTCCCGATTCCTTCTATGGTCTTCGTAATAAATGCCTTGCTGCTAATCATCGCATACATCTTGATAGACCACGAGTTCGGTATAAAGACCGTCTACACGGCGCTCATCTTGGGACCTATGATTCGAGTATGGGAGCTTATACTCCCTGTAGAGAAAGTCATTCCGGCAGGTCAGACATCCATGATGGGAGACCCGTGGTTCGACCTTCTCTGCTTCGTGCTCGTGCTTAGTTCCGCCCAAGCAATTCTCTTTAGAATCAATGCTTCTACCGGAGGATTGGACATCGTAGCTAAGATTTTCAACAAGTTCTTCAAACTCGACATGGGTCTGTCCGTTTCCGTGGCAGGTGCCATCATCTGCCTTTCGGGCCTTCTCATAAATCCATTGAACTTGGTGATAATAGGACTTATAGGAACTTGGATCAACGGTCTGTTCGTTGACTATTTTATGGCCAGCCTGAATCGCCGAAAGAGAGTCTGCATCATTTCCGACGAGCATCAGAAGATTCAAAACTACATCATCGAAGAGCTTGTGCGTGGTTGTAGCCTTTACGAACTCACGGGAGGCTATTCCGGAGCTAAGCAAATCGAGATTCAGACGCTTCTTACCAAGCCGGAATTTGCTGACCTGATGAGCTTTATAGACAAGAACGGGATTAAGGCCTTTATCACGGCAAGTAATGTCAGCGAGGTTTACGGCCTCTGGCGTGAGAATAAAAAGGAATATCAAAAGAATGAAACTAAGAATAAATAGCTGGCGCACGACGCTTAAGATAGAATGTGCGAATTGGCCCGAAAAATTTCCCTACAAGCCTGAGGTTAAGGTAGATGTCGCGCACGACGCCGATTCCCTTTTTCTCGAGTTCGAGGTCAGGGAAGAGTGGAGCCGCGCACTCGCGGACGAGATGGGAAGCGTATGGGAGGATTCCTGCGTGGAGATGTTCTGCTGCCCGTGTCCGGAAGACGGAATCTACTATAATATAGAATGTAACTGCATCGGGTCCCTACGTATGAAGGCCGGAGTGGGCAAGCAGGGAAGGACAGCCGCCGGCGAGGAAGTGCTTTCGAGAATCAAGCGTTTCAGCACCATCGAGCGACATCACTTCGAAAAGGAGCATTTCGATGTTTGGAGAATCGCGCTCGTCATCCCTAAGGAGGCATTCTTCCTGCACGACCTGCCTACGCTGCAGGGGCTTGAGATGAAGGCCAATTTCTACAAGTGCGGGGATAATCTGCCTACGCCTCATTACCTGTCCTTCGCCCCGATTGACAGCCCGGCACCGGATTTTCACCTTCCTGAATTCTTCGCCGATTTCATTCTCGAGTAATGCGTTTTTCCGTAATCATACCGGTTTATAACAGACCGGACGAGATAGAAGGCCTTCTGCATAGTTTTACCGAGCAGAGCTACTACGACTATTCCATCATAATAGTCGAAGACGGTTCCTCCGTGCCTTGCGATGCTGTGGTAGAAAGCTATTCGCACCGTCTTCCCATAGAGTACTTGAGTAAGGCTAACGGAGGTCCGGGGTCCGCGCGAAATTATGGCGCTCGTTATGCTAAGGGAGAGTATCTTATCTTCTTGGATTCCGATACCACCATTCCGGCCGGCTATTTCGAGGCTATAGAGAGTTATCTTGCTAAAAATGAGGTGGATTTGTTCGGAGGGCCTGACCGTTCGGACGACTCGTTCACGCCTCTTCAGAGAGCCATAAGCTATTCTATGACTTCTTTTTTTACTACCGGAGGCATTCGCGGAGGAAAGAAGAAAATCACCCGATTCATCCCTCGTTCCTTTAATATGGGCGTAAGACGCAGCGTGTTCGAGGAAGTATCCGGCTTCGCACCTATGCGTTTCGGCGAAGATATGGACTTGTCTATGAGGATACTCGAATCCGGTCATAGCTCGGCTCTTATAGACGACGCCTTCGTCTATCATAAGCGAAGGACTTCTCTTCGTGGCTTTTACAGACAGGTGTTTCATTCGGGCTGCGCGCGTATTGATTTGAGCATAAGGCATAAGGGGTCCCTGAAGTTAGTACACCTTTTGCCGCTGTGCTTCATCCTGGGCTGCTTGGCATTGGTTCTTTGTGCGGCGATTTTCCGTTGCGCATTCATAGCTGCGCCTATTCTATTATACGCGCTTCTGTTATTTGTGGATAGTTCCATAAAAGAAAAGAGTCCTTATGTAGGACTCCTTTCAGTGGCTGCTGCATTCGTGCAGCTATTTGCCTATGGTCTAGGTTTTATCGACAATCTCTGGAAACGGTGCATCTTGAAGAAGGCATCGGTCTCGAATATCGATAACGACCGTTTCTATTCTTAGTAATCCTTAAAAAATAACTTGATAATCTTTGT
Source organism: uncultured Bacteroidales bacterium (assembly GCA_900546445.1). GTDB lineage: Bacteria > Bacteroidota > Bacteroidia > Bacteroidales > UBA932 > Cryptobacteroides. Next base: position 1,809 of record URCV01000059.1, on the reverse strand, counting down.
GCGTCTTTCCGGCCTATATTTCTTTTCTCATTAGTCGTGTGCGTCCAGCACACTCCTTCTTCTAAAAGAAATCTATCCTCGAAAATCCATCACAAATCTTTACCAACTTATTTTTTAACGCTTACTTAATCGTAGTACTTCAAGTCTCTCGGAGTAACTTTGTTCATATTGTCCAAGAGGTCCTGGTTAGTCTTGTACTCATCCATCAATTGAAGCATGAAGTTCATGGCTTCAATAGGATTCATATCTGCGAGGAGCTTTCTCAATATCCAAATTCTCTGGCTTGAAGACTTGTCGTAGAGGAGGTCGTCGCGACGAGTTCCGGAGAGAACCACGTTAACGGCAGGGAAGATTCTCCTGTTAGAGAGTGAGCGGTCGAGCTGTATCTCGGAGTTACCCGTACCCTTGAATTCCTCGAAGATGACTTCGTCCATCTTAGAACCTGTCTCGGTGAGGGCTGTAGCGAGAATGGTAAGCGAACCGCCGCCTTCCACGTTACGAGCTGCACCGAAGAAGCGCTTAGGCTTCTGGAGGGCATTGGCATCCACACCACCGGTAAGCACCTTACCTGAAGCAGGCTGAACAGTATTGTACGCACGTGCGAGTCGGGTAATCGAGTCGAGCAGAATCACCACGTCGTGTCCGCACTCTACGAGTCTGCGGGCCTTCTCGAGGACCATATTGGCCACCTTTACGTGTCTTTCTGCAGGCTCGTCGAAGGTAGACGCTACCACCTCGGCCTTAACGCTGCGCTGCATGTCAGTAACTTCCTCCGGACGCTCGTCGATGAGGAGCACTATCTCGTACACTTCCGGATGGTTGTCGGCGATGGCATTAGCCAAGCTCTTGAGAAGTACCGTCTTACCAGTCTTAGGCTGCGCTACGATAAGTCCTCTCTGACCCTTTCCGATAGGGGCGAACATATCCACGATTCGGCACGATGGGTCTGCTCCGTGGCCGTGTCCCAGAAGGTTGAACTTCTGGTCAGGGAAGAGTGGAGTCAAGAAGTCGAAAGGTACGCGGTCCCTGATGTACTCAGGACTGCGGCCGTTAATCATCTTGATGTTTACGAGAGGGAAGTATTTGTCACTTTCGCGCGGAGGACGAATCTCTCCGAGCACTGTGTCTCCATTTTTCAGAGCGAAGCTTTTAATCTGCTGGGTAGATACATAGATGTCGTCCGGACTGTTAAGGTAGTTGTAGTCAGAGCTGCGAAGGAATCCGTATCCGTCCGGCATAATCTCCAGCACGCCGGTAGCGGTAACCGTGCCTTCGTATTCCGGGAATGGGATTTTTTTCGGCTGAGGCTGCTGTGCAGGCTGTTGTGCCGGTGCATTCTGCTGCTCCTGAACATTCTGCTGTGCATTGATCCTGTTCTTTTGGGCGGCCAATCTTTCCGCTGCCTTATTCAGGATCGCTTGCTTGCGAAGGTCTGCCTGCTCCTGCTTTGTGTCCTCGTTCTTAACGGTCTCTTCAGTATTAGATTCCTCCTTACCCTCTTCGACCTGCTTTTTAGGTCTGCCGCGCTTTTTCTTGTTAGCGGTATCCGTGTCGGCGCTTGCCTTTTCGACAGGCTTCTCAGCGCTCGGTTTCTCTGCCGGCTTTTCAGCCGATTTTATGTTTGCTTTTTCTGCTGGCTTCTCAGATGGCTTTTCTGTGGCTTTCTTCGCCGGCCTTTCTGCTGGTTTTTCCGCAGCTTTCGGTGCCTGTTTTTCCGCAGGATTCTCAGCAGGTTTCTGCGCTGGCTTGGCCTGCTCCGTAGACTCTTGTGCAGCCTTAGGCTTGCGGCCTCTCTTCTTAGGGGCTTTC
>URCV01000058.1 GCA_900546445.1 uncultured Bacteroidales bacterium | reverse complement strand
CTGCTGGCGCGGAGCCTGTGCGAGCCGTCGCATCTGCTCGTCTGGGACGAGCCGCTCAATTATGTGGACGTGCTCTCACGCATGCAGATCGAAGACCTGCTGCTGGAATTCCAGCCGACGATCGTCTTTGTGGAGCACGACCGCGTCTTCTGCGATCACGTTGCGACAAAGGCCGTGATGCTCTGACAGCTTGACCTTTCGCCGCGCCGCGGGTACAATGGGAGAAAACACGCCGGAGGAAGAAGCCTATGGACAAGCAGGCCGTCGAGGCGCAGCTGTGCCAGCTGCCGATCAGCCAATACGCATGGATCGACCCGCAGACGATCGAATTTTCCGACCGCATCAAATTCCTCTATTTCAGAGTCTTCCTTTTTAGACGCCTCGTTCCATCTGTAAGGAGAGCCGAAGGTGTATCCATTCTGCTCGCAGTAGAGATAGAGTAGCTGGGACAGGTCGTTAGGACTCGATTTGCCATCTATCAGCGATTTCGGAGGGTTCTTGGCTATGATGTGCATCTCCTTTCGCGCTCGCGTAAGGCATACATAGAAGATGTTCAGGTTATCTATCCTCTGCATCTCCATTTCATTCTTAAGGCTTTCGCTAAAGAAACTGTCGCCGGACGACTTTCCTAAAACTACCGGGAATATGGAATTGAACGATTCGCCCATCTCCGCATCGGAATCCAGGTGGCACCACAGGGTGTCCTCCTTAAACAATCCCACCTTTTCCGCAAATGGGAAGATGACTATCGGAAAGGCAAGTCCCTTCGATTTGTGAATGGTCGTAATCCTTATGGCGTTAGGATCGTTAGGGGAGCTTATGGCGATTTTACTCTCCTCCCAGTGCTTGAGATACTGGCGAAGGTCGTTCCCGTGAATCGACGTCCATTCTAGAATGTCATCCATAAAGCTCTGGATGAAAAGTGTTTGGCCCTTTATCTCGTCGGGATGCGTTTCCGAGAGGTCCTTAATCACGCCATCCACCAAATCTAGCAGCGAGTGGTATTCTCTTTCCGAATCTATCTCGAGCGACTCGGAAAGATAGGTGTTCAGACTATCGCTATTATTACACAAACTGTGGAGGTAAGACACTATCTTTCTTATGATTAGCGATGATTTGAGGTCCAGCGAGTCGTCGGAGATTACGCTATACCCTTTCGAAAGAAGGTACTCCGCCACCTTTTTACCTTCGCCGTTCGTCCTGAGCAGTATCGCCATGTCCGACATCTTGGCCCCGGCCGCCACTGCCTGTTCGATATAGCCATCTATCATCTCGAGCTCGTCTTCGCAGAAATCCACCGTCACACAGCCCTCCTGGCTGTCCTTTACCTTAACCTCCTGCTTGACATCCGCATAAATCGTCGAAAGCCCCAGATTGTCAGCGGCGAAAGTGAAGAATTCGTTATTGAAATCCACTATGCTCTGCGTGCTTCGCCAGTTTTCTTTCAGCGTGATGACCTCCACTTTCCCCTCGAAATTTTCTTCTATCTTCTTATCCAGCAGATTCCAGTCGGAATTTCTCCATCTGTAGATGCTCTGCTTTACGTCACCCACGATAATGTTACTATAGCCTTCGGACACGCTATTGGCCAGAAGCGGCTTGAAATTCTCCCACTGAACCACCGAAGTGTCCTGGAACTCGTCCAGCAGGAAGTGGTTGAACCTGACGCCGAGCTTTTCGTAGATGAACGGCGCATCGCTTCCGTCGATAATGTCTCTCAACAAGCTAGTGGATTCGTCCAGGCTAATCACTCCCTTCTCCTCCTCGATGATTGCCAATTTCGAATAGAACTCCTCGGCAAGTCCCAGGGTGAAGATGACCTTCTCGACCATTCTCGCCGTCCTGTACTCTTTCCAGCGCCTGCCCTGTGGATTCATCAGTGCGTACATAGCCTCGCAGCCTGCCGTTTCGGCCAATTTGGCCAATGTCGTCGCATTCGCAGCCTTGACGCTATCCTTGTACTTGGTCTGGGCGCCTGCGTATTGGGCCAATCCCTTCGCTGCCGTCTTCCCCCAAGTAGTGGTGTCGATGCAAAGCGCGTTTTCGTAGACATCCTTATGGAAAGTGTCAACTATTTCTTTACATTTCTCCTTGAGCTCTGTCAACTTTTTCTTGTCGTATGTAAACTTTTCGTTTACATTGCCGAACTCTTCTGCCATCTCGTAGAGGCTGCTCTCCAAGTGGAAGGAATCGCCATTATCGAGCGCCGTTTCAAGCTGTTTCGTGAACCAGCCCAGCAAGTCCTTGTCCTTTTCCGTCAGGTCGTCCAGGACTCTATCCATACCCTCCTTCGTAAGAGAAGCCTTGTCCAATTCTATCTGATAGTTTCCGCTGCTTCCAAGTTCCCTCGAAAATGCGCGCAGAGCCTGCTGGAAGAACTTGTCTATGGTGCTCACCGAAAAGGAGCCGTAGTCGTGAAGCAGGTTTATGAGAATCTCGCGGGCGCGTGGATTAGTCTTTCCCTCTTCGGCCAAGTCACGGAGGATTCTTTCCTTCATCTCCTCGGTCGCCTTGTTCGTGAAGGTGACTGCCAATATGTTTCTGTAGGCCGTCTTCGAATCCGCTTTCAAAAGCAGGTCGAGATAGGTCTTGGACAGGGTGTGTGTCTTGCCTGAGCCGGCAGAAGCCTTGAAAATGTTTATCATCGTCCGCAAATGTCTTTAAAGTCGCAGTATGAGCAAGTCTTGGCGTGGGCTGTCTTCGTCCACGGCTTGTCTATGTCCAATAATCCCTTCAAGCACTCCTCCAATCGAGTCCCCATCTCCTTTACGAAAGTATCGTTCATAGGAGCGGACTTGATGCCCTCGGAAAAGAGGGAAGTGGTCTGGTAGATGACGTTCTCGATGGCTTCCGTCTTGTGAGCCTTTCTTATGAGCACGTCGTAGAGGTAGAGCTGGATGGCTATCTTCGGACGTTTGTCGTTATCTTCTCCGAATGCGGCCTCTGCCACTTCGCAGGCGTTCTCGTCGTCGATTTGGATGTCCGAATCCTTTACCGAGCCGGTCTTGTAGTCGACCACTCTTATGACTCCGTCCTCGAAGGAGTCGACCCTATCCATTATTCCTATGAATTTAAGCCCTCCTATGACGTCCGTCTCCTTCTTTTCGAGTTCCAGAATCCTGAAGGAATCGAGATTCTTCTTTTCCAGCAGTTTCTTGTCAGTAAGCAGTATCTGTCGGACATATCTACGGATGAGGCTCTCGTAAATCAGGTTTCTTCCGCTGATTTCCAGACACTTGAGATTGTCCATAATGTGTCTTCGAACCACCTCGGCATAACTTTCCTTTTTTAGGCATTCGCTAAGGAAGTCCTTTGAAATTCTTGCCTTTCCGGAATAGATTTCCTCTATGGATTCGTGAAGTACGCTTCCTATGAGTCCTGCATCCAGAGTCTCGTTCACCTCGTCTTCGTTAGTGAGTTTCTTAATCTTGCTGTAATAGAACTGCACCGGGCAGCTCAAATACTGCTGAAGGGCAGTCGCAGAAAGACGAGTATTCTTCAATATGGCTATGTCTTCCTGGGTTTTAGCTATCTCGGTAGTGTCCTTGGCCTCCAATATGGTGGATTTCGCTACGTAACGGTGGATTTTTACTCCGAAATGCAGCTCCAGTTGCTTTATGTAGCGGCTTTCCTCGCAGGAGTTCATCTTCTGCTGAACGCTGGTATTATAGACTAACCACACATTTTCGCAGCGCTGAATGAGCCTGTAGAAATAATATGCCCACAGGGCGTCCTGGTATTCGTGCGTAGGAAGTCCGAATCCCTTTCGAAGCTCTGGCGGAATGAACGATTCCGAAGAGTTATGACGAGGAAATACTCCTTCGTTACAGCTGAGTATCACTAAATTATCGAAATCGAGAGCTCGAGTCTCGAGTGGTCCCATAATCTGAAGTCCCTGGAGTGGCTCGCCCTTGAAAGGTACGGCATTTCGTCCCACCAGATTTCTGAGAAGTCGGAAGAAAGTCGCCGGGAGCACTTCCAATTCGTATTTTTCTATGCATTCGATGGCTTGATAGAAGTCCTTTGCGAACTCCAGCTCCACCGATTCCTTTTTGTTCTCGACGAGCTTGTGCGCTACGGTCTCAATTATGTCTTTCAAGTATTCGCAGAGCGCAGTTATCTGTCCTTTGTCCGCCAGATTTGGCTCCTTTACTATAGGGGTGAAGATTCGCGAGAGAATCTGCCCGTCCACGGCTATCTCATCCCTGTCGATGTAATGAAAAAGTTTACATTTGACCGAATCTATGGTATGCCGCTCGTTTTCGCAGAGGCTGTCCTTAAGCAGGGGATTGGCAAACAAGTCGTAGGCCTGCTTGTAGTAGAAGGCCCAATTCCCGTCCGAACGCTCCCTGATGTGCATCTGCATCGCGCATATCTCGTCGATTAGCGAGTAGAGCACGCTTCCCGACATCGGGTATCCCATAGTGACGTTCACCTTCGAAATGCTGTCTGGGATGGCATTGAGCGTCGGTAGCAGCAGTTTCTCGTCCGGCAGCACTATGGCCGTGTCAAGCCCTATCTCGCCGCCGAGCCTTCGGAATATCTGTCCTATCTGTTTGCATTGGCCCACGGCGGAAGGCACTGCGAGCACGTTAATCTGTGCAGTGGGCAGCCCATCGGGGTCTAGTTTTATGCTCTGGCCCAGATGCCTGATGTTATCTTCCATAAAGAACGAGGACTTATTAGCCTTGTCCTTAATCATTTCGCTGCTGTAATCCCAGCAGAATTCGGCCAATTGCGCCTGCCTCATCCTCTTGAGCACTACCAATTCGCTCTCGGTAGGAGCGTTCAGGCCTACGAATACGAATTTCGGGGAGTGGGGGAATGCGTCCTGCAGCACGTCGCTCGCGCTTTCGCTCTCGAACCTCTCGGCCAATCGCCTGTATACCATACCTTCGTAGGATTTGCCCTGCTCGCTGAGGGTGCGATTGAAGGATTTGTAAAGCGGATATAGTATGTCCCAGGTCTTGCGGAAGTTATCCTTATATTTTCCATCTTCTCCGTCCCGTGGCGCGAAATGTCCCATAAATGCTTGCAGCGCCTTCAACTGATTATCGCTGAGAAAGGTATAGTCCTGCATGGACTTGAATTGCGACACATTGGTGAAGAGCTTTTCGGTGTCGACAAGGTATTTGTCCACGTCGTTGAAGTCGGACAGGATCATCTCTCCCCAGAAGATGAATTCGTCCAGCGGCTCACAGTTGGGAATCAGCTTCTTGTACTCGCGGTAGAGGTTTAGAAGAAGGTCGATTCTTTCCGTAGGTGCCCCAGCATAAACCTTATAGAAGAAGTCGTTTATGGTGTACATCTGCGGCTCGAACATCGTAATTCCGGCTGCCTTCACCTGCAGACAATAGTACTTTTTGAAAAATAACATGGATCTTCTGTTAGGGAATACGTAACAGAAGTCATTCTCTGAGGTAGTGTGGTCGAAATAGTGTTTTGCTACCTGTTTGAGGAATGGAGTCATTTGATTATTATTCTTTCTATTCTATGAGGGATTGAACTCAGTATTTCATATGGAATGGTTCCTAATATCTCTGCCAATTCTTCCACCCTCGGGTCCTCCCCGAAAATGGTTACCGTATCGCCTACCTGCACGTCGAGCCCGGTTACGTCGAGCATACACATATCCATACAGATATTGCCAATCGTGGGAGCCCTGTGGCCTTTGACGTTGAAGCTCGCCGCACCACGACCCAAGTGCCTGTCCACACCGTCTGCGTAGCCTGCCGGAATGGTGGCTGTGGTGGTGCCTTCGGGGGCTATCCGTCCTTTCCTGCCATAGCCTATGGCTCCGTCTTTAGGGAGCAAGTGCTTGAGCTGAAGGATTTTCACCTTAAATGAGGCTACCGGCATAAGATGCACGTCCTTTAGTGCGGAGATGCCATAGATGCCTATGCCCAGCCGGACCATATCGAATTGATAGGAAGTGAATCGTTCGATTCCGGCGCTGTTAAGTATGTGCCACATAGGCTTGTCGGCGCATCGTGCGCTAACCTTTTCAGCCATTCGGGTGAATAGTTCTATCTGAGCGAGGGTGAAGTCGTCGCTTTCGGGGTCTTCTGCCGCTGCCAGATGGGAATAGACTGATTTGACTTGGATTCTCGGATGCTTGGCCAGAAAGTCCAGACATTCGTCCAATTCGTCTTCCATAAAGCCCAGACGGTGCATACCCGTGTCGAGCTTCAGGTGTATGGGGTATTCGCTGATTCCTTTTTCTTCCAGCTTTTCTTCCAATGCGGCCAGTGTCGAAAGATTCGGAATGCCTGGTTCTAGCCTGTAGTCTATGATTTCGCTCATATAGTCGGTTCCTGCGGTCAGCACTAGTATAGGAAGGGATATTCCGGCTTTACGAAGTTCGATTCCTTCTACAGGGAGGGCTACCGCCAGATAGTCGGCGCCGAGTCTTTGCATCATAGAGGCGAATTCTACGGCCCCGTGGCCGTAGGCATTGGCCTTTACAAGCACGAGAAGTTTCGTTTCAGGGTTTAGCAATCCCCTGAAATAGTGATAGTTGTTTTCGCAGGCTGAGAGATTTAGTTCGAGTCTGCTAAAATCATTCTCCCCGTTCATTTTCTTCTTTTTTAATGTCGCATCCGCCGAGAGCCTCTATTATGGAGGTAGTCTGTTCCAGCGGCTCCAAAATGATTTCGTCTACTTCGGCAGGCACTAGGACGGTGCATCCCTTTTCCATTGGATATACCATCTCCAGTCCGTCTATCTCCGTCTTGATTCGGGCCTTGCCGTAGAGACAGTAGTACACCGAGTAAGTGTCGACCTTCTCCGAAGATATCCTTAAAGCTTCGTTAAGATGTATCTTGTTAACTACGAACTGCTTCAGGCTTACGAGCTCGTCTATCTGCTCGTTTATCCGCTTGCTTTTGCAGAGCATGGGCTTTTTATGTCTGTACTCTATGAAGTCGAGCGCGTCTATTATGGTAAGCGCATCGTCAAACTCGTCGGTTCCGAGGGCCGCTCCCCACGGATAGATGCAGAAATCCAGTGCCGAAGACTGCGATATCTCGAGGATTTCCAGATTTCCTACGGCTCCGTGAATCAGGCCCGGTTCGATTCTGTAGCTTTGTCCTGCCTTGACGTCTACATAGAGAAGATTGTCTTCTATGCTGCCGTCTTGAAGACCGTCGAGCATCTCGGTGGCGTCGCTGTCGTGAGCGAATCCCAGAACTAATTTGGCTCCAGGCGCCGAACTGATTATATACCAGATTTTTTCCTTACCCAGTGCGTCGTAGCGCTCTTCTGCCGTGGCGTCGTCCGGGTGAACTCGCAGCGGCATCTTGCCTTCGCAGCTGATGCGCTTTATCTGGATGGGGAATTGTCTTCCATAGAGGGAAAAGGAGATGTCTCCCACCACTCTGTCCATATAGGTATCCATAAGTTCGCTTATGGAGTTCGATGCCAGCCAACCTTCCCTTATGAGGGAGTCGCGGTAGCCCAGGTCTGCCAATTCGAAGCTTTCCTTACCCCAGACATATTCGTCTTCCAGAGGGCAGAAGCTCATCGGATATAGTTTGTTATTCTCGCTCATCTTAGTCTCTTCTCTTGTTCGCTATTCCTATATAGTAAAGGAGTGTGGCGAGTGAGCCTATGGCTGCGATTACGTAGGTGTAGGCTGCCCAGCGGAGGGCGTCCTTCGCCATAGGTGTAGTCTCGAAGTCCGTGATTCCGGAGAAGTCAAGCCATTCTATCGCACGGGCACTTGCGTTAATCTCGACCGGCAGGGTTACGAAGGAGAAAAGTGTGGTCATGGCGAACATCGTTATGCCTGCCCACAGAAGTCCCGGGAATGCCTCTGACATTATGACACCCAGGAGCAACACCCACGAAACTGCTTGGTTACAGAAACTTACTATGGGAACCAATGCGCTGCGGAGCTTGACAGGGGCATAGCCCTGCGCGTGCTGGAGCGCGTGGCCCGTCTCGTGTGCCGCTACTGCCACTGCTGCTATGCTACGGGAATTATATACGCTTTCACTTAGATTTATAGTCTTGTTCGCAGGGTTGTAATGGTCGGTGAGATGTCCTCCTATACAAGTGACGGTAACATCGTTTATGCCATTCTCTGCAAGCATCTTACGTGCAGCTTCCGCTCCGGTGACGCTTGCGGGAACATTAGAATATTTAGTGAATTTCGATTCCAAAACTGCCTGTATGAGCGCACTAGCGACCATCACAAGCAACATAATTAGCCAAATGCTCATTTATCTTATTTTCATTTAAAATTATCGAATCTCGATTTGCCTCAAAAACCGAGCCTACAAAGATAAGTAATTATACGGCTTGTTGAAAAAATTAGTTACCTTTACTTCTCGAAAGACGATTGTTTATGTTACGAAAGATTCGAACTATTTTAGCTGTGATAGTCTTTACGGCAGTCACCTTGTTATTTTTGGACTTTACGGGCGCCCTCCATACTTATCTGGGCTGGCTTGCGAAAATACAGTTTCTTCCTGCCGTATTGGCATTGAATATAGGCGTGGTGGCGGCGGTTCTCGCACTGACTCTCCTGCTGGGTAGGATATATTGCTCCGTAATCTGCCCGCTTGGCATATTTCAAGATGGAGTATCTCATCTTAGCGGTCTGCGAAAGAAGAAAAAGATGCGTTTTCAGTATAGGAAGGAGCATAAGATAGCGAGATATGTGGTGCTGGCATTAGTGGTAGTTGCGCTGCTCTTCGGACTTAATTCTTTCGTGGCGCTTCTCTCTCCGTATAGCGCTTACGGCCGTATGGTTCAGAATCTGTTAAGTCCTATCTATCAGTGGGGTAATAACCTTTTCGCATATCTTGCGGAGCGTGCCGACTCCTATGCCTTTTATAGTCGAGAAGTGTGGATGCGCAGCCTTCCTACGTTCGTGGTGGCGGTGTTGACCCTGATTGTCATAACTTTCCTTTCATGGAAAGACGGCAGGGCTTACTGTAACACGATATGCCCGGTGGGTACGTTCCTAAGTCTTTTCGCTCGTCACGCTTGGTTCAAGATGCATATTGACGAGGATGCTTGCGTGAGTTGCGGACTGTGTGCGAAGAAGTGCAAGGCTTCTTGCATAGATCCGAAGAGCCATACCATAGACTATTCGCGATGTGTGGTATGTGGGGATTGTATCGGTAATTGTACGAAGAAGGCCATCAGCTTTACTCACAAGTCTTCGAAGAAGGCATCTTCGACGCAGGGAACGGATTCTGCGAGAAGGGCGTTTCTGGTGGGTACGGCGCTGGCGACTACAGAATTGGCATTTGGCCAAGGAAAGAAGAAGGTGGATGGCGGATTGGCAGTGATAGAGAAGAAGAAGGCCCCGCACAGGGATA
>URCV01000057.1 GCA_900546445.1 uncultured Bacteroidales bacterium | reverse complement strand
TTTCGGCTTCGATAAGGAAGGAAATCCTACTACTGTCGGAGATGACATTAATTATGGTTATGTATTCGCGTGGAAAGATGGTTTCGACAAGGCTCCGACATTAGTCTACACTAATGTTAACAACGAGCCTAACAACAGAGGCAATTCATTTGGCTATATGAACTGTGGAGGCGACGTTAACGGAGACTTCCTGCTTTGCTCCATATTCGCTGGTCGTGGTGCAGCTACGAGCCATCACGTATGGGAGTTCCATAATGGAGATTTCTCTAAGTCTACTTGGCACCATTTCCAGACCGATTATGCTTCAAACGATGGTAACTGGGGACAGACTATTTCTCCTGCATCAGGTAACGTCAACGGCACATTCTTCATAGGTGACTCTATGGGAGACAATAAGGGATATCACGTTTACACCCGTCAGGGCGTGAAGAATACCGGAGAGGACGTAGCCCTTCAGGGAACTACTACAACTACCGTTCCCGGTGTTCAGAGCGCAGGAATTCCTGAAGGAAATGCTCAGTATGGTAATTATTCTACAGGAAACATAAAGGCATTTATGCTTAATGGTACTCCTTATGTCATCACGGCTTCTACAGGATGGCCTGAGGTATACATCACCATTCAGAGCAATGACCCTGCCGACGAGGAGAACCACTATCTTCTCAAGACTCAGTATTTCAGTGCTTCTCAGGTTATTCCTTCTGCAGCTTATGTTTATGATGCTGCAAACGATAAGGGACAGGTTCTGCTTTTGGGAGGTACAATCGTAATAGCAAGATATGAGATTAAGCGCGAGATTGTGTAGTCGTCTAATCTTTATGGCAATAGTTTTCTCTGCTGCGGCTGCGGTTTTTGCGGGCTGTGGCAGAGAAAACCATTCTAAAGAGAAGACTATCACGGCCTGGATATGTTCCGACGCTAATTTCCAGCGTTTCGCGACTAAGGATTCAGTGGACTGGTATCTGGATAAGATAAAGGCCACGGGATTCAATCAGGTCTGTGTGGATGTGAAAGGTGCCGACGGATTCGTGCTTTATAACAGTGACTTCTTGCCTGAATTCAAGGGCGAGTATGGCTTTGTGCTCGAAAACAGGGGCTGGGATTATCTCGGTTACTTCATAGAGCAGGCACATAAACGTGGCATCAAGGTGATGGCATCGGTAGCTCCATTTTCGGTCGGTGTCGCCTGCAAGCAGTTCGGAGCGGTTTATGAACGCCCTGAACTTCGCCAATACACCTGCGTGGAATACACACCTGCGGGTATGATGAAACTCGAGGACGACCTGTCCGAAGTGGGCGTGAATCTGAACCCTTGCTTGAAATATAGCCGGGACTACGGTCTTAGAACTCTTCGCGAGGTGCTCTCGCAGTACGACATAGACGCACTGTGTCTGGATTATTGTCGTTACCCCGGAGGAAAGACCGATTTCTCGGATAGCTCGAGAGTCGCTTTCGAAAAGTACTTGGGACACGAATTGAAGGCCTTCCCTCAGGAAATCTTCACTTACGGACCCGACGGAGAGGAGATTCCGGGCAAATACTACAAACAGTGGTGGACTTGGCGCGGAATAGTCATAAGAGACTTCATCGAGCAGGTTAAGCTGCTCAGAGACGAGCTCCGTCCGGACTGCAAGCTCGAGTATTGGGCCGCTTCTTGGCTGCACGCCATCTATCGTAACGGCCAGAACTGGGGTTCACCTGACATCAAGTGGTACGAGGGCCTTAACTGGGCCGACGAGAACTATTATAAGGCGGCTTTTGCCGACCAGCTCGACGTGTTTATCACCGGAACCTACCTCGAAAAGGTTTGGGGCATCGAAGATAACGAATCCATCGAGTTCGGACTTATGCGGGCCAATCGTGATATCGGCGACGCTTGCACCGTGGAGGGCTCCATCTACGCCATAAACCATCTCGAGCAGTTCGACGACGCTTGCTATCTGTGCCTTCGCGATACGCAGGGCCTGATGGTCTTCGACCTCTGCCAGATAGTCAGCAACGACCTTTGGGATAAGATTAAGAGCGGAATCGACCGTTATAAGAAGGAATGTAAATGAAAAGGATATTGACAACACTTCTCTGCGTGTGCGTGCTTCTCTCTGCATGTGAAAAGCCTACTGCGCCTACTCCGACCCCGGACCCTGGTACGGAAGTTCCTACTCCCGATCCGGAGCCTACTCCGGAACCTGAACCGACTCCGAAGGTCGAGAAGGATCGTTCGTTGTGGGTGAGCGCTACAGTCAATTGGAGCAGACTCCGCACGAAAGGAGACATCAAGACTTGGGTGAAGAGAATAAAGAACAACGGCTTCAACGAGATTATTCTCGAGGTGAAGCTGATGGAAGGCGGTGTGCTTTACGAATCGGATATTCTCCCCATGCGTACTGAGTATAACGGTATTACTCGTAATTTCGATTACCTGCAGTACTTTATAGAGCAGTGCCATGCTAATGGCATGCGCCTCGGTGCTGCTATGACCGTGTTCCCGACATATGGGCTGGGCGAGACGGCCAAATATAAAGACTCCGACTTCGAAGGTCGTTACTGCCAGGAGATACTTTCATCGGCAGGGGTGACTGATATCAGAAATAACCCTAACGACGGCATCTTCCCATTCCTTAATCCTGCCGACGCTTTCGTAAGGCAGTTCGTTATGGATGTGGTCGAGGAAATCGTCACTAAATACGACGTCGATTCCTTTACGCTCGATTACTGCCGTTATCAGAATTACCATTCGGATTTTTCCGAGACCACTCGCGAAGCCTTCCAAAAGGCTATGGGCGTGATGGTAAAGAATTGGCCGGAAGATATCTATAGGGTTACCGACGATGGTAAGGATGTGTTCGGACCGCAGTGGAATCAGTTCGTCGAGTGGCGTACGTCCGTCATAACCGGTTATGTGGAGGAAATCGGCAGACGCATAAAGGCTATAAGGCCGGAATGTAAGTTCGAGTATTGGGCCGCATCGTGGTGGCCACTCTGGAGCACCGGTCAGAACTGGACTTCGGATAAGAAGAATCTTACCGGAAGTTACTGGTGGGCTACTCCGGACTACTATAAGACCGGATTTGCGAAGTATCTGGACGTGTTCCAGAATGGAGCCTATATGAAGAAGCTGTTTCCTGAGTATGATGGAGAAACAGTATCATATCAGCTGTCTATGGGTAAGAGTTATATTAAGGGCGATTGCCGGATGTATGGTTCTTATACCGTGGCAGGAATCGATTTCGACCCGGGCGAGGCGGCGCGTTGGTGCCTTAAGAACACCGACGGACTTATGGTTTTCGAGCTGTGTCACGTAGACAACAATTCCTACTGGTCCAGCATCAAGGCGGGAATTACCGCTGCGATAGAAGACGGAAGCGCTTACGTTCAGTAAAAAGTTTTCCCTTGAAATAATACGTGCGGCCTTGTTTTATAGCAAGGCCGCTTTTTTAATATAAACGAGCATAAAATCGGGAGATTTTTGTAAGTTTGTGAAAATAACAATACTAATCCAATGATTGAGAAGAAACAGTTTTACACTTTTAAACCATTCAATGGGTTTAATATATTCAAGGCTCCTATGGGGGGTAGTGATAAATGAGTAGTCGGGTCAAATGGATAACAAGAGCGAAATAATAAAAATCTTTGGTGTAGTCTTAGTAGAGTGCGTGCTCCTATTCTGTACTATAATGGCGAGCGATGATTTTTATTACTATGGATATAGTGTCGAGGTCTATAATTATGATTTGTCCTTGGTAAGGTCAACGAACATACAGAAGTTTGAATCACTTAAGTTCGTGTGGCATGCTAAGACGGGTGAAGTCTGTATTTATAGTCAAGATCAGGTTTTGGATACTATCCCACTATATTACAACGATGCAGAAATACTCGAAATTGCTTCATATAAACATAAATACTATGGAGATTCCATAGCTGTATTTTATTATCGAAAAAAAATTAGCCCATACAGGTTTTGCACTTTATTTTATGATGAGACTGATTACATTCCAGACAGTTTATCGTCAGAGGCACAATCCTTTGATTATATCGAATATATGACAGATCGACACAAGACGAGATACTTAAGCATAGAAATTAAAGAATTAAGTCTTTGTAATAAAGCTAAATATGCAGATAATTTGCTTAGGGTAGATACTTTGTACCTATATGTGTCATCTGTATATCCAGACGATATTTATGCGTTTTCAAAGGAATCAATCAGTCGGGTGAGAGACTATTTTTACTTTGATTGGGGGTACAATTGTTATGCAGTTAATGTGAATCTTAGTATTGATTTAAATAAAGAGGGAATCTTATTGGAAAAAGGTAAATATGGGAGTTTGTATTTAATTCCAGGGATGAGGGATTTTGATATAGAAATGCGAATGAAAAAAGATGTCGACGGAAAATACAGACTTACCGGAGTGATTCCCGGGAGGGATACATTAGAACACTATACACTGTACGATGATGAGTGGTGCTTTAAGTCTATTAATAAAGCTGTGTATAATTATTTTTACTAAAATGCGTATATTTGCTCGTAAATGAACGAGGAATTAAAAGAATTAGCTTCTAAAGAATATAAAGAAGGTTTTGTTACGGATATAGAGCAGGAATATGTGCCGAAGGGACTTTCCGAAGACATTATCCGTATGATTTCCGAGCGGAAGGGGGAGCCGGACTGGCTCCTCTCTTTCCGCTTGGATGCGTTTAGACGCTGGCAGGAGATGACTCCACCCACTTGGGGGCACGTCAAGCTGCCGAAGATAGATTTTCAGGACATAGTATACTACGCCGCGCCCAAGACTCGCACGAGCGATGAGCGCGAGATAGATCCGGAGCTCGAAAAGACTTTCGACAAGCTGGGCATTCCGCTGAAGGAAAGGGACTTTCTCGCAGGGAAGGCCTATTCTAACGTAGCCGTCGACGCTGTGTTCGACTCGGTGAGCGTGGCCACCACCTTCAGAAAGACATTGGCCGAGAAAGGCATCATTTTCTGCTCATTCTCGGAGGCAGTGCGCGAATATCCGGACCTGGTGCGCAAGTATTTGGCGAGCGTGGTCCCGGTCGGCGACAATTTCTACGCCGCCCTTAACAGCGCTGTCTTTTCCGACGGCTCTTTCTGCTACATCCCTAAGGGGGTGAAGTGCCCGATGGACCTTTCCAGCTACTTCAGGATTAACGCCAGTGGTACGGGCCAATTCGAACGCACCCTCATCGTCGCCGACGAGGGCTCGACCCTGAGCTATATGGAGGGCTGTACCGCGCCTATGCGCGATGAGAACCAGCTTCACGCAGCAGTGGTGGAAATCGTGGTGGAGGCCGGTGCCGACGTAAAGTACAGCACGGTGCAGAATTGGTATCCGGGCGATGCGCAGGGCCGTGGCGGCATACTTAACCTGGTGACTAAAAGGGGGATCTGTAAGGGCGAGGGTTCGCACTTGAGCTGGACTCAAGTGGAGACGGGCTCGGCCATTACCTGGAAGTATCCTTCTACCATACTGAAAGGAGATAACAGCTCTTCGGAGTTTTACAGCGTGGCTCTCACGAATAATTATCAGATGGCCGACACCGGTACTAAGATGATTCACTTAGGAAAGAACACGAAAAGCCGTATCGTCTCGAAGGGCATCAGTGCGGGACATAGCGAGAATTCCTATCGTGGACTCGTGCAGATGGGTCGTGGCGCGGATGGTGCGAAGAATTACTCGCAGTGCGACTCCCTGTTGATAGGCTCGCAGTGCGGAGCTCACACTTTCCCGGTAATAAAGAGTATGAATCCAAGCGCGGTGGTGGAGCACGAGGCTACCACATCTAAGATCAGCGAGGAAAAGCTATACTATTGTGCGCAGCGTGGAATTGGCCCGGAGGAGGCTGTGGGACTTATCGTAAATGGCTATGCTAAGGATGTGCTGCAGAGGCTTCCTATGGAATTTGCCGTGGAGGCGCAGAAGCTGCTCTCCATTTCGCTTGAAGGAACTGTAGGTTAGAAGGAATTATGAACTATTTGGATATAATCACATCTGTTTTGGGACTTACCTGCGTGTTTCTCGCAGGTAGGAACAGTAAATATAATTTCTGGGTGGGGTATCTGTACACGTTCGCATTGGCATTGATGTTCTGGAACAAGCATCTCTATGCCAGTCTGTTCTTGCAGCCCATATCCCTGTGCATAAATCTGCTGGGGCATTGGCGCTGGACCCATCCGAGGGCGGAGGAGGAATCTGCGATTGGCCATAATAACTTGAAGGTCACTGCGCTCACTTGGCCGCAGAGAGGATTGGCCATAGCGTCGGTGTTCGTGCTGGCAGGGCTGTGGGGCTGGTTTTTGAAGAAATTGGCATTAGGGGACCCGATTCCTTATCTGGATGCTTGCGTCACGTCTCTGATCCTGCTGGCGCAGCTGCTGTCGGCCCTGAAGAAATGGGATTGCTGGATAGCGTGGCTGGTGGTCAATGTCACACAGATAATTTTGCACATAAAGGTAGGGCACGTCTTTATGCCTATAGTGTGCGCATTGTATTTGATAAATGGAATTTGGTCTTTATACAGCTGGGTAAAGACTTATAAAAAAGGAGAATAGAGTATGAGTGAAGTGCTTTTGGAAATAAAGGGCTTGAAGGCCAATGTCGACGGAAAGGAGATTCTGCACGGGGTGGACCTGACGATTAATCGCGGAGAGGTGCACGCTGTGATGGGCCCTAACGGTGCGGGCAAATCCACTTTGGGAGCAGTGCTTACCGGAAAGCCGCATTACGAGGTGACAGCGGGCAGCGTCGTCTATAACGGGATGGATCTTCTCGCGATGAGCCCGGAGGAGCGTGCTTGGGCAGGACTTTTTCTGAGCTTCCAGTACCCTATCGAGATACCGGGAGTGAGCCTCGTGAACTTTATGAAGGCGGCGCTCTATTCGAAGAGGAAGGCTCAGGGACAGGATGAACTTTCGCCTGCCGAGTTTTTGAAGCTCCTGAAGGAGAAGATGGCGCTGGTGCAGATGCGCAGCGATTTGGCCAAGCGTGACGTGAACGTGGGATTCTCCGGGGGAGAGAAGAAGCGTTGCGAGATATTTCAGATGGCTATGCTAGAGCCGGTGCTTTCGATATTGGACGAGACGGACAGCGGATTGGATGTGGATGCGCTTAAGATAGTGGCTCAGGGAGTCAATGCGCTTCGCTCGCCTCAGACTGCCTCGATCATCATTACGCATTATCATAAATTGCTCGAATATATAGTTCCTGATGTGGTTCACGTGCTTAAGAACGGACGTATAGTCAAGACCGCCGGTCGGGAATTGATTTCGCAGATAGAAGCTAACGGATTTGAGGGAATCGATGAATAGGGAAATATACATATTAGGAGAGACTGTCCTTCCTCCGGTGGTTAGGCTCGAAGCGGGCGAGAAACGCAGCGCCGCATTCGTGGTGCCTCGCGGTGTCAGCGGTAGTTTCGAGGTGGTGTATGAATTGGCCGGAGAGGGTGCGGAACTGGATTTGACGGGCGTCTACGCTTGCTGTGGGGAGCAGAAGGTGGATTTCCGCATCACGGTAAGGCATCTGTGTGCGGGGTGCGTCTCGCATCAGCTGTTTAAGGGATTGGCCGAAGATGAGGCGAGGGTGAAGTTCGAAGGACTGGTCTATGTGGCCGCAGGGGCTGAAAAGACGGAGGCGCTGCAGGAAAATCACAGCCTGCTGCTGTCCGAGAATGCTTTCGTGCAGAGTTCTCCGCAGCTCGAAATCTATGCCGACGACGTGGTCTGCTCGCACGGTGCCACGGTGGGCTCGCTCGACGAGAATGAGCAGTTCTATATGCGTTCGAGGGGCATATCTTTAGAGGAGGCTCGCAGACTCCAGATTTTGTCGTTCCTTTCGCCTGTACTGGAGGGCTTGCCTGAAAAGAAAATTATTACTATATTTGCGTCCGCTCTCGGGTAGAGCATATTAACTATTATTATTAATTTATAAAACAGATTCACAATGGCTGTTAAAATTCGTCTTCAGCGCCACGGTAAGAAGAATTTCGCATTCTTCCACATTGTAGTGGCAGACACACGTGCTCCACGTGATGGTCGTTACATCGAGCAGATCGGCTCTTACAATCCTAACACTAACCCTGCTACTATCAATCTCGATTTCGATAGGGCTCTTGCTTGGATAAAGGTCGGTGCTCAGCCTAGTCTCGTATGCCGCAGAATCCTTTCTTATGAGGGTGTTCTTCTTCGTCATCACCTCGATGGTGGTGTAGCTAAGGGTGCTCTTACACAGGAAGCTGCAGATAAGAAATTTAACGACTGGAAGGCACAGCGCGATGCTAAAATCGACGCTAAGGTAAACGGACTTCGTAACGAGGCTGTAGCTAAGGCTAACGCCGCTCTCGCAGAGGAGTCAAAGGTTAACGCTGCTAGAGCAGAGGCTATCGCTAAGCGTGCCGCTGAACTCGCTGCCGCTGCTGCCGCTAAGGAGGCAGAGCAGGCTGAAGAGGCTCAGGCAGAGGAAACTCCTGCAGAGGCTTAATGCTTCAGATAGCGAAAATTTTAAAATCTAACGGAGTCGAAGGAGGATTGCTCGTAAGTGCACCCGAATTTGACCTCGAAACCATCAAAGGTCCGGTACTCATCGAGTTCGATGGGTTACCGGTTCCTTTTTTTATGGAAGAATGCACCCCGAGAGGTGTAAACAAATACATTATCCGTCTTACCGATGTTGGCTCCCTAAAGGATGCGGAAGAGATGGTGGGACGCGACATCTACATCGAATCCGATGGCGACGACTCTTCCGAGGACGAAGTGGATTTCATAGGTTGGAAGGTCTATGACCGCGGAGAACTCTTGGGTGAGGTCTGCGATACGGAGCCCATCCCCGGCAATTTCTGTCTTTACGTAAGCCGTGGCGATGAGGAGATTATGATTCCACTTCACGAAAACTTCATCGAATCCGTCGATTCCGACTCTTCTTCGCTGTTTTTAGACCTACCCGAAGGCCTTTACTAGTTGCAATTTGTCGTAAAGTTTTATAAATTTGGCGGTTGCTTTAATTTTATTAAGTTTGAAACCGCTATTAAGACTATATATAATCAGTGCCATAATACTCTTTATGGCAGCATCTTGTGAAAACGACCCGGCATCTCCGGACGTTCCGCCCGCTCCGAAGCCACCTGTAGAAGAAGTGGTGGAGGGAAGAATACCTGTAATCAAAGTTTTTACCACCGACGGCCAGAGCATAGTAAGTACGGAAGAATACAAGACCGGAACTATCGCCATCAGCGACCCGGACCACATGTGCTGGGACATAACCGAATTCAAGGCCAATTGCAGCATACGCGGACGCGGCAACTCCACTTGGGGAATGCCTAAGAAGCCATACAAAATCAAGCTCGACGAGAAGGCGCGCATCTTCAATATGTCTAACGACAAGGAGTGGTGCTTATTGGCCAATTATTGCGACAAATCCCTGCTTCGAAACATC
>URCV01000056.1 GCA_900546445.1 uncultured Bacteroidales bacterium | reverse complement strand
TCAACGACCTCAAGCTTCGTCTGGGATTCGGTGTCACGGGTAACAACCTCAACTCCGACCTTATGTCTGTGGCCATGCTCTCAAACGGCGGTACATTCTGGTATAACGGCAAATACGTGAACACCTACACAGTGTCTCAGAACGTGAACCCTGACTTGAGATGGGAGAAGAAATACGAGTACAACCTCGGTTTGGACTACGCCCTACTCGACAACAGGCTCTACGGTAGCTTGGATGTCTACTATCGCCAGACCCGCGACCTTCTCTGGGACTATGAGGTTCCTACCCCTCCATATCAGTATCCTACCCTTCTGGCCAATGCAGGCCAAATGGACAGCTTCGGTGTGGAATTGTCACTGAGCGCAGTGCCTGTGAAGACCAAGGACTTCACTTGGGTTACCACTCCTACCATCTCGTTTAACCGTAACTACATTACCAAACTGTCAGACCCTGCTCTCGGATTCAACTACAAGCAGACTACAGTAGGTGGCGTGGGCGAAGACGGTATGATGAGCACAAACACTCAGATTCTCATCGAAGGCGAAAGCGTAGGTTCATTCTACGGATATAAATTCCTCACCATCGAAGACGGCACTTGGTATTTCGGTACCCCTGCAGGTGGTGTAGTAACCAGCGAAGGTGCAGTAGAAGGTTACAGACAGGTTATCGGTAACGCGCAGCCTCTCTTTACTTTCGGTTGGAACAACTCCCTCCGCTATAAGAATTTCGACCTCGCATTGTTCTTCCGCGGAGTTTATGGAAATGACGTCCTCAACCTCACACGCTGGGCTTATGGTCCTATGGCTACCATTCAAAGCAACATCTTTATGAAGGACATAAACGGAGCTGACACCGTGCTTGCAAACAAGGGCGTATTCTCTGACTATTACCTCGAAGACGGCTCTTACATAAAGCTTGACAACCTTACTCTCGGATACACCTTCAAGATTAAGGATAACAGCTATGTAGACCACCTGAGATTGTACTTCACAGGCCAGAACCTGTTCACCCTCACGAAATATAGCGGACAGGACCCTGAAGTCAATACCACGGACGTAAGAAGCGCCGGTATCGACTACTGCGACTTCTACCCTACGGTAGCTACCTTTATGCTTGGAGTAAATATCTCATTCAAATAATAGAAAGCGATGAAAAAGATTGCATATATATTGACAGCCGCATTGGCATTTGGAACGCTCGTCACCTCTTGCGACGATATGCTCGAGGAAAAGAACTATGGTAACCAGACCACAGCCGATATGATGAGCAACGAACAGAACGTGGTCTTGCTCGTCGGCCAGATCTATGCCGACCTGAAGTACACGCACGACCACTGGGGTTATTGGGGTCTTCAGACCATCACGGCCGACGAAGGCATCTGTGTTCCTAGAAACAGTGGTGCTGACTGGAATGACGGTGGATATTGGATGAAACAGAACACCCACGAGTGGAATCACCGTGGAGATGCCATCGAGAACGTGTGGAACATCACCATCTCTAACGCCGTCCTCTGTAACAAGATTATAAACACCCTCCAGACCTATAAGGAGAATATGTCCGAAGACGTCTACAAGGCATACTTGGGTGAGGCCGAGGTACTCCGCTGCTACTACTTCTATCAGCTTTTCGACTGCTTCGGACGCATCCCTTACACCGAGAAGTTCGAGGAAGTTACGGGAGCTCTTCTGGAGCCTGAGGAGGTTTGGTCTAACCTCGTGGCAGTTCTCGAAAGGAATGCACCTAATATGTCAGTGGTAAACGACGGTACACGCGCTGCCCTCTATGGTAGAACCACACAGGGATTTGCATACGCGCTTCTCGCACGTCTTTACATTAACGCCGAGAGCTACGGATGTACTCCGGACAACATCTTCAAGACCGTAGAGAAACCTGAAGCATTCAGCGGCTCATTCTACGACAACTGCGTTCGCTGCTGCGACAATGTCATAAAGTCAGGTGCTTACGCCATAGAAAGCGATTACTTCGCCAACTTCAAGATTAAGAACGAAAACAGCCGCGAGAACATCTTCGTAATCGTGGAAGACGGTCGCGAGGAAGGTGAAAGAAGCACTACCGGAGCACACACTTGTATGAACAAGCTCCGTATCGCCCATAACACTATGCACTACGGAGTACAGTTCGCTTACGATATGCCTCTCGATACTTGGAATGGATTCTGTGCCCGTCCGGAGTTCCTCGAGCTCTATAAGGGTAACGACGTTCGCGGCGTAGGCTACGAGAAGGACGGTACCCATAACAAGAAGGAATGGGGCTGGTTCGTAGGCCCTGTCTATAAGAAAGGTTCTAACGACTACTATATCGATACCAAGCAAATCGACGACGACCATCCTTCAGGTACACCTACCGTCATCGTTTCGGATATCAAGAACATCAAGAACGCCAGCAATATGGAAGGTGCACGCCTTAACAAGTGGGAGCTTGACAAAAGCGGAGACGGTATTTACAAATACGAAGAAAATGACTTCCCTATCATGCGTTACGCCGACGTACTCTGGATGAAGGAAGAGGCTATCATGCGCGGTGGCGCAGGAACATCGGAAATGGGCAGTGCCGACTTCCAGAAGCTCCTAGCACGTAGCTTCGCTTACGATAAGGGAGCAGAGACATTCAAGGCAGAATATGGCGATCCTGCAAGCTGGACATTGAAAGACATTCTCGACGAGAGAGGTCGCGAGTTCACTTGGGAGATGGTACGTCGTAGAGACCTCATCAGATTCGGAGAATTCGGAAACATACAGTACGTACGCGACTGCCCTAATGCTTCGGCACGTGCCGAGATACGCAAATGGTTCCCTATTCCATTCTCCGTACTCCAGAAATCGCTGCGCGACGAAAACGGAAACCCTATCTGGACACAGACTCCAGGATATGAAAATTTATAAATTATTAATTAATATCAATTCATTATGAAAAAATCGATTTTATTCTTCAGTGCACTTGCACTTTTGGCAGGTATAACTTCCTGCGGAGGTAACAAAAAGGAAAATGGGAAAATCGACCTTGGCGGAATCGTCCTCGACGGATTCTATGTCTATGGCGATGCTACCGGAACAGACAAGGTAGAGCCTAAGTTCGCTCTTTCTTCAGGTACTAACGAAGTTACGAAGGAACTTCGTGCAGGTATGTACGAGAAATACGTATGGCTCGAGGCTAACAAACCTTTCGCTCTTATCGAGAACAAGGGTGGCCAGAAGACTTTCTACGGAGCTGAGCTCGCAGAGTACAACTTCGGTTACGACGAGAACGATCCTAACTGCAAGAACTTCGTAGATAACCCTAATATGCTCATCCAGCAGGGTAAGCTCATCATCGGTGAGAACGCCCCTAAGATGCAGGTTAAGGAAGATGGTCTCTATCACATCATCCTCGACAACAACACTGCAGGTGACCTTCCTGACGGCGCACAGATCGTTATCCAGAAGGCTGACTTCGGTGTTCGCGGCGGTATGAACGGCTGGGGATTCACAAAAGGAGAAGTTAAGAAGGATGACGATGGCACCATCACATACACTTGGAAGGATCAGAACCTCGCAAAGGGCGGAGAGTTCAAATTCGCTTCTTGCTGGGGATGGAAGATCAACCTCGACCTCGACAACAAGGTTAAGGCTGAGGTTTCTCTCGGACTCGACAAGAACGGTGAATTCACTAACGTTAGCGCAGGCAACATCAAGGTTGAGAAGGCAGGTCTTTATGACATCACCCTCACCTACAAATGCGCAGGTGGCCCTATCGCCAAGTCTTTCTCTTTCACATACAAACTTACAAAGGAAAGCACCACTCCTACCACTCTCTATATGATCGGTAACGATTTCGGCAACTGGGATTGGACTAGTGAAGGCGTAGTGGATATGATCCCTGTACACAGCCACCAGGGCCAGTTCTGGGCTATCCGTTACCTCACCACAGCGACTGAGTTCAAGTTCAGCCCTAACAAGGACTGGAACGGAGCATTCAAAGCTCAGGGTGCAAACGACAGCGGTTTCATTGCTAAGGGTGACAACTGCGCAGTAGAGAAAGAAGGTCTTTATATGATTTTCGTAGACCTCGAGGGTGAGTGCATCACCGTAGAGCCTGCTGCAGTATTCGGTATGGGTGACTGCTTCGGCAACTGGGATGCCGGCAAGAATCCATTCGAAATGGGTAAGGGCGCTTCAGTAGTACTTCCTAACGCAGGTAACCTCCGTATGTATGCAGAGTGCTCTAAGCACGCTTCTGCAGACTGGTGGCAGATGGAGTTCAACATCTTCGACGGCAAGATCGTTTACCGTGCAGACGGTGGCGATCAGCCAGCAGTTGTAGCAACTGCCGGACAGACAGTTACTCTTGACTTCAACGCCGGAACAGGTAGCATCAAGTAATTTCAGTTTGTTATCATAAGTTTTAAGAAAAAGGGAGTCGGCTAGCAATTAGTCGACTCCCTTACTATTATGAGAAGAATTCGTCTTATTCCACTACGACCTCACCATTTTTCACATCCACGGTAAGTTCAGATCCCTTCGTGACCTTGCCTTCGAGAATCTTCTTAGCGATTATGTTAATCAATTCCCTCTGCATCAGTCGCTTGATAGGACGAGCACCATAAGCCGGGTCGTAACCCTCGTTAGTCATATAGTTCTCGAAATCCTCGCTGAAACTAATCTTCACGCCGCTGTCTGCAAGCTTATCCCTAAGGATATTCATCTGCAGATGCAAAATCTTACGTATGTCGTCTTTCGTGAGCTGTTCGAAAGTGATGATCTCATCGATACGGTTCAGAAATTCAGGACGCATCATCGTCTTTATCTGCTCCGCCGTAGCGTTTGAGGTCATAATCAGGATAGTGTTCTTGAAATCGACGGTCCTACCCTTGTTATCGGTCAGACGTCCGTCGTCGAGCACCTGAAGCAAGATGTTGAACACATCCGGATGGGCCTTCTCTATCTCATCGAGCAATATCACTGAATACGGCTTTCTGCGGACCGCTTCGGTCAGCTGACCACCTTCATCGTAACCTACATATCCCGGAGGCGCACCCACGAGTCTGCTCACTGAATGACGTTCCTGGTACTCGGACATATCGATTCGGGTAATCATGTTCTCGTCATTGAACAGGAATTCCGCGAGGCTCTTGGCCAATTCGGTCTTACCCACACCGGTAGTACCGAGGAAGAGGAACGAGCCAATTGGCCTTTTCTCATTTTGAAGGCCTGCACGGCTTCTGCGGACGGCATCGGACACTGCCTTGATGGCTGCGTCTTGGCCCACTACCCTCTTATGGAGTTCGTCTTCCATTCGAAGCAGCTTGGTCTTCTCGCTTTCGAGCATCCTGTTTACAGGGATGCCGGTCCAGCGGGCGACGATTTCGGCGATGTCGTTCGGGGTCACAGACTCACTCAGGATAGGGTCTTTTATGGCCGCTCTCTGAGCCGTGAGCTGCTCTATGTTCTTTTGAACCTGCGACATCTTACCGTAGCGTATCTCGGCCACGCGGGCGTAGTCACCTGAACGCTCGGCGTTATTGGCCTGAAGCTTAAGGTCTTCCAACTGTGCACGGTCGTTCTGGAGCTCGGAGAGGATGTTTTTCTCGGCATTCCAGCGTTTCTGGAGCTCGGAGTGCTGTTTTCTGGCCTCTGAAAGCTCGGCTTCGATTTTGTCGAGTTTTAATGACACGCCTTCGCGCTTTACGGCTTCCTTTTCGATTTCGAGCTGGCGAATCTTACTGTCGAGCTCGGCAATAGGCTCCGGAACGGAATTCATCTCCAAACGAAGCTTTGACGCAGCCTCATCGACCAAGTCTATCGCCTTATCAGGCAGGAATCGAGACGTAATGTAACGTGATGACAACTCTACTGCCGCGATCAGGGCATCGTCTTCGATTTTTACTTTATGATGGTTCTCATATTTCTCCTTAAGACCACGCAGAATCGAGATGGATTCGGCCTGAGTAGGCTCGTCGACCATTACCATCTGGAAACGACGTTCAAGCGCCTTGTCGGTTTCGAAGTATTTCTGATACTCGTCGAGAGTGGTGGAACCGATGGTTCTCAACTCGCCACGGGCCAATGCCGGTTTCAGGATATTAGACGCATCCATAGCGCCTGAACTTCTACCGGCACCTACCAGAGTGTGTATCTCATCGATGAAAAGGATGACTTGTCCGTCTGAATCTATTACTTCCTTCACGACGGCCTTAAGCCTTTCCTCGAACTCGCCCTGGTATTTCGCACCTGCGATGATAGCACCCAAATCCAGAGAGTAGATAAGTCTGTTCTTCAGGTTTTCCGGCACGTTTCCGTCTACTATCTTCTGGGCTATACCCTCTGATATGGCGGTCTTACCGACACCCGGCTCACCTACGAGAATAGGGTTATTCTTAGTACGTCTGCTAAGGATCTGGAGGACTCGGCGAATTTCCTCGTCCCTGCCGATTACCGGATCGAGCTTTCCTTGAAGGGCGCGCTCGTTCAGGTTAATCGCGAACTTTTCCAAATTTTCGTACTTGTTATCCATATATCAAATCTCCTTTTTTTCTAAAATTGTTACTTTGACTGATTCCAATTTACGTTCCACTGACAAAATGTCAGAATGCATTTTCACACGATATTTCGCGGGAAATTTCATATCTTTGCACAAATTTCAATTATTATGAGAGCAGCAATTTACGGCGCAGGCTCACTTGGAACTATTCTGGGAGCCTTTATCACTAAAAACGGTGGTAAAATCGAATTGATCAATCGCAATAAGAAACACATCGAAGCCCTGAAGGAGCACGGCGCACACGTTACCGGCACTATGGACTTCACGCAGAAAGTAGACGCCTACACTATAGACGAGATGTCAGGAATATACGACATTATCTTCCTGATGACCAAACAGCAGCATAACCAGGAAGTAGTAACGTTCCTGAAAGACTACTTGGCACCGGACGGAGTAATCGTCACCTTACAGAACGGCCTTCCGGAGCTTCTCATAAGCGACATCGTAGGGCAAGACAGAGTATTGGGATGCACCGTGGCCTGGGGCGCCACCATGACGGAACCAGGAGTATGCGAACTCACCAGTTCACCGGACTCACTGACATTCTCTCTCGGCTATTTGGGAAAGACACCTAACCATCACTTCGAAGACGTCAAGGCCCTTCTGGAAAAGATGGGACCGGTCGAAGTGGATAACAACTTCATAGGCACCCGCTGGAGCAAGCTCCTCATAAATTCCGCATTCTCAGGAATGAGCGCCGTGCTGGGCTGCACTTTCGGCGAGGCCGCAGGAAACCGCAAATCCAGAAAAATCGTTCAGGCCATCATAAAGGAGTGCATAGACGTATGTGCTAAGGGTGGCATCAAGATAGAACCGATACAGGGTAAGGACATCGTCAAACTGCTGGACTTCAAGAATCCGGTAAAGAAGGCGATTTCGTTCGCCATAATTCCATTGGCCATTAAGAAACACGCGCTATTGAAAGCCAGTATGTTGCAGGACCTCGAGCACGGCAAGAAGACGGAAGTGGACGCCATCAACGGCTCAGTATGCGAGTACGGTCGTAAAGTCGGCGTGCCTACACCTATGAACGATAAGGTGGTGGAAATCATACACAAAATCGAGAACGGCGAATTGAAGCCATCATTTGACAATCTTACATTCTTCTAAAACGACAGATATGAACTTAAACATAGAACCTAAGGATATAATTGATGCGTATTGCACACCTATAGTTCAGCAGACCTCTTTCTGGTCTAAAGTCAAACAACAGCTTCACCGCTCTTGAAATCGCTTCCAACGGCTACTACGAGCCTTAGAAACAATAATTTGTGCCTATCGACATCCAGAATGGGTCGCCTATTCCCTTATTGAAATTGTGCGCGACCTCGATGGACACGATAAAGTTCTGATTCCAGGCCAATTTCAAACCGGCACCACCGCTGCAGATGAATTGGCCTGCCATGTCGCGAATGTATTTTTCTGCCTCACCGGCCTTGTATCCGGCAGCGATGGCCAAAGCATTGATTTCCGGAAGCACGCTCATTTCGGAAACACGATAAGGCTGCACTATCATACCGCAGTCGAGGAATGGGTTAGCGGCCAAGTAGAAATTCTGGCCTAAGAACTTGAAATTCACCATCTTGACGCGAAGCTCGAAGTTACCCCAAGCGTAGCCGTCGCCGATGAGACGATTAGCCCTGGTACCACGAAGGGTATTCGAGCTACCCAGACCTTCGGACATCATCTGTTTGAGAATCAAGGCCGTGACATTCTGCTGCACATAGAAAGGAGCCTCGCCCGCTACCGTTCCCTGATATGCCAAATGGTACGCGAACACCGGATCTCCCACCTTCAGGCCAAGCGGAATGCGAACATAGTGGCGGAAATGAGCGCTCAACTTCAAATAGTTGAAGCCATCGCCGAATACGTCCGGAGAGCCGTTCACGTAGATTTCAGACCAGATACCGCTATTAGGGGCGGTCTCGAAGTCACGGCTGTCGTATACGAGTCCGGCCTTGATTTCCAATCTGCTGCCACCATTGGCCTCGCTATCCTTTATGACGCCGAATTGCTTATAGTGATTATATAAAGTAGACTGTGCATCGTAACCATACTTGGATTCGTTAATGTCTCCCATTCGGAAATTCCAATAGCTTACGCCACCTGCCCAGCGAAGACGCGGAACTATATTTCCCTGAAAGTCTGCGAGAACTCTTATGATGTCGCGATTAGTGTAATAGTATGAGACATTCTTTAGTGGGTTAATGCCCATCGTAGAGAATAGGGCTGCATCTGCTGCAGGAATGGTCCCGTCAAGTATCTGCGAAGCATAAGATTTGTTCGATTCGAGCGACTTGTACAAAGGTGAAGCAGCACCGTTGAATCCCCAGAAATTATATAGAGGGTCATCGATGTAAGTAGCACTGACCGTAGTTCTGACATTAGGAATCAAGAACTTACTGTCATAGGCCAGATAAAGCCTCGTCCTTCCCTTCGTAAAATGTGACACCTCATAACTGATCTTATCACGATAGTTAGGATAGGTCGAACCATCGCCATAATAATAGAAATCACCGAATACTCCGTACTGGAAGCCCATATCGGAAGAATAGGTAGCACACGGCAAAGCGCCGAATCCCCATCCGGTCTTCTTCTCCGCTTGAACTTCCTGAGCATTGGCTGCGATAGACGCACCGCACACGCACATAGCAGCCAGTGCCATTAACATAGTCTTTTTCATTACCTGTTTAGTAGTTATCAACGCCTGCAAAGATACACAATTTCCCCGAAAGTCAATTTAATGTCTCTAACGCTTTGAGGCTGACCTATCCGGCCCTCTTTTCACCGTACGGGATGACAGTTAAAGCGTTTTCGTCCGGGCAAACGGGCCTTTCACCGGATGAAATACGTTTTTGAGCTCTGCCATCCGGGCAAACCAGCCTTTCGCCGGATGGGAAGACAGTTCTGCGTCAGAGTAGGTGTCGCAAAACCGCAATAGAAAGCGGTCTGACGGTACCCAATATAGCAAAATAACCCATTGGGTGCCGTGCATTTCCTTGTCGCGAAGTCGAAAAACACCTTTTGAGTCAGGATGCCGTAGAGACGCTTCTAGATGGTCCGGTGGCTAAAGGTGTACGG
>URCV01000055.1 GCA_900546445.1 uncultured Bacteroidales bacterium | reverse complement strand
GCCGCTCACCATCTTGCCATTCTCCACCACCTCTCTGATTTTCTTTGCAGCCTTGCGGTCGGACTGTTTTCCGGCGCGGGATTGTGGTCCTTCGGTATCGATGGTCATCACCGGCAGGCCTCGCCACTATTACGTAAGTTCTTCGCAATCAATCTATTATAAGTTGGTACATCGAGAAATAAAAGCATGCAAGCATACATATACAAAAAAAAAGGAAAGTTCGCCTTGGTTGAAAAGCCAAAGTCAACGCTCATAGAACCTACAGACGCCATTGTCAAGGTGACGTTGGGAAGCATTTGTACAAGTGACCCTCACATTAAGCATGGTAGCGTACCTCGTGGCTTCATAAAGATCGCAATTTACAACGAATGATAAGATAGTTAAATAAAAGATGCAAATACTACTTGCCAATGCCAAAATAATGAACGATTGCTCTGAGGTTCAACCTCTGACGACACCAATGTTTCAAACTGTTGCCAACGAACTGGCAGCAGAGATGGCTTTGTGCGATATTGACACTTTGGCAAAGGAACTGAATTGCAGTCGCTCACTTGCAGCAGAAAACCGGCGCAGATACCAGAACTTCCATATGGCAGAGAAACTTCCGGCAATCATGGCTTACAATGGCCAAGCCTACAAGCATCTGAGAGCAAAGACTTTAAACAAGGATGCACTTGGATTTGGACAAGAACATCTCTGGATTACATGTTTCCTCTATGGTTTGCTGCGCCCATTGGATGCCATTGTACCTTATCGCATGGAACACTGTGTGAAACTTGCCATGACAGAAGATAAACCTATTAACACGTTCTGGAAAGATAAACTAACAGATGTTCTGATAGATAGCGTAAAAAAGGATGATGGCATGTTAGTTCACCTTTCAACAGAAGAGTATGAACATCTTTTCGATTGGAACAGAGTTTGTGAGGAAGTTAAAGTCATTCACCCCTTATTTTATGTAAGACAGAAAGATGGTGGATTGAAGATGCAAGCAGTATGGGCAAAATCATGTCGTGGAGCTATGGTGCGCTATATCTTGACCAATCAGATCATAAATTCAGAAGAACTGAAGGCATTCAGTTATGAAGGTTTCGAATACAATCCTCATTTAGGAGAAGAATTGTACCCACACTTTGTAAGAGAATTATAAACAACTAAATACAAAACAATTATGAATATAGGTGATAGAATACCAGAGGTGCTTGGCATTGACCAGCACGGTAATGAAATTAAGTCGAGTGATTATCGTGGACGCAAGATTGTCCTCTACACTTATCCAAAGGCAAACACAAGCGGTTGTACTGCTGAAGCATGTTCACTGCAAGCGCATAAGCAGGAGTTGGCAGAACTTGGCTATGAGATTATCGGTGTAAGCAAGGACAAGCAGGAGGTGCAGAAGAAATTTGCTGATGCACAGGGTTTGGAGTTCCCTCTTATTGCCGACACAAGTACCGAACTTCTCCAAACGCTTGGTGCATGGGGCGAGAAAGTGGCTTGCGGTCGCAGAACCATTGGCACACTTCGCACTACTTACCTTGTCAATGAGGAAGGAATCATTGAGCGTATTTTCACTCCCAAAGAGATAAAGACCAAGATTCATGCTGAGCAAATTCTGAATGCAATAAAATAGCTTACAAGTTCATATCTATCTCAACGGTAAAAGGATTCTTGTTCTTGCAGGTAAATTACAACCAAAGTTATCAGAGTAGACAAACTGTTAAGCCTCTTATAAATATTAATGATAGATACTAACTCCCGGATGAAGTCTTTGAAAATATCATTTCCCTAACTCAATTATGTGTTCCGGCAAGAGCGCATTACCTATGTCATCTTTCGGAACGCTCTTGAGGAATAGCATTGGAACTATGGTGTAATCATTGGCAAATGGTAACAGTTTGGCTTTACGGAGAAGCTCGGCTGTGAGTTGCTTGCCATTCTCCTGAGTCGTCCATTTACATTCTCCGACCAGAAGATACTTTTTATCAATCGATTCGGCCACAACATCAAATTCCACCTGTTCCGCCTTCTTTGCTTCATTGAGAACAGAACCCCACCAGCGTTTGGCCTTTCCATACACGACACCATTAACGAGATTACCAGTTACGGCATCTCGACACATCTTTTCCCATTGCATACTCACATACTCCGAGAAATGGGTATTCAAAGCCTGGTCAATGGGCAAACGGCGATTAAGTTCAATAAACGAACGATTAGGGACAACAAATTGGTAATAGAATGCCATAAACGGGTCTGCTATCTTATAAAGACTCTTCTTCGCATTCTTTTCATCATTTCCAAAAGGGATATCTTTTTCCAAGAATCCGAGATCTATTAGCTTTTTTAGTGGTCGTGATAGATTTGTAGCCGGTTCATCGCATCGTCCGGCAATCTCAGAAAGACGATTTGCGCCAGTGCCAATATAAGACATTATCGTCGACGTCTTTACAATATCCTTCACATCATCCTGAAAGAGTTTGATTGGTTCCTCGAAAAGCGCGCCATTCCCGGAGAGGATATTGTGCCACATTGCGTCATCAAGCGAACTTCTGCTTTCACGAAGTTCCCAATAACGCGGCACTCCGCCCCACACGGAATACTCCTCAATTGCAGCCGTCGCATCAAGGCCCAAAGCCTCTTGAATATACGGCAGACGTATGGGCGCAAGTCTCATTATCTCATCAGCACGACCATAGAGAGGCGCAGTAGAATCGAGAAACAATCCATACATCATATTCTGCGAAGAACCACAAAGCACAAGATTATACTTTAGTTGTTTTTCATCAACAATCTTCTGCAATACAGATGGCAACTCCGGAGATTGTTCCACAAGATACGGAAATTCATCCAAGCATAACGTAAAACGCTTGTCTGCTCGATAATTGACGGCACGAAACATAGATTCCCAGTCCGGATATGTTAACTTATCGAAATCTGAAAACACTTGTGCTATCACTTTTGCGAGCAAAGTCCTTTGGTGCTGTCCTTCCGAACGGTCGGCAATGAAATATACATCCCTGTCCGACAACACCCTCTTGATAAGTGTTGACTTACCCAATCGCCTGCGGCCGTACACTACGACCAACGAGGACTTCTCTCTTGAAAGAGCATCTCTCAGTCGTGCTGTTTCTCCTATTCTATCTACAAATTTCATATCCTATATTTATTATGATACGCAAACATAATGTTTTTAATACATAATTCCAAATTTCGGAAATAGTTATTTGACTTGAACTGAAAACTCTTCCATTCACTTGCCATATTATACAAAATTTGTATAACTCTGCAAGTGAATAGAACAATTACATAAAAACCAAGAGCATTGAGGACTGGATAGAAGGACTGTCTCCGAGCGAGGAAGGCGTTTCCCTCGATGTACCACCCGTATCACTTTCAAATGTACCACATGCCGCAGTTGAACCAGTGCCAGTTGAAGGCGGCGTCAGGAGGGTTGCTTTGAGTTAACCAAAGTTTGTGGATTTACATTCTTCTCCACAAACCTTAAGACCGTAGGATTTGGAGAGTCTTTCGACCTGAAGATAGGAAGGCATATATTATAGGAGATGTTTGAATTTACGATATAAAAAGGCGAGGAAGCGCTCCGAGAGCAGCGGGGCGAAGAGGGTGGCGAGTTTGTTCAGAAAGCCCGGGGTAATGGAGCGGCGACGCCTTTCCATAGCACCAAGAGCTTTGCTGACAGCCTTTTGCGGGCTTATCATCAGACCCAGCCTGAGCATTGTCTTGCGGACCTTAGGGGAAAATCCGAAGAGCGGAGTGTCCACTGCCCCGAAATAGGCGGTAGTGACGCTTAGCCCGCTGCCGCGGCATTCTATCCGAAGGGAACGGGAGTAATTTTTCACGAAAGCCTTGGTGTTCCCGTACATCCCTATGGCCGGCCAATGCATCCAGGCACAGATGGAGGAGATGTTCAGGATATAGCCGGAATTGGCCTTGAGCTGAGGAAGAAGTTCGTGACAGAGCAGCAGAGGGGTCTGCATATGCAGCATCATCATAGAGGAAAGACGAGCATAGGGGGTCTCCTCGATAGAGGAGGTGAAAATCATCCCCGCATTATTTATCAATATCTTGACGTTCAAATCTTTAACTTGCTCCGCCACTTTTCGTGCTGCCTCGGGTTCAGCCAGATTCTGGGCCAATCTTATTATCCGTGGACACTGCGTTCCCAGGAGTTCCTGCAATTCTCTTTCCACTTCGGCCAATCCTTTCTCATTTATGTCTATCAGGCAAAGGCCAAAACCCTTCGAAGCAAGGGAATTGGCATATATCTTTCCCATTCCGGAGGCGGCTCCGGTAATCACTGCATATTCCATAACTGGGGACAAATTTCGGAAAAATTTTCAAATATTTGGAAAATAGCAGGATATAAAGTAATTTTACTCCACTAATAATTTAATAACCAAAACTTTTATTCAATTATGTTATTTCATGTTTACGGGGATATGGCCGTATATCAGTGGATAGCGATGATCGCTGTCCTTTTGGGCCTAATCCTGCTTAACGAATTCGCTCGCAGGAGTAAATTCGGTGGTGCATTTATGTTTTTCCTTCTTCCTGCAGCACTTACTATCTACTTTGTAGCCATACAGATAGGTGCAGCCACAGGAGCTCAGTGGGCTTTAAAGAATCAGACCTACCTGTATATGAACGGCTGGTTCCATTACGCGAAGATCTACGCGGCTCTGGCAGGATGTATAGGATTTATGATGATCAAATATGGCTGGGGAATTGGCAAAAAACACTGGTTCAAACCTTTCCCATTCGTCATCGTAGCCATCAATATCCTTATCGCCGTGGCTTCTGACTTTGAGACTGCCATCAAGGGATGGGGAGTGTGGAGACTTTCAAATGAGGACGTGTGGTTATTCGGAGGTTGGCATAATGTACTGAACGGTATCGCCGGTATCCTGAATATCTTCTGTATGACTGCTTGGTGGAACATTTATTCTTCTAAGGATAAGAAAGATATGCTGTGGCCGGATATGACCTGGGTATATATCGTGGTATATGATATCTGGAACTTTGCATATACATATAACTGCCTTCCTACCCACTCATGGTATTGCGGTATCGCACTTCTGCTTGCACCTACCATCGCAGCTATTCTCTGGAATAAGGGCGGTTGGATTCAGAACAGGGCTAACACTCTGGCTATCTGGTGTATGTTCGCACAGGTATTCCCTCTCTTCCAGATTACCTTCTCTGACGGCACCGCCGCCAGCAAATGGGCTACCCTGCCTCGTCTGTACGCAGATGGCACCCTTAACGGAATCGTGGAAGGTGGCAGCGCCAATGCCGACCCTAGCGCTATGCTGATAGTCAGCGCCTTGGCTCTTGTAGTTAATGTAATAGCATTGACCTACATCATCGTTCAGGCTAAGAAACGTCACATCAATCCTTACAAGGAGGACGTATTCGTTAATCAGAAATATTATAAGGAAGCTATGGCAAGACGAGCCTAGTTTCAAAAAGGGCTGGCTCAGTAGAGTCAGCCCTTATTTTTACGCTTTCGCCATCTTTCTGGCCTTCAGAAGATTAACACCTAACCAGCAGAAGGTGAGCGCCAGGGACATTGGCAGTCCCACAGTAAGCAGTTCCTTTAAGAAAACCGCCGTTCCGTCCACTTCGGTAAGGGCGGTGAAGAATGGGAAACGCCAGATGAGTTCCCCGTTGATGATATGATCTACGATTAGCATCAAAGTTCCTCCCCAGAGCATTTTCTCCAGGTCTTTAACTTTGGATTTGACAAAGGCAGCAGTTCCTGATCCCGTGTTATGGGATTCGATGCTTTTCCTGTAAATGGTGGTGGCGACGGCCTGGGCCATCGGTACTAAAAAACAACACATATTATTACTCTTCTTTAATTTCTATTTCTTTGATTTCCACTTCATTACCTCTTAGAAGGTAAGTATTTTCGCTTCCGCAGCAGGGACATTTCTTCCCGTGAGTAATGGTCTCATACTCCGCGTGACAATCCTCGCAATAGCTTACAGCCTTTATGCTTTGACACTCGAGAGTGCAGCCCCTTAGGATTTCTTCCTTGTCGGCTGCCCATCTCCAGCAATCAGTGAGGTATTCAGGCACCACGGTCGATACCTCACCGATATTCATCACGACCTTCGAAACCTTGGTCACGGAATTCTCCTGCGCCACCTGCTTCACGTCGCGGATAATGTAGAATACTATGCCAAGTTCGTGCATCAGCTTTTCTTCTTAGTCAGTATCTTCACTCCCCTCTTGAGTACATACGGCAGCAGTGCGCCGACCTTGTCCTCGGAGGTTACCATAGTGCTGCATTCAGGCATAGTCCTATGCAGATGAATGGCATCGAAACCACACTTGGTAGTACACAGACCGCAACCGATGCACTTGTTCGGGTCCACAATGGAAGCGCCGCAGCCCAGACATCTGGCAGTTTCCTTGCGAACCTGCTCTTCCGTGAGAGTCTGCTGATACTCCCTGAATGGAGCCGTACCCTCTGACTTGGCCTCGACCTGACGGGAGGAATTGTCGTAGCTTTCCACGACTATCTCGCTCTTATCCAGCTCGATGAAGTCTCTTCTGTTTCGGCCAATTGTCATATGTCCGTGCTGTACATAACGGTGCAGCGACTCTGCTGCCTCCTTTCCTGCGGCTATGGCATCGATAGCGAATTTCGGTCCTGTGAAGCAGTCTCCGCCCACGAAGATATCCTCTTCGGCAGTCTGATAAGTGAGTTTGTCGGCCACAGGATAGACTCCGCGGAAAAACTCTACCTTTGTACCCTCGAGCAGATTCTTAAGTTCCACAGTCTGTCCGATAGCGAAGATGACGAGATCTGCATCGAGGCTGAGGGTCTGCTCCTCGTCGTATTTAGGAGCGAAGCGATGGCTCTCGTCAAAGACGGAAGTACATTTCTTAAAGACGATTCCCTCGACCTTCTCAGTTCCTTTGACTTCCTTAGGACCCCAGCCAGGGAGTATAGTTACCCCGTCCTCACGGGCCTCTGCTCTCTCGAGAGGAGAAGCCGGCATAATATCCTCAGTTTCAAGGGATAGCATAGTTACCTCAGAGGCTCCGCTGCGCTTTGCCACTCGGGCAGCATCGATGGCGACATTACCTCCTCCGACTACTACCACCTTACCCGATACCGGCAGGGCACCGGTGTTAGCCACGTGCAGGAAGTCGATGGCGGTGCGTACTCCGCTGAGTTCCTGGCCCGGGATTCCAGGAAGGCGCCCGCCCTGACAGCCTATGGCTACATAGAAACCCTTATAGCCCTGCTCTCGGAGCTGAGCGATGGTGATATCCTTACCCACTTCGATACCGGTACGGATATCTACGCCAATCTCTCTCATTATATCTATCTCGGCGTCGATTACATCCTTCTCGAGCTTGTATGACGGAATTCCGTAGCGGAGCATTCCTCCAGGCTGCTCATTTTTCTCAAATACCGTAGGATAGTAACCCATAGAGGCGAGGTAGTATGCACAGGAAAGACCGGCAGGACCTCCTCCTATGATGGCAATCTTCTCTTTCCATCTGCCGAGGTTGGAAGCCACGACTATCTCCGGTACAAAGCGGTGCTCTGCCTTCAGGTCCTGTTCGGCGATAAATTTCTTCACGGCATCTATGGCGACTGCCTGGTCTATGGTGCCACGGGTGCAAGCGTCCTCGCAACGTCTGTTACAGATTCTTCCGCAGACTGCAGGGAATGGGTTCTCGCGTTTAATCAGTTCGAGTGCCTCTCTGTACTTACCTTCGGCAGCTTTTTTCAGATAGCCTTGCACTGCGATATGGGCCGGACAGGCTGTCTTGCAAGGGGCGGTACCGCTAGGATAGCAGTTGATGCGGTTTCTGTCGCGATAGTCTTCGTTCCACATATGACTGCCCCACTTGGTGGCGTCTGGCAGCACTTGGCGTGGATACTCCTTCTCACCGCTCTTGGTACAGAGTTTCTGGCCCAGTTTCACGGCTCCGGCAGGGCAATACTCCACGCAACGACCACAGGCGACACAATTGGCCTTCTCCACCTTAGCGACATAGGCACTGCGGGACATATTCGGCGTGTTGAAGAGCTGGGATGTACGCAAAGCGTTGCAAATCTTTACGTTACAGTTACAGATGGCGAAGATCTTGCCCTCTCCGTCGATGTTGGTGACCTGATGCACATAGCCATTGTCCTCGGCCCTGCGGAGTATCTCCATAGCCTCATCGTAGCTGATGTCGCGGCCTCTTCCGGTCTCGCGGCAGTAATCCGCCATATCGCCCACGGCTATGCACCAGTCGTGATAGTCATCGGCACAGCCCTCGTCGAGTTTCTTTCTTCCGTAACGGCAGGAACAGATGGAGGCGCCGATGTGGCCTTCGTATTTTTTGAGCCAATACGAAATATGCTCTATATCAAGTGTTTGGTTCTCCATTGAGATGGCTTTCTCGACTGGAATCACGTGCATTCCGATGCCTGCGCCTCCAGGAGGGACCATAGCGGTAACGTGCTCGAGCGGGAGGAAGGTCATTCTCTCGAAGAACATCGCGAGCTCCGGATGCTTATCCATCAGCTCGGTGTTCATATTTGTATATTCTGCGGAGCCCGGCACGAAGAGCGGTACCCAGTACTCGCGGTCTTCGCGTCTGTAAGTAGTGCCTTCCACCGGTCCTTCCTTCGTGTATTTGTCGCCGTAGTCGTATTCGAGCATTCCCAGATAGGCCAATCTGTCCAGCAACTCGTCGAACTCTGCGTCACTTTCGACATAGTGCTTTTTACGGTTCCACTGTACCAGGAGCGGATATGGTCTGTGCTCTCGCACGTGCATTGGCTTGCTGGATACCACGTCCAGAAGCAGGTCGAGGGCCGCTTCGCGCATCTTCTCGTCCATTTCGTCCTCGAAGATGCAGGCCAATCCCCAATACTCAGGGTCGTCGGTGGTGAGGCCTTTCATCTTGTTTACTATTCTGTCTGTTACCTTTCTCGCAAACTTGAGGAGTTTGGGATTAGGATTCGGGTCGCCCTTGTGTTTAGGGACAAACTTCGTTGACATTTCAGGCATAATATATAAAAGTGTTAGTGTTATTTATTATCAGTGATGGACTGCTTGGTGATGGGGTTGAGATTGGTATTAATTACTGATTTGTCTGCCAGAGTTTTACTCTCTGTAGAATAGCCTCGGCAAGGGCGTCAACTCCATCCCCATTAAGGGCGCAGATAGGAAATATCTTAGCCTTAGGGTTTCTCATATAAACGTTCCGCTCGCAGCGCTCCAAGTCAAAATTAAAATACGGCTGAACATCTATCTTATTTATTATCACGATATCACAAACCGAGAACATCAGAGGATACTTCAAGGGCTTATCATCTCCTTCAGGAACAGAAAGAATCATAGCATTGGCACAGGCACCGGTATCGAATTCCGCAGGACAGACCAGATTCCCTACATTCTCCAGAATCACCAAGTCATAGCCTTCAGGAGACAAATTCTCGAGACCTTGACGAGTCATCCCTGCATCGAGATGGCACATCCCGCCGGTATGAAGCT
Source organism: uncultured Bacteroidales bacterium (assembly GCA_900546445.1). Lineage (GTDB taxonomy): Bacteria > Bacteroidota > Bacteroidia > Bacteroidales > UBA932 > Cryptobacteroides. The sequence goes on along the minus strand of URCV01000055.1, from coordinate 327 downwards.
GAATGCTCTCTATGCCAGTGGCCTCCTTAATCTTCACCGCATCCACATCGCTATCTATATCAGCCTCCATCACAGCTATCTTAATATGCTCTTTCAACTTGTTTATCAAAGAGATAAGTGTCGTGGTCTTTCCACTCCCCGGGGAAGACATCAGGTTCAGCAGGAACACTCCCCTGCCCTTCAATTCAGATCTGAGCTGATCCGCCTCCCTGTCATTATCTTCAAAAACACTTTTCTTAATCTCAATAACTTTAACTTTATCCATTGTAAATACTCTCTTGGTCTAAATTAGTTTCCGTAGTCATATCAATAACTCTGCAAGTTACA
>URCV01000054.1 GCA_900546445.1 uncultured Bacteroidales bacterium | reverse complement strand
TCGGCAGGCAGAAATTTTAGCCTCGCAGTGCGGCGTTTTCCTGTCTTTTTTGTATCTTTGCGCACTTGAAATTATTCCCGTGACGGGATTATTGAGTGTATTAATGTTAGTGTGTTAGAAAATGAGTGTAAAAAAGATACTTATATCGCAAACTGCTCCGAGCAATACTGCGCCATACGATAATCTGAAGACGAAATTCGGTGTGGACATAGAGTTCTTTCCTTTCTTTAAGACAGAGGCTTTGAGTTTCAGGGAATTTCGTGCGCAGAGGGTAAATTTGAGCGAATATACTGCGGTGATTTTCTCTTCACGCGTGGCGATAGATGCTTATTTCGCACTTTGCGAAGAAGCTAGATTTAAAGTTCCGGAGACGATGAAGTACTTCTGTACCACGGAGTTAGTCGCTAATTATCTCCAGAAGCACATCGTTTTCCGTAAACGTAAGATTTTTTCAGGTGACGGTACTCCGGAATCCATCATGAAACTTATCGGCAGCAAGCATCAGGGGGAGCGTTTCCTGATAGCCACTTCCGATGCGTCTAATGCGGCGGGTTACATGGGACTTTTCGACAATGCCGGCATAGATTATACTGTGGCCGAACTCGTAAAGTCTGTCTATCAAGACCTTACTTCTCTGGATTTGGCAGCCTTCGACGTGGTGGTGCTATACAATCACTCCGACGTGGAGTCGCTTTTTCATAGTTATCCCGAATTCAAGCAGGGCGACATCAGGATTATTTCCTATGGAAAGAATGTCGTTAAATGCATAGAGGAGGCAGGACTTAAAATCGCCCTCCAGGCACCTACGCCTCAGGCTCCGTCCGTAGCGAAGGCGCTAGAATTGTTTTTGGAAGATAGCGAATAATGCCTATAGACACGGGACATACTTTTCCTAAAGACGAAAGGATTTGCGGAAAGACCACCATATCCACCATTATGGAGAAAGGACATTGGGGGAGTGTGTCGTGTTTGAAATATTGCTATGCGCCGAATTCCTGCGACGGGAAGAATAGGATGCTGGTGAGCGTGCCGAAGCGTCATTTCAAGCGGGCGGTGCGCCGTAATCTGTTGAAACGTCGCATAAGGGAGGCGTATAGGCTTAATAAGGGAATCGTCGACTCGCTGGGAGTGGACATAATGTTCATTTATTCCTCTAATCAGATAGCAGATTTTTCCCAAATAGAAAACGATGTAAAGGTGATTTTGTCTAAATTGGCTAAAAAATAGGCTATGGTCTCTTGGAAGAAGATATTGAATTACCCATTTATCCTGATGATAAGGTTTTATCAGCGGTGCATCTCTCCGCTGACCCCTCCTTCTTGTCGATTTACGCCTACTTGCTCGCAGTACGCACTCGAGGCTTTTCATAAATATGGCCCGCTTAAGGGATTGTATCTGAGCGTGAGACGCATCTTGCGCTGTCATCCTCTGGGCGGAAGCGGTTATGACCCCGTGCCGTAGTGAATTTTTTAGTATATTTGCCCCTAATGAAGAATATCCGAAATTTTTGTATCATAGCTCATATCGACCACGGTAAAAGTACTCTGGCCGACAGACTTCTGGAGCTGACTCAAACCCTTTCCGAAAGGGATATGGATAGCCAGGTTCTCGACGATATGGAGCTCGAGAGGGAGAAAGGCATTACCATTAAGAGTCACGCCATCCAGATGTCGTATCAGTATAAGGGACAGACATATAAACTGAATCTTATCGACACCCCGGGTCACGTCGACTTTTCTTATGAGGTGTCTCGAAGCATCGCATCGTGCGAGGGAGCCCTTCTGGTAGTGGATGCTTCCCAAGGCGTTCAGGCTCAGACTATTTCCAACCTCTATATGGCCATAGACCACGGCCTGGAGATTATCCCGGTTCTCAATAAGATAGATATGGAATCTGCCCAGGTGGACGTGGTGACCGACGAGGTGTGTGAACTTATAGGATGCTCCCCGGAAGACGTATACAAGGTGTCTGCCCGTACGGGAGAGGGTGTGGCTCCGCTGCTGGATGCCATAGTAGAGAAGATTCCGGCTCCACAGGGAGACACGAATGCTCCTCTTCAAGCTTTGATCTTCGACTCCGTGTTCAATCCTTTCAGAGGCGTAATCGCCTATTTTAAAATCAAGAACGGAGTTATCCGAAAGGGCGACAAGGTCAAGTTCTTCGCTACCGGTAAGGAATATGACGTCGAGGAAGTGGGCCTTTTGAGAATGAAGCTAATACCTACCGCAGAAGTTACCTGCGGCGATGTGGGATATATTATTACCGGCATCAAGAGTGCCGTGGAGGTGAAGGTGGGCGATACCATTACTCACGTCGAAAGGCCTTGTGCTAAGGCGATTTCGGGATTCGAGGAAGTGAAGCCAATGGTCTTCGCCGGTATGTATCCCGTCCAGGCCGACAAGTTCGAGGAGCTTCGCACGGTACTCGAGAAATTCAAGCTTAACGACGCATCCTTCGTCTACGAGCCGGAGAGTTCGCTTGCCCTCGGTTCCGGATTCCGCTGCGGATTCTTGGGCCTTCTCCACTTGGAAATAGTGCAGGAAAGGCTTTTCCGCGAGTTCGATATGGACGTCATCACCACCGTGCCGAACGTATCCTATAAAGTATACACCACTCAGGGTGAGGTTATGGACGTGCACAACCCTTCGGGACTGCCGGCGCCTACCCTGATCGACCATATAGAAGAGCCGTACATTCGCGCCCAGATCATCTCCAAAACGGAATTTTTCGGGCCAATAATGAAGCTTTGCATCGACCGCCGCGGTGTGCTCATAAGCCAGCACTACATAACCGCCGACCGCGTGGAACTGAACTACGATATGCCTCTCGCCGAGATAGTTTTCGACTTCTACGACAAGCTGAAGACCATCTCGAAGGGATACGCCTCGTTCGACTATCATGTGATAGACTTCAGACCGGCCAAGCTGGTTCGCCTCGACATCCTGCTTAACGGAGAGCCTGCCGATGCCTTGTCTACGCTCATCCACGAGGACAATGCCTACGATTTCGGCCGCAAAATCTGCGTGAAGCTCAAGGAACTCATCCCGCGCCACCAGTTCGACATCCCTATCCAGGCTGCCATCGGTGCGAAGATTATAGCTCGCGAGACGGTTAAGCAGGTGCGTAAGGATGTGACTGCTAAGTGTTACGGCGGTGACGTGTCCCGAAAGCGCAAGCTGCTCGAAAAACAAAAGGAAGGAAAAAAGAGAATGCGTCAGGTAGGTTCCGTGCAGGTGCCTCAGTCCGCATTTATGGCTGTACTTAAATTAGATTCGTAAAAATATGAACAATTTGCTTTTGATTGGAAATTTGGGAACAGGGGAGATTCTTATAATCGCCCTTATTGTTTTGCTTCTTTTCGGTGGTAAGAAGATTCCTGAGCTTATGCGCGGACTCGGAAAGGGCGTAAAGAGCTTCAAGGACGGAATGAGTGACGTCGAGAAGGAGGTAAAGGACATAGACAACCAGATTTCTTCCAACGACAAGAAGTAATAGGAGATGTCTGATAATTCGGAGATGTCTTTTTGGGACCATCTTGAAGTTCTTAGGTGGTCTTTCTTTAGGGTGCTCATAGCTTTGGTGGTGGTATTTCTCATTGCCTTCGCCTTTATGCCCTACATCTTCGATTCGGTGATTCTGTCTCCTTCCAAATCGGATTTCTTCGTCTACACTTGGCTAAGCGGACTTTTCCCTCCGGGATTTAACATCGACATCATTAACATTAACGTTACTACGCCTTTCTTTACGCATATGAAAGTGTCGCTGTGGATGTCGTTGCTGCTTATTTTCCCTTACCTGCTATTCGAAATATGGCTTTTTGTGGCTCCCGCCCTTTATGATGGGGAGAAAAAAAGCGTGAAGCTGGCCTTCCTCGGAGTGGCCATACTTTTCTATATAGGCTGTGTAGTGGGATATATCGTGGTTTTCCCCATCACGTTCAGGTTCTTGGCCGGCTATCAAATAGGGCAGGACATAGTTACCCAGATTTCCCTGGATTCCTATATGTCCACATTCATCTCCATAATATTCATTATGGGATTGGTCTTCGAGATTCCGGTATTGGCCTGGTTGCTCTCGAGTCTGGGAATCCTGCACAAGGCGACGTTGAAGGAGTACAGGAAGCACGCAGTGGTGGCGTTGTTGGTATTGGCAGCGATCATTACTCCGACAGGGGACCCGTTCACCCTTGCGGTGGTTTTCCTTCCTATTTATCTTTTATATGAACTGTCCATACTTATCGTGAAAGAGTAGAGTTTTTTATCTATATTTGTTTCATTATGTTAGATTTGCTGTATATACATTGGAACGTGGACCCGGTCCTCTTCCATATCGGCCCCTTAAGCATCAGATGGTATTCTCTGCTTTTCGTCTCAGGCTTTATTTTCGGTTACTATATCTTCCGTAGTTTCTATAGGCGCGAGGGCGTCAATGAGGCTTATCTGGACCCGCTTCTCTATGCTATGCTGATATGCGTGGTGATAGGTGCAAGACTTGGGCATTGTATTTTCTATGACCCGCAGTACTATTTCGGAAGCACACAGGGCTTTCTGGAGGTGTTTCAGCCGTGGAAGGGCGGATTGGCCAGTCACGGAGGAGCCATAGGCATCTTGATAGGTCTGTTGTGGTATGCTAAAAAGTATGGCCGGAAGGAGGGATTCGATTTCTGGTGGGTAGCGGACAGGTTGGTGATAATCGTTTGTTTCGCAGGCGCTTGCATCAGGCTTGGAAATTTCTTTAATTCGGAGATTTACGGCTATCATACCACTCTTCCGTGGGGCGTGATTTTCGAGCGTACCGGCGATCCGCTCCCTAAGCATCCGACCATGCTTTATGAGGCTTTGTGCTATGTGATTTTAGGTATAGTGCTTATGAGTCTGTATAAAAAGAGACTTGACAAGATGTATCGCGGGGAGTTCTTCGGCATTTTCCTTACATTCTGCTTCGGATGCAGGGCTTTGCTCGAGTTTACGAAGGAGCCTTCGGTTACTCTTTTTACCATAGGAGACGTGGTCATCAATATGGGACACGTGCTGAGCGTTCCGTTCATCATCGCGGGAATAGTCATCTGGGTAGTGTCTTGTAAGCGAAAGGTTCCGGCTATGATAGTCAGGAAGACGGGCGGTAAGGGAGTTCACGCCAAGTAGTTTTGAACTTCAAGTCTTTTTATGTAATTTTGCGACGCGAAAATCATAAATATCAAATATAAAATTATGCAACAGTTTATCGATTCTTACGATTTCAAAGGCAAAAAAGCCATTGTTCGTGTGGATTTCAACGTTCCACTTAACGAGAATTTCGAAATTACAGATGATACACGTATCCGTGCAGCTCTTCCTACTCTTAAGAAGGTGCTCGCTGGTGGTGGTGCATTGATCATTATGTCTCACCTCGGACGTCCTAAGAAGGTAGACCCTAAATTCTCTCTCAAGCACATATTGGCACACGTGAGCGAGCTTCTCGGAGTTCCTGTTCAGTTTGCCGAGGATTGCCAGAAGGCTCAGGCTCAGGCAGCGGCTCTTAAGCCGGGCGAAGTTCTCCTTCTCGAGAACCTTCGTTACTATGCAGAGGAAGAGGGAAAACCTCGCGGACTTGCTGAGGATGCTACCGATGAGGAGAAGAAGGCAGCTAAAGACGCTGTAAAGGCCTCTCAGAAGGAGTTCGTAAAGACATTGGCATCTTATGCCGACTGCTATATTAACGACGCTTTCGGAACAGCACACCGTGCTCATGCTTCTACCGCTCTTATCGCTAAGTATTTCCCTAACGACAAGATGTTCGGTTACCTTATGGAGGGTGAGATCAAGGCTATCGACAACGTTCTTAAGAACGCAGAGCGTCCTTTCACTGCCATCATCGGTGGTTCTAAGGTAAGTAGCAAGCTTGCAGTTTTGGAGAATATGCTCGATAAGGTAGATAACCTCATCATCGGTGGTGGTATGGGTTACACCTTCATCAAGGCAGAGGGCGGTAAGATAGGTAACTCTCTTCACGAGGACGAACTTATGCCTGAGGCACTTTCTATCCTTAACAAGGCTAAGGAGAAGGGTGTAAACATCTATCTTTCAGTTCAGACTCTCGTAGCTGACGCATTCTCTGCAGATGCTAATACTCAGCTCGTGCCTTCACACGATATTCCTGATGGATGGGAAGGCGTGGACGCAGGTCCTGAATCTCTCGAGCGCTGGAAAAAGGTTATCCTCGACTCTAAGACTATCCTCTGGAATGGTCCTGTAGGTGTGTTCGAGATCGACAAATTCGCTCAGGGAACACTCCAGATCGCTAAGGATCTCGCCGAGGCTACGGAGAAGGGTGCATACACTCTCGTAGGTGGTGGCGATTCAGTGGCTGCCGTTACTAAGATGGGCTTCGCTAAGAAGGTAAGTTATGTAAGTACCGGTGGTGGTGCTATGCTTGAGGCTCTCGAAGGAAAGACTCTTCCTGGCATCGCAGCTATCCTCGAATAATCTTAAATTCAAATAAATAATCAGGGCAGGCCATAACGGTCTGCCCTAATTTGTTGATGTCTAATCAAAAATTACTAACCTTTTTGAGAAGGTATGAAAAAAGGGTTTTCGTGTCACTACCTAAAAGTAGTGATTTCGCACTTCTTCTATAGCGAGTTTATGGCCTTCGCCTTTTCGATGAAGTAGTTATTGCTTGTTCCTAGGACCCGGTAATGGCAGTTGCTCCACGAAGCAGTTTCGTCTTTGATGCTCATGTCTTCGCCGGTGTCATTAGGCACGAAGTCGCTTATTCGTTTCTGCCACTCCTTAATTCTGTTAGTCGCACTGTCGTAATCCATAAGCCCGTTTCCCGGAGCCACGAGGCGCTTCAACTCGTCGACGTAGATCTTCTTAAACTCGGGGATGCGAATCATACGCTCCATAAGTTTTCCCATTCCTCCCCACTGGGTAGGGTTCTGCTTGGCCGGATCATAGCAGTTACTGGTTCCGAGGGTGTTGTCGTAGTCGTAAGGTATGAAGAATACCTTGTAGTTCAGTTTATCCAGTGAGTTGAAATACAGGTAGTAGTTATTTCCGTTATTCCACATATCATCCCACATTCCGACTGCTACATTGACGGCGTATGTGCGCATTAGCAGCTCTACGTCGCACACCTCGCTTATCCACTTCTTGAAACTCTCGTCGCTTTTTCCGTTAAGCTTGGCTATAAAATCCTGAAGTTGCGCCTTTGCATCTTCAAATGTTCCCACGGTCTCCTGGAGCTCGTAGGTGTATTCGTGGATGTTGTCATCTTCGCCGAAATTGGCATTCGTGGAGCGCAGGTCGGCGGGTCCATTGGCCGTGTAAGTGCACTTCCAAAGGTTTCCGTCGGTGCTGCCGAACTGCTCCTTCTTACGGGCGATGTATTTGTTATCGTATGGTTCTATGAGGCTGTAAACTCCGAAATATGCAGGTTTCGTGTCGCCCTGGACGTGAATCCATACTCGCGCATAGCATATTCTCGAAGCGGTCCAGATGCCTGCCCTGTTGAATAGGTCGAAGCAGAAAGGCTCGCGGATGTAGGTAGGGTCGTTGTTGAACCACTTGAGTGTCATCTTGCGTATACCGTTGATTTCGTGGTCCTTATCTTTTTCGAATTTTCTAAGGTTAAGCCCGAAGTGGCAGTGATGCCAATCCGCCCCTTCCGTCTGGTGCGTGCCGCTTTCCGGTCTTCTTCGGGAGGTGTTGCCCCTGAGTCTAACGCCTGCGTTAGTGATGTTCCAGACATCGTCACCTTTCTTATAGGTGACGTCGCAGTGGAAGTACGCCTTGGTCTTGTTATCCTTGTCGTAGGTCAAGAGAAGTCGCTGCCATTCCTCAGGAGTCAGGCTTATGGTGATTTCCGGGATTACGTCAAAGTCCCAGACGTAAGACAGACCGTCATCCGTAGATGGTTTGTCCGGGGTAGGCTGTTCCGGGGTAGGCTGTTCCGGAGTAGGTTTTTCCGGTGTAGGCTTCTCCGGAGATGGCGTAGGCTCGTCATTTATTTTATCACAACTACAGATGATGATGGAGCATAGCGCCAATAGTGTTAGAAATCTTTTATGCATATCTTCTTAAAGTAAAGGGCCGCAGCCTCACGGCGAGCGACCCTAAAATGTGTACTAAAACCTAAACCTATAACATAGATGCAAAAGGAAATGGTTTCGTTGCACACATAAATGAAAAAAACTAAAAATTATTCAGCTTTTTTTGCGGCCTCAACTGAAAGTTTGCGGAACTCCTTAAGATCTTTCATAAGATCAAGAGCAGCCTTGCGTGCGCGAGCGCCCGCAGCCTTGTTACCTTTCTCTACCTGTGCCTCTGCGTTAGCCTTGAAAGCTTCAATCTCAGCATTGATTTTTTCTACTAGATTTTTCATGACTCTTAGTGTTTAATGGTTTATAATTAATGTCTAATTCTCTAATAAGGTGCAAGATAAATAACAAAAAAGGTTTTTGCAAGACTTTTCTTATTTTTTTGCGTTTAAAACGTTCATTGCCCTGTCTGCACCCACGAAAATCCAGTCTTTTACCCCTTGGATGACCTTTTCCGACAGATTATCCATCTCCTTCATCTCCTCTTCACTGAGATTTCCCAAGACGTAGTCAGCCTGTGCTCCGGTGCTGAATTCATGTCCTACGCCCATTCTTATTCTGGCGTAGTTTTCGGTTTCGAGACATTCTGCTATGTTCTTCAATCCGTTATGACCGCCGTCGCTACCGTTCTTGCGCATACGCAATTTGCCGAAAGGAAGATTGATGTCGTCGCATATTACCAGAAGTCTATCCGTAGGTATTGGGAGTTTCTGGAGGTAGTATCTTACGGCGTTTCCGCTGAGGTTCATATAGGTGGAAGGCTTAAGAAGGTAAACCGTGCGCCCCTTTAGGTGAATCTCGGCCACGTCGCCGTAGCGCATGGTATTAAACGCAGTATTGGATGCCTGACTCCAGGCATCCAATACCATAAAACCCATATTGTGGCGCGTCTTTGAGTATTCAGGACCTATGTTTCCCAGGCCTACTACCAAATAACTTTCACCAGCCATAATGGTAAGAATTAATTCGAGTTACGTGTAGGACGAACCTGACATATCACGGTGTTCTTCTCGCTTACGATAGTAAGGTTATCGTAGTGGAGGTCACCAGCCTTGATCTTCTGAGCGACGTCAAGTGTAGTGATGTCTACGTTTACACTGTCAGGAAGGTTATTCATAAGGGCTGAAATTCTAAGTGTACGAGCATTCTGTACGAATTTACCACCGAGCTGAACACCCTTAGAGTGACCTGAAACTGTGATAGGAACGTCTATGGTGATAGGTTTCTTGTCATCCACTGAGAGGAAGTCTACGTGAAGACACTCGTCGCTTACCGGATGGAACTGGAGCTCGTGAAGAACTGCAGTGTGAACCTTTCCATCGAGGTTAAGGTCTACGATGAAAGACTGTGGTGTGCAGAGAAGAGCTTTCAACTCCTTAGCGTCTACTGTGAAAGCGATATTCTCGATTCCGTTACCGTAAAGAACGCAAGGAACCAATCCCTCACGACGAAAAGCCTTGATGGTAGCCTTTCCTCCGATCTCGCGGAGCTTACCGTTTAATTCAAAATGTTGCATTTTTCTAATTTTTTAAATGTGTTACTCAGTTCAGGACGAGCCTGAACCCCATTGCACCAAACCTAAAGGTTTTTCAATGCAAATTAATTATTCTGCTACTACTTCTACCTTGAGTGTAGCAACTACGCTCTTGTAAATCTTAGCAGTAGCCTCGTATTCGCCTACAGCCTTGATTTCAGGAAGAGTGATGTTACGTTTTTCGACCTCAACACCTGCTCCGGCGAGAATCTCAGCTACCTGGCCGGCAGTGATGCCACCATAAAGCTTGCCATTTTCACCTACCTTAGCGCTGATCTTAATCTCAACTGCAGCTGCTTTAGCGGCAACAGCCTGAGCGTCTGCTATGAGTTTAGCCTCTTTGTGAGCTCTCTGACGAAGTGTCTCTTCGTGCTGCTTGATAGCCGAAGCTGTACCTACTGTAGCGAATCCCTGAGGAACGAGGTAGTTAAGAGCGTAACCTGTCTTGACATTTACGATATCACCAGCCTCACCGAGACCGATAACTTCTTTTTTCAAAATAATCTTCATACTCTCGTCGCTTATTTAAGAAGGTCAGTAACAAATGGGAGAAGAGCCAATGAACGAGCTCTCTTGACAGCTTGAGCTACTTTTCTCTGGAATTTGAGAGAAGTTCCGGTGATGCGAC
>URCV01000053.1 GCA_900546445.1 uncultured Bacteroidales bacterium | reverse complement strand
TACACCTTCAGGTCGCACCCTTACCAGAACACTGTAGAACGCGGCTGCTGTTCAAAGGTGTTTTTCGGGTTGCGAAAGCACAAAGTCCTCGCTGCCGGTAAAAGAAAAAAAGTCGACTGAAAATCAGTCGACCTTGGTACTGGGTAGGAGAATCGAACTCCTATTGCAAGATTGAGAATCTTGAGTACTAACCGTTATACGAACCCAGCGTTTCTCGTTTTGGGAGTGCAAATGTAGGATAATTTTTTGAACTTACCAAATTTTTTAAAAATTAAGTGAATATTTTTTCGGGGAGGGGACTGGCGGCGGACAAATTGGCCAACAAAAAATACTTTTTGGATAATGGAAGATCACTGACAATGTGACATTGGCACACGCTTTGACGAAGAGATGCTGTCAATAAGCTGTTAGAGTGACACGCTTTGACGAAGTGATGCCGTCGGTTAGCTGTCAGAGCGTCAGTTTTTGACGAAGAGATGCCGTCAGTAAGCTGTCAGAGTGACACGCTTTGACGAAGAAATGCCGTCAGCAGTGCTGTCAATGTTAGTAGATTGTATATAAATAAAAGTATATTATGAAAAGAAAATTTTTGTTTTTGGGATGCCTTTTAGGCTCAGCACTTTTGCTCGCTTCTTGTGGTAAAGACGAAGTTGACGAGACTTGGAAGACTCTTCCTCAGGAGGAGATTGCTATAGAAAATGGCAATGCACATTTCACGGTTAACGGCATAGACTCTAAAAAGGGTACTGTCAAGGTAGTCGCAAAGAGCGCTACCGAGGCTGACGTTACTTTGACGGGCATAGTTCCGGGCTATAACACGGTGCTTGTAAACGCTACTCTCGAGAAAGGCGAGAATTCCACTTACACATTTGCTGGCAAGGCTGCCCTTACCGAGAGTCCTGCTATCTTCACATTGAAGAGCACGGCGCAGAATCCTATTTATGTAGTGACTGTCGAGGGTGACATCAACGTGGAAGGTAAGGTAAACGCTAAGGTTACCACTAATCTTTCAGAGAATTTCAGAGGGACTCTTGCCAATACTTGGAACATAAACAGAATCGCTCCTATCGTAAATGATTTGCCTTCTACCGGTGTGGTATGGATCACTTGGACATTCAATGACGCCAAATATGCAAATGCTACTACCTTAGCGATGCTCGCAGGCTCTATGATGGGTGGACTTCTTAGCAACTATCTGGACGCCGTTACTTTCTGCCCTGACGGAAACATTACCGCTAGGTACTGGGAGGACGAAGACAATCAGGAAGGTGGAAACATTCTTGAAAAACTCTTCAAGTATGCTCCTCAGGAAGATGAGAAAGGCGAGAATATGATCTATGGTAACGACCATAACGACAAGTGGCTCGAAAGTCCTGCTGCCAACTTCGCTTTCTGGTATGTTCGTGACGGAATGCTTTACGTAGTTCCTAACGCAGCAGCCTTTGCAGACGAAGGCGACGATACGAACATCGACTTGGGCTCACTTCAGGAAGAACTTCAGAAACTTGCAGCTGTAGGTGTGGACGTAACTACCCTTACCGCAGAAGTTATGAAGATAATGAAGAATGGTGTGGCTCTCAAGTATACTCAAAAAGACGATGCTCTTAAGATTTATGTAGACAAGGCACAGTGCGACCCATTCGTGAAGTCATTCATTCCTGCGCTTCCATTGCTTGACCAGATGTATGAGGAGTTGAAGAAATCTACTGACGAAAGCGATCAGCAGACAGTTCAGATGATTCAGATGTTATTTACGATGATAGGCATCGAGAAGCCGTCAGATTTCGAGGGAATGTGGAATGCCACGGAGATTTTCCAGATTGAATTGAACTTCAAAAAATAAATAAGGTATATTAGTGTTGAAGTAAAAGCGCCGTATCCGTTAAGGTATGACGCTTTTTTTGTGTATATTTGTGGCGTTATGCGCATAGCTGTAGTCATTCTGAATTGGAATACAAAGGATTACTTGAGGCGATTCGTCCCGGGAGTGCTGGCGTCGTTAGGTTCTGACGATGCGCTTTACGTCGTGGATAGCGGCTCGACCGACGGCTCCCTTCAGATGCTCGAAGAGGAATTTCCTCAGGTGCGGCGTGTTCCATTGGCTGAAAATAAGGGCTTTACGGGCGGTTATAATGCTGCGCTGTCAGATATCGAAGCGCAATACTATTTACTGCTTAACTCCGACATCGACGTGCCGCAGGGGTGGCTGGAGCCATTGGCCGAATGGATGGAGAGTCATCCGGAGTGCGGGATTTGCGGTCCGAAGCTGCACGCGCTCGACAGGTGCGGGCAGGATTGGCAGCGGACGACTCGCTTCGAGTATGCCGGGGCTGCAGGTGGTCTGCTGGACTTCTTCGGCTATCCCTATTGCCGAGGCCGCGTGCTCTCGCGAGTTTCTGATGATTCGGGCCAATTTGACCGTCCCGCGCAGGCCTTCTGGGTCACCGGGGCCGCACTGCTCATAAGGAGTGGGCTCTGGCGCGAGCTGGGGGGCTTCGATGCACGTTTTTTTGCGCATATGGAAGAGATTGACTTGTGCTGGCGGGCGCAGAGCCTGGGCTATCAGGTGTGGGTGGTGCCTCAGAGCGTGGTCTATCATATCGGAGGAGGAACCTTGCCCAGCAATTCGCCGTTCAAGCTGCGACTGAATTATCGCAACTCGCTGTGGATGCTGAAAAAGAATCTTCCGGGAGCGGTAGGAAGGTTTCGGGCAGCGGTTAGATTGGCCATAAGAATGGGGCTGGACTGGTGCGCCGCACTGGTGTATCTGCTGTCGGGAAAGCTCGATTATGCACGTGCCGTGAGGGATGCGCACAGGGAGGTTCGCAGGAGCAGTAAGGTCGAATTTAAGGGAAAATGTAAGGTGTCTCCGAGTGGGGGACTTGTGATTATAAAGTATTTGCAGAAATGAAAGTCGTGATTGATGGAGCCGGCGAAATCGGTTCGCATTTGGCTAAACTACTCGTAAGAGAGGGAAATGATGTGGCTGTCATAGATAGTGAGAGGTCGCGTCTGGATAATTTGTGCGCTTCCGTCGACATAGAGCCGGTGGAGGGAGAGCCTACTTCGCTCAAGTCGCTCATCGATGCGCAGGCCGGAAAGGCCGACTTGTTCATCGCAGTGGTACCTTACGTGGATCAGGAGGTCAATATGATAGCCTCGCTTTTCGCTAAGAACCTGGGCGCGAAGAAGGTGGTGGCCAGAATCCAAAACCTGGACTTGCTGTCGAAGAGCAGTCGCCAGATGATGAAGGATTTGGGACTGGATATGACATTTTGTCCGGAGAAGATAGCCGCCGACGAGATAGTCTCGCAGCTTCGCTATAACACGGCCTCCGACACTATGGATTTCGCCCGTGGCAAATTCCACATAGCGGCATTCAGACTGGGGGAGGACAGCCCTATCATAGATATGCATCTGGTCGACTTTACCAAGCATTTTTCAGAGAAAGAGAACTCTCAGTTCCGAGTCATAGCCCTGTCAAGAGAGGACAAGACCATCATTCCTAAGTTCGACACGAAGTTCAAATATGGCGATATGGTCTACATCATAACGAAGAGCGACGGGGTTAAGAGCTTGAATAACTATCTGGGACTGGAGGACATAGCCGTAAAGCGCGTGATGATTATGGGCGGCGGCAGCGTGGGAGCCATAGTGGCGTCTTTACTCGTGCATGAGGTGTCGTCTGTAAAACTAATAGAACTCAAGCACGACAGGTGTTTGGAACTCGTGGAGGAGCTTCCTGAAGAGGTGGAGGTGGTGAACGGCGATGCGCGTAATTCGGATTTCCTGTATGAGCAGGGACTTCACACTTGCGATGCCTTCGTGGCCGTTACCGGAAGCGACGAGGCGAACATATTGGCCTGTGTGGCAGCGAAGAAGTTCGGGGTAAGCAGGACGGTGGCCGAGGTGGAGAATATGGAATACGTGCGTCTGGCAGAGGAGATGGGCGTGGATGTGGTGATAAACAAGAAACTCACTACGGCGAGCCGCATATACAAGCTGACGCTGAGCGACAGGGCCAAGTTCGTGCGCTATATGAGCGGAACCGATGCCGAGGTAATGGAATACACGGCAGCCGAAGGTAGTGCTATAACTAAAGACACGCTTAAGAATATAGATTTCCCTTCAGATGCCGTGATCGGAGGTGTTTTGCGCGGGAACGATGCTTTTATCGCCGTGGGTGACACTCGTATTCAGAAGGATGACCGTGTGGCGGTGTTTACGATGCCTTCCTGCGCGAAAGAGGTGGACAAATTATTCAAATAGTCCATCTTAGAATATCTGATGTATGGTCTCAGCCTTTACCTTATCGAGAGGCTTGCATACATAACCGGTTTTCTTGAAATTGATTCTATTCAGGTCTATGCAGCGAATTTCGCAGTTATGCAGTGTCCTGAAGTAGAGTTTGTGTCCCGACAGGTCGCTGGCTACGGTTATGTGAGTCGCGCTTGGGATGTCTACCACTTCCTCACCTTTAGCGAACTGCATTCCGATAGGGATGTCGAAGTTGTTAAGCAGATGGAATGCCTGTGTAACGGTCTCCAGTGCGGTTTCCTTTACGGGAGCCGTGTTCTGCAGGAATGCCACGCGCACGAATCTCGATGGAGAGGAGAAGTCTCCCGGAAGTCCAAGCATTCCGGTGCCTCCGCTGAATGAAGTCATCTTGAGGCGTCCTATGGTGTTGGGTTCTGCCCTTCCAGGCATCAGGTTCACGTAATTGTTCAAGTTAGTGAGGTGATAGTCAAATGAAGGGGAATTCGTGAGTACGCCCACTGTGTTTTCGTAGAATACTTGTTTTCCGTCGATGATTTCCAGTACTACTTGCCTTCCGCTTTCCTCTATGAAGCGCCAGTGTACCGTAGAAGAACGAGGGTCGATTCCGTGGATGTGAAGGCCTGCGATGGTGCTCTTCACCTCATCGATGGTGGCGCAGCGTGAAAGAATGTAGCCTACGAGTTCGAAATCCGATATGCTTGTCTTTCCGTTAGCTTCTTCTTCGTATTTGCCGTAGTCAGGGAAATAGAAAAGTCCGGCTGAAAGACCTTTCTCATTCACACCTTCCATAATGTATTGTGGAAGTTCCACTGCTACGCCCGTAAAAGCATATTTGGTATCGGGGGTATAGGCTTTAGGCACTACTACATAGAATGTGTTCATATCTGAACCGCTCCATTCTATGGTACGAGCCATCACGACTTCGCCATTCTTCGTCTTGAGTTCCATTCCTGTGCAAGCATCGGAGTGTGGTGCGAACCCTATGGCGAGGGCTGCTGCTCCGATAATGGAGATAAATTTGTGATTCATAATAAAACAATGTTAGATGGTTAGTAATATAACTAAGTAAACTTTAAAAAATCAAACTATCCTTAAGAATAGTTTTTTAATTTAAAGTAACTTATTACTAAACAAATTTCGTTCCGTTATGAATTCTTATACTATAACAGCGCCGAAAGGGCTGCGTAGTAGGTCTTGGAAACCGGGATAGATGGCAGTGAAGATACATCCAGGTCTGCGACCATATAGCCGCGCGGGTCCTTGCTCAGGACCTTTATGTGCTTGGGATTTATGTAATAGGCTCTGTGGCAGCGCTGCAAGCCCTGGGCGTGGAGGATAGGCTCCAGCTTTTTCATCGAAGATCGCAGCGTGTAGCGCTTGACCACATCGGCGTCCGTATAGACGATTTCCACATAGTTCTCGCGCGCCTCTATATATAGGATGGAATTGGCCGCTACGATGAGCTTTACCTTCTTGTTCTCATCCCTGAAGTGGATTCGGCCTTCTTCTGCGCCGAGCGGCGAGGCCAATTCCTCGTTCTTCCCCCTGATGGTGCAGTACGATGCTATTATTAGGTATGGCCAGAGCACTATGAGGCTGAATTGGGAGATGCATTGTGAGACCACGCTGAAGAAGGACTCCACACGGCCTTGCATAAGGTGAAGGTAGAGGGCTCCGAACAGGCAGAAAATGATGGTCTCGCAGACGCACCACCCCGCATATAATATATAGTTAAGGTGCATCACCTTCTTCAAGAAGAAGAAAGCGAGTCTGGTTCCCACCATTACCAGCAGCAGAATACAACTCAGGATTATGAGGTTGAAATCCATCAATCCCCTGATATCTAAAAACTCTATGGTCGTCTTCGGCCTGTAAATCAGCACGAAAACGAAGAAGAATATAGGTAAGCCCAAAAAGTGTATTATTTGGCTCGGAAACTTGAAGAACTCCCTAGATATTTCGTTTTGAGTACGCATAAATGCAAAAATACAAAAAATTGTGTATTTTTGTCAGTTAGTACGAAACCTAATTTATATGAACATTAACTCAGTTAACAAAAAACTTGAAGCCAGTTTCAAGGAAAATTGGTGGAAGTTAGCCCTTTCAAACTACCAGGGGGAGACGATGAACTACGCTATGGTGGCGGAGAGAATCGAAATGATGCACGTTATCTTCCAGCGTTGTGGCTTAAAACCGGGCGATCGCGTGGCCATATGCGGACGTAATCAGGCCAATTGGGGCGTGTGCTTCCTCGCGGCTATGACCTACGGCGCGGTGCCTGTGCCTATTCTTCACGAATTTAATCCCGACAGCATAATATATCTTCTCGGACATTCCGAATCCAGAGTATTCTTTGTGGATGAAACCGTCTGGGCCCAATTGGACTCCAAGAATCTGCCCGACCTCGAAGTGGTCGTGAACATCTCAGACCTTCAGTGCTTGATGTCCGTAAAAGACGACATCGACGCCATCAGAATGGATGTAGTAATGGAATTTAGACGCAAATACCCTTGTGGACTGCGTCCGGAACAGATTTGTTACTACGAGGACAAGCCGGACGAATTGGCCATTATAAACTACACATCCGGCACCTCGGGATTCTCGAAGGGCGTGATGATTCCGTACAGAGCCATCGCCTGCAATATGTATTTCGCCGCCCACGTCGCCGAGCCGCAGATGGACAGCAATTCGAAGATAGTGTCTATGCTCCCGCTCGCACATATGTACGGACTTATGTTCGAGTTCCTGTTCGAAATCAGCATAGGCGCGCATGTCTATTTCTTGACCAAGACGCCTAGTCCTAAGGTGATTATGAGCGCTTTCGCAGAGATTCACCCTTCGGTAATCATCGCCGTGCCTCTTATTATAGAGAAGGTGTACAAGACTCAGCTCAAGCCTGTAGCGGAGAAACTCAAATTCTTCTTCGCTGCGCCTTTCATAGGAGGAATAGTGCGTAAGTATATGAGGAAGAGGGTAATCGCAGCCTTCGGAGGAGAGTTCGAAGAGGTTATTCTCGGTGGTGCAGCCGTGAATCCGGAAGTGGAAAAATTCTTCCACAGGCTCCATTTCCCATTTACCGTGGGCTATGGTATGACGGAGTGTGCTCCTATCATCACCTATGTAAAGTGGAACAAGGCTAAGGTGGGTTCTTCCGGTAAGGTCGTTCCTGGATGCAAGATAAGGGTGGATTCTCCTGACCCGGCGAAGATTCCGGGCGAGGTGCAGGTGAGCGGACAGAATGTCTTCTTAGGATATTATAAGAACGAAGAGGCTACTAAAGAAGTATTTACGCAGGACGGATGGTTCCGCACCGGCGATATGGGAATCATCAAGAACGGCTACCTCTATCTAAAGGGGCGTTGCAAGTGTATGATTCTTTCGGCCAATGGACAGAATATTTATCCTGAAGAGCTTGAGGCCGTGATAAACAACTTCCCTTATGTGGTGGAGTCTCTCGTAGTGGAGGATAAGGGCGGACTTACCGCCATAATCTACCCGGATTATGCGGCGTCGCGTATGTACGGCATCTCGAAAGAGGACATAGAGGGCAAGCTTCAGAGCATGCTCCCCGAGGTGAACAAGGCTCTGCCGAACTATGCACAGATTCGCAAGATAGAGTTCATCGAGAACGATTTCGAGAGGACGCCTAAGCGCAACATCAAGAGATACTTATATCAAAAGAACAAATAATGAACAAATTCGACGAAAGGTACTTGGAGATGGCTCAGGTATGGGCTAAGAATTCCTACTGCAAAAGACGCCAGGTAGGCGCACTCATAGTCAAGGACAGGATGATTATTTCCGATGGCTATAACGGAACGCCGTCGGGATTCGAAAATGTCTGCGAAGACGAAAACGGGATTACTAAGCCTTATGTTCTTCACGCTGAGGCTAATGCCATCTCTAAAGTGGCCAAGTCGGGTAATAGTTCGGAGGGGGCCACACTCTATGTTACGGCATCTCCTTGTATGGAGTGTGCGAAATTGATTATCCAAGCGGGAATCAAAAGGGTGGTTTATATGGATGAATATCGTCTTCTCGACGGTATTGAACTTTTGAGACGTGCCGGAATCGAGTGCGTTCATTTGGAGAAAGAAAATGAGGAATAATTCTATATTGACAGCGGTACTCGGAGTGCTCATCGGAGCGATGGCCGTTAGCTTCTTTTTCCAAGTACGCGAGCGTAAGGCGTTGTATAACACGCAGTACAGGGATTGGCGCAAACTGAATCTGATTCTCGAACAGATCGATGCCAATTATGTCGACACCGTCGACAAGAAAGCGCTTACCGACGCTGCGGTCGAGGCTGCGCTTTCAAAATTGGACCCTCACTCTACTTATATGCCTCCTCAGGTGCGCGAGGAGAGCGACAATTCGCTCGCAGCCGGGTTCGATGGGATTGGCATACAATTCAATGTCCCGAACGACACTGCAGTGGTCATAGAGTCCATTCCGGGCGGTCCTGCACAGAAGTGCGGCGTGCTGGCGGGGGACAGGCTCCTGATGGTGGACGATGTGAACATAGCCGGCGTGCATTATCCGCAGGACAGTATGGTTCGAAGGATGAAAGGTCCGGCAGGCACGAAAGTCAAGGTGACGGTGAAGCGCGACGGAGAGGTGATTCCATTCGAGATTACTCGCGGAAAGATTCCTATGCATTCGGTGGATGCTGCCTTTATGACAAGTGCGACAGATGGTTATGTGCGTGTGTCCAAGTTCTCTCGAAGCACTTATGAAGAGTTCGTGAAGGCTATCGCCGGATTACGTGCGCAGGGAATGGAGCATCTGGTAGTGGATTTGAGGGATAATTCCGGTGGATATTTCGACCAGGCTCTTATGATGAGCAATCTATTTCTTCCTAAGGATTCGCTTATAGTTTTTCTGGAGGGAAGGAAGAGAGCGCGTGAGGATTATCGCGCAGATGGTCGTGGACCTTATCAGGATCTCCCTGTAAGTCTTTTGATTAACGAGGGTAGTGCGTCTTCGAGTGAGATTTTCGCGGGAGCGCTTCAGGATAATCATCGTGCTACGATAGTGGGCCGCCGCTCGTTCGGTAAGGGACTCGTTCAGGAACCTATCAACTTTACCGATGGTAGTGGAATTCGTCTTACGGTGGCGCGTTTCCATACTCCTTCCGGAAGGTGCATACAGAAGCCTTATACGGAGGACTATGCCTTTGAAGTCTATAAAAGATACGCCGGTAGCGAGATGGTGCAGAAGGATAGTATGAAAATCGAAAACGGAGGTATCATCCCGGACGTTTTCGTGCCTCTTGATACCACGCGCGCATCCGATTTCTATATTAAGTGTAACAAGAAGGCGAGTGCCTTACGCTTCGCTTCCCATTACTTCGATAAGCATCACGCAGAGCTTTCTGCCATAGATGATTACGCGCAGCTGCTCGACTATCTGGACCGGGCCGAACTCGACAAGCAATTCCTTCAGTTCGTAAAGAAAACGGATGGTCTCGTGCCTAAGAAGGGAGAGTGGGAAGACTCGAAAGATTATATGATGACGCAGATTCGCGCCCTCGTGGGTCGCTACAGCGCCCTTTCGGATAACGCCTTCTACCACATCTACCTCTCCATAGACGAAACTTTCGCCGCCGCGGTGAAGAAGTAGCGGGGGCTCCGGTGAAAGGCCGTTTGCCCGGATGGGAACGCCTTAAGAGGATTGGCTTAGTGACGAGGACAAGTCTTATCGGCATTATTTCAGTTAAGAAAGTCACACTATGACTTTGTTGCTTTCGAAATTTACTGTAAATTTGCAGTAGATTTCGAAAGTAGAATATTATGAATGCTTACGTAAAACGGGATTTGTATCTTAACCGACTGATTGTCAGGAGGGATAATGGGCAGATTAAAGCGATTACCGGACCGAGGCGTTCCGGTAAATCCTTTCTCTTGGATCCCATATACAAGGATTATCTCATCTCCAAAGGTGTTCCCGAAGATAACATTATCATCATTTCCTTTGATATTGAGGATGAGGACACTCCCCAGGAATTACTGGACCGCGAGAAGCTGAAAGAATACCTTTATTCCAGAATTGCCTCGCAGACTGAGAATTACTACGTCTTCCTG
>URCV01000052.1 GCA_900546445.1 uncultured Bacteroidales bacterium | reverse complement strand
TATCCATCATGGTGCGGATGTCTTGATTAGAGACATAACCGGTACTTTGCTGAGCTACGCGATGACTGGATTGCTCAAAGCCCTTAGATTGACTGAGGTTAAACGCGTTTGTGAGTTGCGATTCAAAACTTTGAGCAGCATTACGAATGGCAGAATCTTGAGTGCGTTCAGCAATTTGACGTGTGGCACTTAAAAGACTTTGGTACGCTTCTTGACGTTGAGTGTTGCTAGCCGAACTGTTTTGCCCTGTAGCGGTATCAATTCGATTTTGTAGGGTTGAAATGCTTAAGCCTGAAGAAAGGTACGATGAAGGATCTGCCCCATTATTTTTAATGGACAGATTATCGCTCAAGTGAGAATTTGTACTGGTGGAGTCAGTAGAAGTCGAATGTGTTAACAAAGCTTTGTCAGCATTATTCGGCTTCTCCAGGTTTTGACTTATGTTATTAGGTGCAAGGCGCGAGGGCGAAGAGAGCTCGGTACTCAAATTAATATTGGCACCAACGTTGCCATTTGATTGAATGCTAGCAGATTCAGAATTACTCAAAGAAGAAGAAAGTGTTTGCGAAGTACTCGCACCTAGCGTTTCACTCATCGACATTTGCGAGGAATCCTTCGACATTAATCCCGATTTTGGCTCCGGGGGAACGAATCACTCCGGAAATCCTGGATTATATTGAATATGCAAAGGCAAAGGGCTGCAATATGACAGGACCTGAAGATCCGGATATTTTGAGACTGAATGTTCTGGCAGGGAGGTAATGACAATGGAAATGCGGAAAAGCAAGCCGCACAGATTATAATCGATGCCCGGACACAGATCGAGAGCGAAAGGGAAAACGCAATGCGACAAATCCGCTCACAAGTCAGCTCTATGTCCGTCAGCATAGCAGAAAAGATTTTAAGAAAAGAACTTGACAGCCCTGAGAAACAACAAGAGTATATAGCTGCTCAGATGTCAGATATTGAAAACAAGAATTAATGAATACCGGAGTCATTTCAAATAGATACGCCAAGGCATTTCTCTCCCTGACCATAGAATCGGGCAGGAGTAAGGAAGTCTATGCCCAAGTACAGGACATATTGTCCGGAAAAATACCCGAGACGGTAGAAAAGGACATCGACAGCCTCATAGCGCTTCTTAAAAAGAATGGCAGGATTCCTTATCTGAAGTACATTCTCTTCAATTATTGTAGCCAATATCGCAAGTGGGCGGGAATAGTTCAAGCCTCTTTGGAAGTGGCGGCACCTTCGGACAAATTGGAAAGCCAATTGAGGGAGCTCCTGCAGCGAGAATGTAAGGGCGATGTCGTCTTTACGCAAAAAGTTAATCCGGACCTTATAGGCGGATTCGTATTGGAAGTTAATGATAAGGTGATCGATACTAGTGTCAAGTCGAAACTTGCCACCATACGTATCGAACTCGACGAAATGAACAAAAGACTAGTCTAATGGCTCAGAATATAAAAGCAAGCGAAGTCTCAGAAATACTTCTGAAGCAACTTCAGGGAATAGATATAAATGCCAAATGGGAAGAAGTGGGCTACGTGCTGCAGGTCAGCGACGGTGTGGCCAGAATCTTCGGTTTGGACAATTGCGAGGCAGGTGAATTACTACGCTTCGAAAATGGTATTATGGCAGTGGCGATGAACCTGGAAGAAGACAACGTTGGAGCGATTCTGCTCGGACCTACTGACCAGATATCAGAAGGAATGAGAGTAACGCGCACCTGCAAGATCGCTTCTATTCCGGTAGGCGAAAAGATGCTAGGCCGCGTAGTAAATCCGCTGGGAACCCCACTCGACGGACTTGGCCCCATCGAAGGCGAGAAATTAGACATGCCTCTCGAGAGAAAAGCTCCGGGAGTTATCTTCCGCGAGCCGGTGTGCGAGCCTCTCCAGACCGGAATCAAGGCCATAGACGCCATGATTCCTATCGGACGCGGTCAGCGCGAGTTGATTATCGGTGACCGTCAGACAGGTAAGACCGCGATAGCCATCGACACCATCCTGAATCAGAGAGAGAACTTCCTGAAAGGCGATCCGGTATACTGTATCTACGTAGCGATTGGCCAGAAAGGTTCCACTGTGGCTAATATAGTGGAGACACTACGTTCGAAGGGCGCTCTGGATTACACCATCGTGGTCGCTGCCACTGCGGCCGATGCCGCGGCACTGCGCTACTATGCTCCTTTCGCAGGAGCTGCCATCGGAGAGTATTTCCGAGACAGTGGCAGGGCGGCGCTCGTCGTATACGACGACCTGTCCAAGCAGGCAGTGGCTTACCGAGAAATCTCGCTAATCCTGCGCCGCCCATCCGGACGCGAAGCCTACCCGGGCGATGTCTTCTATCTGCACTCAAGACTTCTCGAAAGATCCGCCAAGATCATCTCCGAACAAAGCGTCGCAGAAAAGATGAACGACCTTCCGGAATGCCTGAAAGGCAAGGTGAAAGGCGGCGGCTCACTTACGGCCCTCCCTATCATCGAGACCCAAGCCGGCGACGTCTCGGCTTACATCCCGACTAACGTCATCTCCATTACCGACGGACAGATCTACCTGGAAAGCTCCCTTTTCAACCAAGGCATACGCCCTGCCATAAACGTCGGAATCTCCGTATCCCGCGTAGGTGGCGCAGCCCAGGTGAAGAGTATGAAGAAGGTGGCCGGAACCCTTAAGATCGAACAAGCCCAGTACACCGAGCTCGAGAGCTTCTCCAAGTTCTCGTCCGACGTGGACAAGGTCACTCTCGCCACACTTGACAAAGGACGTAAGAACAACTCCCTTCTGGTTCAGCCGCAATACTCCCCTATGAGCGTAGGAGAACAGGTGGCGGTTCTCTACTGCGGAACCCACGCCCTGATGGCCGACATAAGCATAGAGCAAGTTCCGGAATTCGAAAAACGATTCCTAAGCAGTATGAACGCCTCTCATCCGGACGTACTCGAGAGCCTCGCGAAAGGCATCTTGAACGACGAGAGCATTAAAACGATTGAAAGTCAGGCATCCATTACCTGCAAAAGTTTTGAACACTGATGGCTTCGCTTAAAGAAATAAAAGAGAGAATCAACTCCGTCAAGAGCACGCTGAAGATTACTTCGGCTATGAAACTTATGTCCAGCGCCAAGTACCATAAGTTTTCATCGATGATGGTTCCCCTGAAGGAATACCGGGACGAATTGCAGTCCTGCCTGAACGAATTGGGGGCTGTCGGCGGAGATTTTCTCAAAAGAGAGGAAAAGGACTCGGCGCGCTGCTGCGTCGTAGCCATAAGCTCGAACTCATCGCTCTGCGGCGGGTTTAACACGAACATCATCAAGAAGGCGAAGGAGACATTGGCCGAAAGCGGCGAGAATCCGGCCTGCTTTTTCATAGGCAAGAAGATGTGCGAGGCTATGGCCAAATCCGGCTTCCGCTCCGAAAAGGAATTGAATCGTCTTACGGAGCGTCCTAACTATAAGGACGCCGCCGAATTGGCAGACATCCTGATAGACGGCTATCTCAGCGGGCAATATTCGTGTGTCAAGCTCGTCTACACCCACTGCCGCACCACTGCGCACCAGGAATGTGTAGTGGAAGAATACTTGCCGTGCACCGTGGAATCCGGCGCCAGGAGCGAGGTCGACATACTGGACAGATACTTCATAGAGCCTGACGTGGAAGGCCTTGAGAAAGAGCTTCTTTCGAAACTCCTCCACCTCCACGTCTACACTATGCTTCTGGATAGCTGTCAGTCGGAGCACGCTGCACGAATGATAGCGATGCAGACTGCTACGGACAATGGGGACAATATGCTTTCCGAGCTCACGCTGGAATACAACAAGAGCAGGCAAGCTAAGATTACAGCCGAGATTTTGGACTTGGCAGGAGGTGCACAAGAATGAAAATACTACGTGTCATATCATCAGCACTGCTTTTGGCGTGCTCGACAGTTTCTTTCGCAGACTCTTTCAAGAGCGTGCTGATCATACCCGTAGAAATCAATTCCACCCCATTTACCAGCACCCCGGAAGAAATTAAGGAATTGGCCGGGAAGGCTGAAGAATACTTCGGACCACTCGAAGGGCACCACCCGTGTCATTTCGAAATAGGCCCGACGATAAGGATTACGAACGGAAAGTATAATAGCAACACCGCTCAGTTAGCCGCATCGGAGGCATTCAAGACCTGTTCGCGGCTGATAAATATGAAAAACTACGATGCGAATGTCGGAATCATCTTTTCCGGCAGCGATATCTGGCCTCACGAAAACCAGATCAGGGGCAGCATCGACAACTACTACTTCGCCATAAGCGAGTTCTTTAACGAAGAGAAACTGCCGCTCGGCGTCTTCTGTCACGAGTACGGGCACATTCTCGGTCTAAAGGATCTCTACGACACCGACAGCGAGGAAAGCGGCGGACTATGCCACGGCATCTGGGGCTTCCTGTCGCTTATGGACAAAGGCGATAAAATCGACAATTCTCGCTCTCCCTCAGGGCTTTCCGCAGTGGATATGGCTCAGCTTAAACTGGGCATCTGCGATACCTTGAAGGCCGGTTCATACAATCTCGAGCCACTTTCACGCAGCGGACGCTACCTCTACCTACCTTCGGACAAGTCCGGTGAGTATTTTCTTCTCGAATGTCGCGCACAAGAAGGCTGGGACAAGCTGATAGGCGGCGAAGGCCTGATCGTGTACCATGTGGACCAATCCTCTAACAAAGCCGGTCATTCCGCTTACTATAAGAAGATTCTGACGGCCGCAGAGCGCTGGGCCTATAACGAGGTGAACTGCCGTCCGGACCACCCGTGCGCTATGGTAATCGAGGCTAAGCCCGATGCCGATAAGTCTGACGATATATTTTTCCCTGCTTGGACAGGCCAATCCCTTTCCGGCGAGACATCCCCCGGATTACGCTACTGGAGCGGTAACGGGCCTTCGCTCGCCATAAAGAACATCCGTAAAGAAAAAGACAAGAGCGTATCGTTCGATGTCATCGAGCCTATCCGAGAAATCTCCATCCAGAGATTCCAGACGGGAGCGCTAATTGACTGGGAGATAGACGAGTCCATTCGAAAAGACGTACGCTCGTGCACCATCACCCTTAGTTCCGCAGACTCTGAGCCAGTGATCATAAATGAAAAGTTGGACTCCGACGGTGCCGTGTCCTGCTATCTGAATGGCCTTAACGGAAACACCCACTACACGGCGGAACTGCTCATCGTCACTTCCGATGAGAGCTACTCTTTCACCAGTCACTTCACCACCTTAGTAATAGACGAGAGAAACACCATCCCGTTCATCTATATGAGGGGGGCCAAGAAAAACGAAGGTGGTCTTTTCATAAGGGGAAGCAGCTTTACCCTGCACGTATTCAACTCCTATAAAGCAGTCAAGGTAACGTGGAGCTTCGACGGACAGAGCATAAGCCCTGACGAAAAGGGTAAGTTTACCGTAGAAAGAGACGGAATTCTTAGGGCCGAGCTACTTTACGAAGACGGCTCAATAGATGTAATTTGTAAAGAAATCAGCGTGCGATGAAAAAGATAGTTCCCATAGTCCTGTTTTGCCTGTGCACTGTGCTTTCGTGCACGACTCACACCTATACTCCTGATTTTCTGACCGATGACACCATTAGGCTGGAGGTAGGGAAAAAGCGCATGTTCACCTATACCCCTAGTGAATGCCAATACGCCTATAACCTCGACAGACACGAGTTTCGCGCTCATACGGACAATATGTCCGACTATTTCATCGTCCGCCTAAATGAGACCCCTACGCGTGAAGCTCAGGAAGTCATGGCGCTAAGCATGGAATGGACGGAGAGAAACGGGATGAACAAGTCTAAAAAAAATATTGTCCTGCAAGTCGTTAAACTCGAGGACAATACTTTCTGGTTATGGAACAGTCGCGATGGCATAAAAGTCACCGTGCGTTTCGAATAATCTATTCTTCACCCATAAACATAGGATCCCAGGCAGGAAGCTGTACCGGCTTCTTCGAAAGCAGAGAGAGAATTTCCACAGGGACATATTTCTTGTCCACCACGAGGCGGAACATATACTCGTCGAACCACTCGTCGGTCATAATGAGGTTACCCTTATAACCGCTAGTCTTTCCCCAGCTATTCTCCACCATCCATTTCTTAGGTGTCTGATTCTCATCCAAATCCACTGCGATAAGGGTCATAGCGTGAGATGAGCCGCTCGTATGGGTCTGAATGCGCTCCTTTTTATTCATAGTGTACTTCACTCCCAGAAGTGACTGATAGTCGAAGTTTGCGAGGTCAAGCACGCCCTTTTCCCTGTCGAGGAACTTGCCCACGTCACAGCTGAAATACATAGCCTTGTCATCCTTGATGGAAGCTATGGCCATCTCCTTGATTTTCTCTATAGGGAGATTGATGTACAACCAGTTATCTCCGTCGTAAAGATGACGGTCGTACTCGATTTCATAGACTTTGTAGTAGTCTCTGCTCGGGTCGTTCATCAACATCACATAGTCGCGCTCCAGGTCGAGTCCTACGTATTCTGCGTAGAAAGACTTAGGTGTGTACTTTTTCGTGCTCACCTTAGTGTCGTTGGCGTCATAGCAGGTCCACTCGAACTCCACAGGAGGCTCGCCGAAGCATTGGCACAAGATACGGTAGATATCCGAGAGCATCTCATTCTTTATAAGCATGGCCTGTTTGTCAGATGAGGCCTCTCTCAGGGCCAATGCATCCTGGCGCAGGAGTTCGCGCATCTGGGCAGCATAGGCTGTGGTATTATTGGCCACAAGGGTCTCAGGCATCACCGATGAAGGCACTACGCCGTATTTCATTACGAGATTGGCCACACCGGTGAAGGTGCCGCCGTCGGAGAGCGGGTTGCTCAGGAGCCAGTCCACCTTTCTGTCCTCAAGAGGGAGTTTGCGGGTGTCGATGATGGCCTGCAGGAAAAGGTTGCACTTTTCGAGCTGGTCGTAGAAAAAGAGGTAGCACTGCGAAAACTCGAACTCACCCCAATTGTGTGTGCTGATGGCATCGGCGCGAAGTACGTTGAGTCCGGTGAAGAGCCAGCAGCGGCCGGAGCGTTTCTGGTCGGTAATGCCCTTCGTGGCTACCCTGTCGGAAAAATGAGTATCTATCATCGACGCATTCTCCGAGTTTATGGCCAATGTAGTTATAGGTGTGGTATTCAATGCATTACGCAGGGCTTTGTCTTCGCGAGAAGGGTTATAACTCTTTCGATAAGACTCCAGCATACCTTGCGAAATCCCTTTTTCCACATTCTGGGCGCACAGGGTCGAACAAGCCCAAAGGGCCAATACCCCTGCTAACAATAAATTCTTCTTCATATATTCTTTAAACTTAATTTTGAAATCAATGCACCTATCAGGCTGATGCCTGCCATACTTATCAGGATATCGGCCCATTCCACCTTTATCGGGTAGGCCGACACTATTCCATTACCCGGCATAGAGATAAATCCCCACGTCTGCTGCGCCCAAGCCAGAAGGAGTCCCGCCACCACGCCTGCAAGCATACCCAAAAAGCAGATGAGCATACCTTCCGTGAAATAAATCCTTCTTACCATACGCGCATCCGCGCCCATAGCCCTAAGGCTTTCGATGTCTCGCTGCTTTTCTATGATGAGCATAGAT
The DNA here is from genome assembly GCA_900546445.1 of uncultured Bacteroidales bacterium. Lineage (GTDB taxonomy): Bacteria > Bacteroidota > Bacteroidia > Bacteroidales > UBA932 > Cryptobacteroides. Next base: position 2,745 of record URCV01000052.1, on the reverse strand, counting down.
TCGCTGGCGTAGATATTCACCGCCACCACCACTATAATAAAGAAAAGAACCATGTATATGGCTAATTTTTCGTGACTCATAACTCTATATAGCTCAGGGTTCTGCGCGCGCCTGTCCAGCACCTTGCACTTTCCGCCCACAGCCTTTTCCAGGAGGCGCACATCCGTCGTAGCATCACAGAACACCTCTATGTAAGACGCTCGCTGCGAATCCATCGCGAGCAAGTTTCTGGCCGCATCGATCGGGACGCACACGGAGTTGTCGTCGCCACCCACGATTTTCTTCGGGCGCGAGCCTATCGACTTTAGCGGAGCCAATCTACTCCTGCCGAAAGTAGGATAGTACAACTCCAGTTTCGACAGGAATTGGACTCTTATGCCAAGCGCTCTGGCAGCGGAGCCGCTAACCCAAAAGTCGTCGGCCGAGGCTAGTCCCCGCATCTTCACTATGGCTTGGTTCTCGTCATAGCGGGCAGCGACCATCTCTTCCACCACTTCTTGTGCGAAAGACACGCCGGCTATGGTCATAATGGAATCTACCAGAGCCTGCGTGCCTTCCATATAAGAGCCTTCGACAGGCTCTATCCTATAGAAAGGTGAGTTTTCTTCGATGTTCCGCTCTATCAGTTCGGTAAATCCGTTGAAAACGGAAAGGACCACGACCAGGGCGGCACTACCTACGGCGATGCCCACAACCCCTATTCTCGAAATCCAAGTAATGATGTCGTGGGACTTTCGAGAAAATAGGTAACGGCTCGCTATTTTTAACTCAACCTTCAATTATTTTTTAAGCAGTTCGTCTATATGTTCGGCGTAGTCAAGAGTGGTGTCCAGGTAGAAGTCCAAATCCGGAACTATTCTTAACTGTTTGGCTACCAGATGGCCCAACTCTCCGCGCAAGTGTTTTTTCTCGTCTTCGAGCTGTTTCATCACTTCTTCTTGCCTATTCGAAGGGAAGACGCTTACGTAAACTTTAGCTATCGAAAGGTCCGGGCTTATCCTGACTTCGCTCACGGTTACCATAGCGCCGCCGAAATATGCCATACCCTTACTTCTGAGAAGCTCTGCGAGGTATCTCTGAAGCTCACGGCTGACCTTTTGCTGTCGTGTTGACTGTCCTTCCATTATTTTACTATTATTATAAAGTAGTCTTTCTTACCTTTCTGTGCGAGGATGTATTTACCGTCGATGATGTCGCTCTCGCTTACTTCCCTCGCGATGTCGGTAACCTTCTCCTTATTAAGCGAGAATCCGTTACCCTGAATCATCTTGCGAGCCTCGCCCTTAGACGGGAACACGCCGGTCTTTTCTGCGAGGAAGTCAAGAATGCCCACAGGAAGGTCTTCTCGTAATATCTCGAACGTAGGCACGCCTTCGAATACGGAGAGGAAGGTCTTCTCGTCCAGGCTGCGAAGGTCTTCTGCCGTGGCCTTTCCGAAAAGCATCTGTGATGCCTTCACTGCAGTCTCGTAGTTAGCCTCTCCGTGAACCATAATGGTAACTTCCTTAGCGAGAAGCTTCTGAAGGGTTCTGCGACCAGGGTCTGCACGATGTTCCTCGATGGCAGCCTCTATGACCTCACGCTCGAGCATAGTGAAGATCTTAATGTATCGCTCAGCGTCTTCGTCACTTACGTTAAGCCAGAACTGATAGAACTGGTAAGGGCTGGTACGCTCTGCATCAAGCCAGATGTTTCCCTTCTCCGTCTTTCCGAACTTTCCTCCGTCGGCCTTAGTGATGAGAGGGCAAGTGAGGGCGTATGCCTCCTTTCCCAAGGTCTTGCGAATGAGTTCCGCTCCTGTAGTGATGTTGCCCCACTGATCTGCACCTCCGAGCTGGAGTCTTATGTTCCTGTTCTGGTAGAGGTAGAGGAAGTCGTAGCCCTGAAGAAGCTGATATGTAAACTCCGTGAATGACATACCCTCAGAAGAGTCCCTGCTGAGACGTTTCTTCACCGAATCCTTACTCATCATATAGTTCACGGTAATGAGCTTACCGATGTCGCGGGTGAAGTTGATGAATGTGTAGTCCTTCATCCAATCGTAGTTGTTCACGAGTTCTGCCTTGTTCGGCGCGTCCGATTCAAAATCGAGGAAGCGGGCCAATTGGGCCTTGATGCAACTGACGTTGTGTGCGAGGGTTTTCTCGTCGAGCAAGTTTCTCTCTTGGCTCTTCATGGACGGGTCACCTATCATTCCGGTAGCACCGCCTATGAGTGCGAACGGCTTGTTTCCGCAAGCCTGGAAGTGCTTCAATATCATAATGCTGACCAAATGTCCGATGTGCAGGCTATCTCCCGTAGGGTCTATTCCCACATAAGCCGACATAGGGCCCTTTGCCAATTCTTCTTCAATTCCCGGAGTGCTGTTTTGGAGCATTCCGCGCCATCTGAGTTCTTCTACAAAATTCTTCATATACATTAAATTCTTTTCATTCATGGACAAGTCTACAAATTTAGCAAATCTTTCCTATTAAATAAGTGTTAAAAATAAGTTGGTAAAGATTTGTGATGTATTTTCGAGGATAGGTTTATTTTTAGTCTCTTCCATCCGGCCAAACGGGCTTTTCACCGGACGGAAGGCCATTGAGACTAGCTCATCAAATTCACTTTGGCAGCCAATGTGCCACAGGAAGCGTATACTGGCACCTCCCTGCCAAGGTGGATCTAAAAAAGTCTCACTTTGGCAAGCAATCCTTTACAGGGTTCACTCTACGCTACCCTCCTTGCCAAAGTGAATTTGTGGAA
>URCV01000051.1 GCA_900546445.1 uncultured Bacteroidales bacterium | reverse complement strand
TTTGCCAACTGGTCCTCATCTATCTCATATTCAGCTATGACCTTGCCGTTACTGCGCACAGTAAGCCATGCTCTGCCCAGGGTACCACCGGAGGTCTTCACCGGTCCAAATGTGAATTTCAGCTGCTTGTACATACCTCCGAGATTAAACTCCGTCCAAGCGGTGCCAGCTCCGATGATCTGCATGTTCGCATTCATCAGCATACCGTTATCGTAATCGACCCCCGAGATGTTCACTGTCTCGACTTTGCGCTCAGGGCCGACCTCATAGTGGGAGTTGGAGACAAAATATGGTCTCAGTTCCTTCACCAGCGTAGTCGTCTTCTTCTGGGCGTTCGTGATTCTCCCGGTTTCCCGGAGAGTCTGTGCGGCTGTCCACAGAGTGGCTTCGGTGATACCAACGCTCACCCAGCCGGTAACTATCTCAAATCTGAGAATATCGACTCCGCTCACGTCAAGCGTGATACGCTCAGGAGTGCTGTTAGTGGTTATTACCTTATCCAGCAGAGTGTTGCCATCTCCGTATACCGCGAACACGCCCTTCGACCTCTCCGACTGATAAAAAGGTGAGGTGCCAATGATAAACGAGAGCTTGGAATACTTCCCCTTGAGGCTATATTCCACGAAGCCATGCTTAGTCGGACCTTGTAATATCCAGAGCCCGAATCCGTTAGTGTAGTTTACGCCGCCCAACGTAATTTTCCCTCCCGGGAATTCTTTGGCGGGTTTATAGGCAAGTTGCCCAGTCGGCTTCATCGAAGTCAAATAGACTTGATTCTGGGCGCCGGCGAATGTGCTTCCCGCGAATAGCATTAGGGAAAGCGCCAGCAAAGATACCATTACTCTTTTCATGTTCATAGATTTCAATCAAATATCACTCTCGGGTTCATCTCGCTTGGAGTTCTCCATTCAAGTCCCCGTCTCGCCAAAAGGGCTTTCTTCCTGCTCCAGAATTCGAAGCAGAAACCCATGCAGCGGCTCTCGTCTTTAAAGTATTCGTAGAGTTCTTTCTCTACTTCATCGATCACGTTTTCGAACTCCTCGCTCCATTCGACCGGATCGCTTTTCAGGAGGTCAATGGCCATTATCTCATCCCATTTTCCGTTATCCGCGAACCAGATATTCGACTCTAACATGCTTATCTCCTGAGACAGGTCGCCGGACAACTCCAGTTCGTGTCCGTTGCAGAATGCTGATTCTATACGGTAGACGACCTGCCTATAGAATCTTTTGAAGCGTGCCATGAGTCGCGGATGGCAGCAGACTGTCTCCGCCATGCGTCCACAGGCTGAGTACAGGTCGTTCAATAGGTGATCGTAGCCTACCGCTTCATGGGCGAGCACGAGAAACTCCTCCATGAGATCTGCATTTTCGTGCCCCATGTCGAGGTTCAGATTCTCTTCCGCGACGAGGACGCACCCGAAGCAGAGTCCCATGACGGCTTCAAGGCGCTCTTTTTGCTGTGGTTCGCCCGCCAGGATCTCCCGGTTCCGGGCCATTTCGCGAAGGTATTTTTCCTTATTGGTCATAATCGGTTTCATGTTGGCTGGCATATCCGGAAAGCCCCAGAACTTGCTCTTTCCTTTGAGCTGTCCGGATTCCGGGGTGTAGCTGCTTGTTTTCTTCAGTGCTATTGCCTTGGCCGATTCTATATGATTGCCATTGATTTCCTCGCAGAATATTCCTGTCAATCAATTATATGCAAAAATAACTATTTTTTGCATATCTGCAAGATTCTTCCGGATTGCCGGCTTCGTCTGGAATCACCACGCGACTTGCAGGGAAGAGGAACGTAGCGTTTCTATTCCAACTTTTATTTAACTGGCCTAAAAATCGCTGATTTTTATCTATCTTTGAGGGAAATTGGATTTAGAATGAAAAAAGTATATATAGAGACTTACGGGTGCCAGATGAACGTGGCGGATACCGAGGTGGTTTTCTCTATTCTGGAAAAGCACGGATATGGTCGCACACAGGAGATGGACGAAGCCGATGTGATAATGGCAAACACCTGTTCCATAAGGGATAACGCGGAGCAGAGGATATTGGGGCGCATAGAACAGTTCGTGCTTCAGAGACGCCACAGGGATGTAATAATAGGCATTCTCGGATGTATGGCGGAGAGGATGAAGGAGCAGCTGCTCAGTAGCGGAAAGGTGGACTTGGTGGCCGGACCGGACACTTACAGGCATCTTCCGGAGCTGCTGGAGGCCGCAGGGGAAGGGCATCCTCAGATAGACGTAATTCTCTCTCGCGAAGAGACTTACGCGGACATAGCTCCTGTCAGGATAGATAAGAACGGCGTGAGCGCCTTTATCTCCATAATGCGTGGATGTAACAACGTATGTTCTTACTGCGTAGTGCCTTACACTCGCGGAGTGGAGCGAAGCCGCGATGCCCACAGCATAGTAAGGGAGGCTTGCGAATGCCGGAACAAGGGCTATAAGGAGGTGACTCTCCTGGGCCAGAATGTGGATTCTTATAAATACGAGGACGTGACCTTCGCGCGCCTGCTCGAGATGGTAGCACAGGTAAGTCCTTCACTTAGAATAAGATTCTCCACTTCTAACCCTCAGGACATCTCGGACGAAGTTATAGAGGTCATGGCCCGTTACCCTAACATCTGCCATCATATCCACTTACCTGTGCAGTCGGGCTCGAACCGCATATTGGAGAAGATGCGTCGTCGCTACACCAGGGAATGGTATCTGGACAGAGTGGCGAAGATAAGGGAGGTGATGCCGGATTGTGCCATAACTACCGACGTGATAGCAGGTTTCTGTTCGGAGACCGAGGAGGATCACCAGGAAACACTGTCGCTTTTCAGGGAGGTGGGCTTCGATGCGGCTTATATGTTCTATTATTCGGAGAGGCCGGGGACACTTGCCGCTAAGAAATATGCGGACGACGTGAGTCTGGAGGAGAAGACTCGCAGGCTTAATGAAATCATAGCCTTGCAGAACACGCTTTCTCTCGAGAGCAACAAGAGGGACATAGGCAAGACTTTCGAGGTGCTCGTCGAGGGCAAGTCGAAGAAGAGTGACGAGCAGTTGTGCGGACGCACGGGCACGAACAAGGTGTGCGTGTGGACGGACAGCGAACATAAGGAAGGTGATTACGTTACGGTGCGCGTGTACGACTGTACGCAGGCGACACTTTTCAGTGAATTGGTAAAGTAGAAATGGAAAGAATCAAATGTCTGGTGATAGGCGGAGGGCCTGCTGGTTATACAGCAGCGATCTACGCGTGCAGAGCCGCGTTAGATCCGACGTTAGTCGAAGGCCCGGAGCCTGGTGGGCAACTCATAACCACCACTAAAATAGAGAATTATCCGGGATTTGCCGAAGGAATAGATGCACAGCAACTCATGATGGACATGCGTGCACAGGCTAAAAACCTGGGGACCACTTTCATAAGCGGCAGCGCGCAGAGCTGCGACTTCGAGAACAGGTCCATCACCCTGAGCGACGGCTCGCAACTTTTCTTCGAGACCCTTATCATAGCCACGGGGGCCAGTGCCAAGTATCTCGGACTTGAGAGCGAAAGCAAGTTCCGCGGCATGGGAGTCAGCGCTTGCGCTACCTGCGACGGCTTTTTCTACCGCGACAGGACGGTAGCCGTGGTGGGAGGCGGAGATTCTGCCTGCGAAGAAGCCCTGTATCTGAGCGGATTGGCCCGAAAAGTCTATATGATAGTGCGTAAGGACTACCTTCGTGCGTCCGAGGCGATGAAGAGCCGCGTCATGTCCACGGCCAATATCGAAGTGCTGTTCGGATGCAGCACCCGCGAAATCCTGGGCGATGCGCTGGGAGTTACCGGGGCGCGATTGGCCCGAGAAAATGGCGAGATTTTTGAAATCAAGATCGACGGCTTTTTCCTGGCGATAGGAAGGCACCCGAACACCGAATGGCTGGGAGGCGGATTGGCATTGACGCAGGACGGTTACATCAAGAGCGAGGGCGTAAAGACTGAGGTAGAGGGGGTTTTCGTGGCCGGAGACGTACGCAATACGGATTTCAGGCAGGCAATCACTGCGGCGGCAGATGGATGTCGCGCGACGCTCGAAGCAGAGAAATACATAAAGAATAAGTTTTGATAAGACGATGAATTATAAGAAGATTTTAGGAGTTTTCATCTTTTCTTCATTAGTGATTGCCGGATGCAAGTCACAGTACGAGGAATTGCTCACCAGCGGTGACAGCGATGCCAAATATGCTGCCGCGTTCGATTATTTCAATAAGGGTAAATACGGCAAGTCCGCCCAGCTTTTCGAGTCGCTTTCCATGCTCACGCAGGGTACTGAAAGAGATGATACGGTGAATTTTTACTGGGCATTAAGTAATTATAATCAAAAGGATTACTATACGGCAGAATCCAATCTGGAGCACTTCATCGAGAATTATCCGGCCAGCCCGTTTGCGGAGTCGGCGGAATTCCTTAGAATCGACTGCCTTTACAGGAGCACGCTTCGATATGAGTTGGACCAAGCGCCCACCTATAAGGCTATCAAGGCCATAAGCGAGTATAAGATATCGCACATCCACTCCCCTAACGTGGCGATTTGTAACAGGATGCTCGACGATTTGGAGGACAGGCTTGACCGCAAGGCCTTCGAGAATGCCAAATTGTATTACACGATGGAGGACTACAAGGCGGCGCACGTGGCTTTGAAGAATGTCCTTAAGGAGGATTCGGATAACCGCTACCGCGAGGAAATCCTCTATTACACTGCGATGTCGTCTTACAAATATGCCTACCTCAGCGTTCCTGCTAAGCAAAAGGAGAGATATCTCGTGTTCGCGGACGATTATCTTAACTTCGCCGAGGAGTTCCCCGAGTCGAAGCACAAGAAGGAATTGGACTCCCTTTACGAAAAGGTAAGAAAGAAGTAAAAAGTTTTGAAACTTTCAGGAACCTTCACCTCGTACAACTTTTAGAAAGTAATAAAATTATGGATATTAAGAAAGTACCTACAAACACCATCACACGCGACACGCGCGACCTGGTAAAAGAAACCGGCAATCTTTACGAAACCGTGGTAATTCTCTCGAAGAGAGCTAATCAGATATCTCTCGCCGAGAAAAAGGAAATCGCTCACAAGCTCGAGGAGTTCAAGAGCGAGCGCGACACTATGGAGGAAGTATTCGAGAATAAGGAACAAATCGAAATCTCTATGTACTACGAGCGTCTTCCGAAACCGGACCTCATCGCTATCTCGGAGTACCAGAATGGTGAGCTCGTGTTCCGTAAGGCTCACTCTGACGAAAACAATAAGTAATTAATGTTAAAAAGCTTACACATCGAGAATTATGTGTTGATAGACTCTCTGGACATCACTTTCCCGGAGGGTCTTATCATAATTACGGGCCAAACCGGTGCCGGAAAGTCCATCCTTTTGGGTGCGATGTCCCTGCTGACCGGGGCCAAGGCTGACGCCTCCCTCATCTCCGAAGGAGCTGACAGTCTGGTGGTCGAGGCCGAATTCGATGTGAAAGATACTTCCGGAGTCATCGAAAGGCTCTTGGAAGAAGCAGATGCCGAATACGACGACGGCACGCTTCTCATCAGGCGTGTGGTCCATCGCAGCGGCAGGTCCCGTTCGTTCATTAACGATTCCCCGGTGGCAGTAGGCGTGCTGGCGGAATTGGCCTCTTTCCTGATAGACATCCACTCCCAGCATCAGAATATGCTTCTGGCGAAGAGTGCCTTCCAGCTTTCGCTGCTTGATTATTTTGCGGGCGCGCACGATTTGTGCGAAAAGTGCGGAAGCGAGTGGGATGCACTGCGGGAGGCGGAGAAGGAGTTGGCAGAGACGAAGGAGGAATTGGCCAGGAATCGAGCAAATGCCGAGTACAACCACGCACAGTGGGAGCAGCTGGATAATGCGAAACTTCGCGATGGCGAGCTAGAGGATCTGGAAAGGGAGCAGAGGGAATTGGCTAGTGCCGAGCAGATTAAGGAGTTGCTCACGAAGGCGGGCGATGCGGCTCAGGCTTGTCAGGAGCTTAAAGATGCGCACAAGGCTCTGGAAAAGGTGGAGCAGTTTTGGGATGGCGCGGGGGAATTGGCCGAGAGAATGGAGAGTGCGCGTATCGAGCTGGAAGATATTTTCTATGAGATAGATAAGAAGAATTCGGCGATGGGTGTGTCGGGCGAAAGGCTGGAGGCTGTGGAGGACAGGATTTCCCTGCTGCTGGGGCTTATGCGCAAGCACGGGGCGGATTCAGTCGAGGCGCTCATTCAGATAAGGGATAATTTCTCGAGGATGCTTTCGGATTCGTCGGAGCTGGAGTTCAAGGAGGAGGAGCTGACGAAGAAGGTGGAGAAGTGTCGGAAGGAGTATCTGTCTACTGCTCAGAGGCTTCACGATATGAGGGCGAAGGCGGCCCCGCATCTTTCAGAGGAATTGGAAAGGAGCATTCGCGCACTGGAATTAGAGAAGGCGGTGTTCCGGGTCGAGCTTTCTGAGTGCGCGTGCGGCGAAAGGGGGATGGATTCGTGTCTGTTCCTGTTCGATTCGAATGGTAATCATCCTAGCGAGCTGTCGAAGTGCGCATCTGGTGGTGAACTTTCGCGTATAATGCTTTGCATCAAGGAGATGATGGCGCGTTTCGCGAATATGCCTACTATGATTTTCGATGAGATCGATACCGGGGTGTCGGGAAGTGTGGCGCACAAAATGGGTCAGATGATCTGCAAGATGGGACGCAATATGCAGGTGTTCGCCATTACGCATTTGCCTCAGGTGGCAGCTAAGGGTGACGCCCATTATGTGGTTCGCAAAAGCGAGAAGGGCGGAAGGGTTACTTCCACTCTCTCACTTCTAAGCGATGCGGACCGTGTTCAAGAAATCGCCCGACTTCTCAGTGGCGAACGCGTTACGCCGGAAGCGCTCGCTAACGCCGAATCCCTACTACAACAGAGGTAACGGGGGGCGGCTTTTCGCTCGCGTCATTGCCTCAGGGTGTATTGCCGATTCGGTGATGGTAATCGGTTCTCTGTGAACCTATTCAGCTATTTTCTCAATCTCCAAAAGGTAGAAGAATGCTTCCAGGCTGATTTTCTTAATGCGATTTAACTTATTAAGGTGTTGATTCTGGATGAGAGCGGTAGCAAGCTCTTCATCCATTTTCGGTGCATAGTGCTTAACCTGGTTGCACCCGGTCTGGATCATACGCACCAGATAGGCTACCTTAGCCGCATCCCGGATAGCAGTATCGACATTATAATTCTCCGGTATGATAAAACTGTTGACTCGTCTAGCGCCATCGGCATAGTATCCGAATTCTGTCTTATTGATGGCACCGCGATAGCAGATATTCATAGCGCAGTTATATGTGTCAGTTAAAACGTCAGACTCAGTTAGGTCATCCATACGGCGATAGCCCAATTCAATGGGCACAATCTCACTATAGGTTTTACGGACTTCTGTCAAGTCATTAATTCTGTCCATGATGGAACTGACATCGTAAAGCTGCTTCATAATTTCCATAAAGCACTCATCCTCATTCTTGTAGAATGGTATTCCTGTAGTGTGGGGAGCAAACGCAGTGAGTTTATCGCCCAGCATATCTTTAAGACTGGGGCACTGGACTATTGTCGGTGCTCCAATCTGCTTTAAAAGTGGGCTTTCAATTGGAATCGAAACCACTTCACTGTAGTGGATATCCTCATACAGTACATCAAGCAGGATCTTATCCACGGGCCTGCCAGAAGGGCATGTAACAACATAGCGGTATTCCGCGTGGGATTTGGGAACACCTGTGCGGGAGTTACGCTCTATCTCCTTTATTTCGGTGAAACCGTACTCGTTTCCGTATTGACCCAGATACGCCCTAATATCCGTTCCTGGAGGACAAACAATATCCACATCTATGGAGAGTCGTCTGGATGTGCCCAGATGTAGCATCAAGGCGGTGCCTCCTTTGAAAATGAAGGGACAACCGGAACGCACGAGGGATTCCAGCAAAGATAAGGCACGAATAGCTTTCTCTACAAGTGCGTTGTCCGCAATATTGGGAATTAAATTGCTGGCCTGTTCAATCCACTCCAAACTTCGACTTTGAGGATCAATCATGGGTCTGAGGGTTTATATGGTTAAGTATATGTTGTATCTTTTTTTCACAGTAGCGACGACGGGCATAGCGAATTAGTTTACTGCGGGAAATGTTAAAATCAGAAAATGCTTCCTGGTAGATGCGTGTAAGTTCACTTCCCTGCAGGAACTCAAATTCGGGGTTAATTACGATATCAACCAGTACTTTCTCTGCAGTGGGAATCGGAACCCCTTCAAACGTGTCGAGGGGGGCTTCCGTTGTGAGCACATGAAGGATAATAGCGTCTTTGGTGCTCCCGAACTTGATGAATTCTTCCCTGTTGGGGCCCGGGAGCACAATTATATTCGGATACTTCTCTCGGATGGCACCCGTGAAGGATTGCTCCAGATAGCGTTCCACATCAACAATAATCATTTTGATATTTGGTACATGGAGCATAAAAGGGATGATGCTGGCTGCATCCCAAATGCAGAAATCAGCCAAGGGATAGCGCTCCTTTAGATACTGGGCCATCTCCTTAGTTTCTGGTTTCAGAGTCAGTTGAAGGCGAGGTTTTGCATTGTCACTCAACTGGTATTCTCCCCACCCCAATTTAACAAGCTGGCCGGATGAGATCAGACGCTCCAGTCGCATCTGAAGCCCGGCACCAACCGGATTGCCTATACTTTCTAGCCACACAGCCAGGTCCTTCCTTTTGAAAGGTCCTCGCTGCTGCGCAGCATACTGGACAATATAATCTGTAGTCGTCATCATCCGCTGGTTTACGCCTCAAAAATAATACATTTTTGGCAAGAAACAAACATTTCCTGCCAATTTTGTACAACTTTTATTGAGCCTGAGCGGCCGGTCCACTTCGTCCTCATTTTGCGGGAGCTCGTGTTCAATGGACCCCTCCCACTATAGCAGTCCGTGGATGGAGCGGCTCGCTAACGCCGAATCCCTACTACAACAGAGGTAACGGGAGGCTTTTCGCCTTTATATATTTTGCTTTGCATAATACACAGGCAGGCTGTGATAACTCCTCATCAAATTCACTTTGGCAGCCAATGTGCCACAGAACGCATATATTGATACTTCCCTGCCAAGGTGGAGCTAAAAAAGTCTCACTTTGGCAAGCAATCCTTCATAGAGTGCGCTCTACGCTATCCGCCCTGCCAAAGTGAATTTGCGGAGCCCGTCCGAGGGGTGTCTTTTGCTAGCGAGCGACAACCATGGCGAGCAAGACAAAATATCTTTGTTGCAAGAAGTGGGAAAGCGCCTTTGAACAGGGAGTGCACATTACTAACAAGCGCTGCGCCGAGCTCGAAGGGGCGGCTCGCTTGCGCTTGAACTTCTGCGATTAGCAGTTTCATCCGGCAAAACGTCAATCTGCCGAATAAAAACATATTTCCAGCCTAATCCGAGTCAACTAAATCAGGAAATGACATCCCTATCACTAATCCCGATGCAAAGTCGCCAGAAAGCAGACATAAAGTAAACTATCTAAGGAGAATTGTGAGTTCAACACCGGGTTTTCCCCATGACTCCTTTATATTGCGGACGTAGGATCAGTGCCGAGGTGCCCACAACCAGAAGAACGACTTTGAACACCACAATATGACAACGTATCCATAAAAAACCTATATTTGTGGTAACGCTAATAACACAAAACACTATTTTATGAAAAAGTATATTCTTATTATCGCGATGTTTACGCTTTCGGTCATCGCAAACGCCCAACAGACAATACCAAATGAATTTTTCGGATTAAAATTTGGCAACCAGTATACATTTGAGCAAATCAAATCCCACGTAGGTGAAAACGGGACTTTTTTTGAAACGAACGACACGTTAGAATTAGGCTCTATTAAATGCCTTGGATATACTTTTCAAAACGTCACATACGAAGATAGGCGTTACCCTTCGATGACTCTCCTTACTTTGAATTCCGGCACATTAGGAGGCGTTCTGTTTACCTTTGGGAAAAGTGATATTCCCGCCAACCAGACGCTAGAGACCTTATATGATAATCTATGCGAAGAACTATCACAAAAATATGAGTTGATAGATAATTCGATCCTAGACGATCTTGTCACAAAGGTTAGTGTGGATGAAGACGGGAACGCTGTTACGATTTCATATCAAAAAACTGAAGGTGAAGAGATGGTTGGAATAACATATATGCCATTGTCTTTAATTGTCGCAAATGCTCTCAAAGCAGAGCTTCCTACTCTTCAAGACACATTTTTCGGAATGAAAATTGGCTCGCAACAGACTACCACTTCAATAAAATCAGCTGTCGGATATAAAGGAACATTCGTTTCTGAAAAAAACGCTCTTTACGGTAAAACGGTGATTTTTAGGGACTTCATGTTTGCAGGACAAACTTGGGATTTTGGTACATTTATAATGAACGACGAAGGTGTACTCTATGAAATACGAGCTGAAATGAGCTTGGAAGATTATTCACTAGACGATAAAAACGAAGCAAATAGAATCTACCAGGTATTCAAAGAACGATTATCTGAAAAATATGGCGAGAAGGATGAAGAATCTGATGAGGAAGGAATACATACTATTTATGTCGGAAACAATATGATTTCACTGACCCTGTCGAATAAAAGAAGCAAATCCGCTGGTGGCGAGTATCGGCGCTATGTGGTTTTGG
>URCV01000050.1 GCA_900546445.1 uncultured Bacteroidales bacterium | reverse complement strand
GTCGGAACCTATGATGCACATAAGGGAGATGATTTCCAAAGTGGCTCCCACTCCTGCAAGGGTCCTTATCATAGGCCCTAACGGCTCAGGAAAGGAATTAGTGGCCAGGAGCTTGCACGCGGAAAGCGATAGAAGCGCCGCGCCTTACATAGAGGTAAACTGCGCTGCGATTCCGTCGGAGCTCATAGAAAGCGAGCTTTTCGGACACGAAAAGGGTTCGTTTACATCGGCCATCAAGCAGCATAAGGGCAAATTCGAACAGGCCGACGGTGGTACCCTCTTTCTCGACGAGATAGGCGATATGTCGCTGGCCGCACAGGCGAAAGTGCTTCGAGTACTTCAGGAGAATAAGTTGAGCCGTGTGGGTAGCGATGTCGACATCAAGGTGGATGTCAGGGTGATAGCCGCTACTAACAAGGATTTGAGAAAAGAGATAGAAGCGGGAAACTTCAGGGAAGACCTCTATCACAGATTGAGCGTGATAGTTATAAAGGTGCCGAGTCTGGACGAGAGAAAGTCCGACATTCCACTGCTGATAGACTATTTCGTGGAGCAGGTATGTAACGAGACCGCGCTTCCTCGAAAGACTTTCAGCCAGGAGGCGGTACAGTACCTTACGGAACGCTCTTGGAAGGGTAACATCCGAGAGCTGCGTAATGTGGTGGAAAGGCTTCTCATTCTCGGAGATGAGGTTATAACTATAAAAAATATAGAGGATTACGTATGAATGTGCCGAATATAATAATAGCGGTCGACGGATATTCGTCCACGGGAAAGAGCACGTTCGCGAAATTGCTCGCTAAGGAACTGGGATTCCTTTATTTGGATTCTGGCGCCCTTTACAGGGGAGTCACCCTGTTTGCCCTCGAAAACGGTTGTTTCGCCGAAGACGGCGTTCACTTTTCTGATTTCAGCGGGGAATTGAAAGGGCTTGACCTGCATTTCGGTGAAGGCGGGAAGTTGTATATGGACAGCAGATGCATAGAGGAGGAGATTCGCAGCATGAGGATATCTTCCCACGTGAGCCCTATTTCTGCCGCTTCCTACGTAAGAGAGTTCGTAGACGAGAAACTGCACTACCTCGCACGTGACGGGCGCGTGGTAATGGATGGCCGCGACATAGGCACCACCGTATTCCCGAATGCCCAGATAAAGATCTTTATGACTGCGAGCGAGACGGTACGCGTACAGCGTCGCTATGACGAGATGGTCGCCAAGGGCCAATCCCCTCTTATGGAGGACGTGCTGAAGAATCTTCGCGAGCGCGACTATATAGACTCACACCGAGAGATATCTCCTTTAAGCCGTGCCGAAGACTCCTATCTTATGGACAATTCGGATATGACGTTGAAAGAAGAGTTGGAATGGGCCAAAGGATTGATAAGGGGGCGATTTGTAATATATGATTAGTGTAGAAATAGATAAGAATGCCGGTTTCTGCGGAGGAGTCATCCGCACCATCTCGACAGCCGAAAAATTCCTTTCCACTCACGCACACCTATATTCCTTAGGAGAGGTCGTGCATAACGAGTCGGAAATCGACAGACTCTCGTCTATGGGTCTCGTGGCTCTGGACGTGGAGGATTTGTATGACATAGAAAATGCCGGGGACGAACCCATATTGATTCGTGCGCACGGACAACCTCCCTATATCTACGACTTGTTGAAGGAAAAGCATTTTCAGATAATCGACTGCACCTGTACCGTGGTGCTTGGCATACAGAAGAAGATACGCGAGGCCGAAGGCACCGTGATAATCTTCGGAAAGAAGGGACATCCTGAGGTTCAGGGTCTTGTGGGCCAAGTAGAGCCTTCGAGGGTGAAGATAGTGGAGACCTTCAACGATGCCCGCGAACTGGTGGACAAGGAGGAACTCTCCGGCCACTGCGAGATTTTCGCGCAGACCACCAGAAGCCCCGAAGAATACAAGCAGATCTGGGAATTCCTGTCTGCTTCCATCCCGGACCTAGTGGTGCACGATACCATCTGCAAGCAAGTGGCGAGCCGCTATGAGCAACTTAGGGAATTTGCCAGCACCCACGACGTTATCGTCTTCGTGTCCGGCCGTTCCAGCTCGAACGGCAAAGTGCTGAGTGAACTGTGCAAGAGCGTGAACTTCCGCACCTACCAGGTCGGAGGGGTGAGCGAGATACAGGCCAATTGGTTCAGACCCGAAGACAAAGTGGGCATAAGCGGAGCCACTTCCACGCCTGGGTGGCTTCTCGAGCAGGTGGCAAGCTACGTGGCAGGCTTATAGGTGAGACACTTTGAAAACAGAGGGTAAATTACTATATTTGTGCGATTTTTCGAATAATAATTAATAATAAACATATTTTATGGCAACAACAGCAGATTTCAAGAACGGACTTTATCTTAAGTTTAATGAAAAACCTTGTATGATCGTTTGGTTCCAGCACGTAAAACCGGGAAAGGGTCCGGCTTTCGTAAAGACCAAGCTTCGTAACCTTGAGAACGGACGTATTCTCGAGAACACCTTTACTGCAGGTGCTAAAATCGAGACCATCGATGTAGAGCGTCGTCCATATCAGTTCCTCTATGCAGAAGATGACGGTTTCAATTTTATGCACGAGGAGACCTACGAGCAGATCAAACTCCCTAAGGAGGTTGTCGAGAACGCAGACCTTATGAAAGAAGGTCAGCACGTTGAGATGATGTTCGTAACAGGTGACGAGGAGCGTTGTCTTACTTGTGAATTGCCTACCTATGTAACACTTGAGGTTACATATGCAGAGCCTGCAGTTAAGGGTAACACCGCTTCTACTTCAGCTCTTAAGGAGGTTACGCTCGAGACAGGCGCTAAGATTATGGTTCCTCTCTTCATCAACCAGGGAGACGTGATCACAGTGAACACAACTGACCGTTCATACGGACAGAGAGTCTAATTAATGTGAAAATCACATTACTCACAGTCGGTAAGACTGATATCAAGTGGGTTAGCGAAGGCCTGGAAGTATATGCTTCCAGGCTTCGCCATTACTTGCCCTTCGAGATGAAGGAGATTCCCGAGCTGAAGAATGTCAGCGCTCTTTCACGCGAACAGATAAAGCAGACGGAAGGGAAACTAATCTTGAAAAACATAAAGGATTCGGACGAGGTCATACTGCTGGACGAACGTGGAAAGGAATATCGCTCCGTGGAGTTCGCCGCATTCTTGGAAAAGCGTATGGCTCTGAGTTCAAGAGATATAGTGTTCGTGATAGGTGGAGCGTACGGGTTTTCTCAAGAAGTCTACGAGCGTTCGAACGGCAAGGTGGCACTATCTAAAATGACTTTTTCTCACCAGATGGTACGCACGATTTTTGTGGAACAACTCTACCGTGCTTGCACCATAATCAAGGGTGAGTCCTATCATCACGAATGAAACTGCATAAGCGAGGTCTAAACATCTTTCTATTGGTGGCATCACTGGTGATGCTCCTGTATTCCATGACTTTTCCTCAGCATGAAGGCGACGCAGTAGCCGAAGCCGTCAAACTGGAAAAGTCCATAGACAAACGACTGGAAAAGTTGGAAAAAGTAGCGCTTTCCGCGCTCGATTCTTCCGAAGAGTCCCTTTTTAAAAATAAAGACATTCCTAGCGATTTCGTCTTGTATCGCTACGAAAACTCCCATCTGACCTCGTGGCACGGACAACTCCCTATCCAATACGACGAATACATAGGCACCGGCAGGCACTCCACGCTCTCTTCCGTAGGTGAAACCTACAAGTTCTACTATTTCACGGGGACGTCCTATCTGATGCGACGCTTTCAGGAAGGCGACGTGAAGGTCATCGCCGCGATGGCCATAAACAATAATAAATACCTCTCCCTAGACAGTGACTACTCACTGCGTAGAATCACCTCGGCCGATGGCGTGGTGGTAAAAGTGCAGGGCGAGCCATCCTTCCGCATCGTCTACGATTCCCTCCCCGTCAAGAGCGCACTTCCCGCGCACGCTGCCTGGATAGCTTTCCTGCTCTTCGTGGCAGCGGTATTGGTCGCTCTCTACGGCCATCCTACCCTCGGTAATGCCAATGCGACCATCATTCTGCTTTCGTTTTTCATAGTGGCCGTCTACCGGAACTATTCCGTACTGCACGGAGAACTTACGCAGATACTGAGCATCTTGATAGTGGTTCTGGAGCTATTCATCATATCCTCCAGCCTTTATATCGCGCGACGGGACTTGTGGAAGCAGTGTAAGAAAAAAGTGTGGCGAGTCACAGGCACCATAGCGACTCTGATTCTAGTCGGCGCTATGTTGTGGTTTGCGTACATCTCGATATATAAGGTACTGGTCTACACTCACATAAATCTGGACTTGGCCAAGCTCTGGGCGACCGACTATAATACGATAGTGGTCTATGTCACCCTCTTCGTCCTATTCTTCTCCATCGCCGAACTTCTGGATTTGCTCCAGCCCGTATGGTTAAGGCTCTTCCATAGGAGAATGTCGCTTTTCAGTAGTCGTGGCATCCTGATTTATTCGGCGTTCGTGGGACTATTCTGCATAGGATTCACTTCTTATATAGGATATCAGCGAGAGAAGATAATGGTGGCTTCGTGGGCTGAATCCATCTCGAATGGTCGCGACTATGGGTTCGAGGCCCATCTTCGCAAGATCGAAAGGCAGATTTCGCGCGACGAGCTCATCTCGGCGGCGGGAGACAGCGAGGAACAATTGGCCAAGGCCAAGGAAAGGATTAGGGACCGCTATATGTCCAAGTTTAAGAACGTCTACGATGTGGATGTGGTAGTGGGCAAGAGTGGGCGTTCCTTGAACATCGAAGACGGAGTGCAGATAGAATCCGGGTCGCGCTTCAAATACGCACCGCTTTACGACCAGCGTAGTCGCTATATTGCAGCCTTCAACTATTACCACGGAGAAAAGGGCTTTGAAGTGGTCTATATAGTGCTTGAACCGAAATACCCATACAAGCACTCGCTAAGTATGCTTCTGGACCCGAGAATAAGCGGGGACATCCCATCCATCTATTCCTATGCTATGTATAAGGGAGGTGAAAGACAGTATCTGCGAGGAAGTTTCCCTTATCCTACCAAGCTCACCACGGGTTATAGGGATGAGTTCAATCGAAAGGGGGAGTTTTCGTTCCGGAAAAAGGGATACTTGAATTTCGTAGTGCCTGTCGACAAAGATGAATTCATCGTCATTTCCAGAGCATTCTTGTCGCCAGGGACCAAAGTCATATTCTTCGTATTTCTCTCCCTGCTGTTCTGTCTCATAATGCTGCCGTTTTCGCACAAGAAACGCCGGCCGCTGCTTTTCGAAAAGAATTATTTCAAGAGGCACATAAACATCATGATGGTAGCCTCCCTGCTTATAACCATGTCGCTTCTGGCCATAGTCAGCGTGTCGTTCGTATATGACCGAAATATGTCCCTTTATAACAAGATGATGTCGGATAAGGTGAACTCCATACGATTCCAGTTGCAGAGCGGACTTCGTAGCATCACATCCGCGGGAGAGCTCAATTCCAGAGATGTACTGGACCTTTTGTGGCGTGTGGGTGACAATACGGGTTCTGACATAGTCCTTTATCGCGTAGACGGAAAGACAGCTCTGTCTACTGCTCCGGAATTGCACGAAAGGCATATCCTGGGCTATCGTATGCGGGAAGAGCCTTATTATCAGCTCCACTATGAGAACGAAGGCTATTACATATATAAGGAGCGAGTCGGAAAGAGAGTAATCTATATGCTATATGCCCCGATAGTGGGGGCTAATGGAGATGTAATCGCTTACATCTCATCTCCTTATATGGAAAATGGACGCGACTTCCAGCTCAATGCCCTCATGCACGCCTTTAACGTCATAGTGGTATTCCTCATCTTGCTCATCATATCGTCCTTCTCGGTATCCTATTTCGTCGACAAGACATTTATGCCATTGTCGGTGATGAGCCGTACCATGCGCTCTGGAAAGCTCGAAAAGCTGGAAAACTTGGGCTATAATAACGACGACGAGATTATGGACATCGTGAACTCCTATAACCGAATGGTCGACGACTTGCGCGGAAACGCGAAGGTATTGGCCCAAGCCGAAAGGGATAAGGCGTGGAGCGAGATGGCCCGAAATGTAGCGCACGAAATCAAGAATCCGCTGACTCCGATGCAGCTTCAAATCCAGAGAGTTCAGCGTCTGAAGGCCGCGGGCGATCCTGTTTGGCAGGAAAAGTTCGACGTTATGGCCGGCGTGCTGCTCGACCATATCCACGTGCTCACGGAGACGGCCAATCAGTTCTCGGACTTCGCGAAACTCTATTCGGAGGACCCGGTAGACGTGGCTCTCGACGATATGCTCAGGGAAGAGGTGGCCCTCTATGACAATCGTCCGGGTGTGGAATTCGAGTATCTGGGACTTCCTGACGTCGTGGTAAGCGCTCCGCGTCCTCAGTTGATACGCGTATTCGTGAATTTGCTTAATAATGCGGTTCAGGCTTGCGAGGATAGGGAAGACGGACGCGTAGCAGTGTCGCTTCGCAACGGCTCGAGTCCGGACTTCTACGAAATCGTGATAGAGGACAATGGCCCCGGCGTGTCCGAAGAGAATATAGATAAGCTCTTTACGCCTAAGTTCACCACTAAGAGCAGCGGTAGCGGACTGGGACTTTCCATCTGTAGGAGCATTTTGGAAAGGTGCGGAGCGAGCATTACCTATTCTCGGAGCTTCCGACTCGGCGGCGCTTGCTTTACCATATTATATCCGAAATCATAAGCGGAAAATCCATACTTTTTCATTATATTTGCCGCGGTTGTAAAAAGTATGAAAATCACCGGAGCGACATTCGCTGGCAGCAGCACAAGAGTTAATCAGAGGCCCTCAAGACGTCTTCCTGAATTCGCTTTCATCGGCAGGAGTAACGTGGGCAAGTCCAGCTTGATTAATATGCTGTGTGACAATGCCAAGCTGGCCATGACCTCCGCCACTCCCGGAAAGACCAAGCTAGTAAACCATTTTCTGATAAACGACAGTTGGTATCTGGTGGACCTTCCGGGCTATGGCTATGCTAAGCTGAACCGCGAGGGACGCGATGAACTTAAGGCGGTAATTTCCGATTATATTAATAATAGCGAGGAACTTATATGCCTTTTCGTACTCATCGACTCGCGTCATGACATAGGGAAGATAGATCTCGACTTCATAAGGGAACTGGGCGAGCACGGAGTGCCTTTTTCCATCATATTCACGAAGACGGATAAGATAGGCCCTAATGTCCTGAAGGCTCAGGTCGAGCGCGATTGTGCCATTTTGAGTGAAGGGTGGGAGCAGCTCCCAGAGATGTTTTTAAGTTCGTCCCAAGCGAAGAAGGGAAGGGACGAGATTCTTACCTACATTGAAAGTATTTTGAAAACTTTATAATTTATGTTACACAGTCATAGGATGGAATTATTTGCCTGCAGGGCGTCAGACGATTTCGCACGCAGGGTAATCGAGGAGTTGAATGTGATACGTAATAGCGACGAGCCGGTACAGAAACTCGGCGCACTTAGTGTTACTCAGTTCAGTGACGGAGAGTTTCAACCACAGTTCGAGGAGAGCGTTCGAGGAGCCAGCGTATATATCGTACAGTCCACGGTTCCGCCGGCAGATAACCTTATGGAGCTCCTGCTTGCCATCGATGCTGCCAAGCGCGCTTCGGCCGATTCGGTAGTCGCCGTCATTCCATATTTCGGATGGGCCCGCCAGGACCGCAAGGACCGTCCTCGTGTAGCGATTGGCGCCAAGCTCGTGGCCAATCTCCTTCGCGCAGCAGGTGCCGACAGGGTGATGACCTGCGAATTGCACGCTGAGCAGATCCAGGGATTCTTCGACATTCCGGTAGACCACGTCTACAGCATGGGCGTCTTCCTGCCTATCATAAAGGACCTCAAGCTCGAAAATTTGTCCATCGCCGCTCCCGATATGGGCGGTGCGAAGAAAGCTAACAACTACGCTCGTTCGCTCGGCGTTCCTACCATCATCTGCCATAAGACCAGGGCTAAGGCCAATGTCGTTTCGAGCATTACCGCCATCGGTGAAGTCGAGGGACGCGACATCGTAATCATCGACGATATGATAGACACCGCAGGCACGCTTTGCAAGGCAGCGGACGTGCTTATGGAGATGGGCGCTAACAGTGTAAGGGCTTGTGCTACGCACGGAGTGCTCAGCGGAGAGGCAGTAAGTCGCATCCACGCATCCAAACTTAAGGAAGTATACATCAGCGACACCATTCCACACTTGGAATTGATGAATGATGAGAAGATAAGGATTGTTTCACTGGCTCCTCTGTTTGCATCCATCATACATAAGGTGTATAACTACGAGTCCATCAGTCCTGTATTTGAGAGATAATTATGGAGACATTCATAGCGGCAGCAGTAATTTTGGTTTTCGGCGTAGCCGGGATGTGCGTCTTTATGTTCAAGAAAGACGGGGAATTTCCTAAATTCGACGTGGGCTCGAACGAGCAGATGCGTCAGATGGGCATTCGCTGCTTTAAGGACGAAGACGCCGCTCTTCATAATAAGAAGTGCGACGGAAATTACTCTGAAGCGTGCCGCGAATGTGCTCTTTTTGAAAAAGATAAATAAAGTAATATGAGTTTAGTAGCTATAGTGGGCCGTCCTAATGTGGGCAAATCCACACTGTTTAATCGCTTGGTCGGAATGAGACAGGCGATTGTCGACGACGTTTCAGGTGTTACCAGAGATCGTCACTATGGCCGCTGTGAATGGTGCGGACGTGAGTTCTCCGTAGTAGACACCGGAGGATACACCACGAATTCCGAGGATATTTTTGAGAGTGCCATACGCGAGCAGGTGCAGATAGCCATTAACGAGGCCGACGTAGTACTCTTTATGGTGGAGGCCTCTACAGGTGTCACCGACTACGATTCCGAAATAGCCGACGTGCTTAGGCGTAGTAAGAAACCGGTAGTCCTTTGCGTCAATAAAGTAGACAGCGGCGACAAGATGTTCGATGCTTATCAGTTCTATTCATTGGGACTTGGGGAGATATGGACTATTTCTGCGGCGAATGGTTCGGGAACGGGTGACCTTCTCGACGAGATATGCCGCGTACTTCCGGTAGAAGAGGAGGAGAACGTAGACCCTTACGCAGGACTTCCTCGCATAGCGATAGTAGGTAAGCCTAACGTAGGCAAGTCTTCCATCACCAACGCACTGCTGGGAGCGGAAAGAAATATCGTAACTCCTATTGCCGGTACTACCAGAGATTCCATAGAGACCTACTATAACAAGTTCGGCCACGAATTTATGCTCGTGGACACCGCCGGAATACGTCGTAAGACTAAGGTTCACGAAGACTTGGAGTTTTATTCCGTGATGCGCTCCATCAGGGTCATCGAGCATTCGGACGTGTGCATCCTTATGATAGATGCCACTACCGGTATGGAAGCCCAGGATATGAACATATTCAACCTCATCGTAAGGAATCGTAAGGGTGTTGTCCTGGTGGTAAACAAGTGGGACCTTTTCATTAAGGATAACAACACCTTGAAGAACTACGAGAAGTCCCTCCGCGAGAGGATAGCTCCTTTTACGGACGTGCCTATCATATTTACTTCCGTGGTGAAGATGCAGCGCATCCAGGATGTGCTCGACGCCGTCACCATGGTTTACGACAACTACTCTCGTAAGATTCCTACGGCTCGTCTTAACGAGGCACTTCTCCCTATCATAGAAGAGACGCCGCCGCCAAGCACGAAGGGAAAGTACATAAAGATCAAGTATGTGACTCAGCTTCCTACGCGCTTCCCGAGCTTTGCCTTCTTCTGTAATCTTCCTCAGTACATAAAGGAACCATATAAGAGATTTTTGGAGAACCAGTTGCGCGAGAATTTCTCGCTGACAGGCTGCCCTATCCAGATTTTCTGTAGACAGAAGTAATGCGCATCGACAAGTATCTTTGGGCTATAAGGGTCTTCAAGACTAGAAGTGAGGCTACCGAGGCTTGTAATGGAGGAAAGGTAAAGGTGGCCGGGGTTAACTGTAAGCCGGCCCGTCCCATAAAGGAAGGTGAGATTATAGAAATACGAAAAGGTCCGTCGCTATTTTCGTACAGAGTCATCCAGCCGCTAGAGATGCGGGTGGGTGCTGCTCTGGTTCCTCAGTATGCCGAAAATCTTACGCCCGAGAGCGAGTTGGAGAAGATGCACGCTCCTGTGGAGACCTTTTTCCTGAAAAGGGACAGGGGAACGGGACGCCCTACTAAAAAGGAAAGGCGTGTCCTGGATAATCTTATGGAATATCTCGAAGACAAAGAATAGATTATGCGTGGAGTAAACATATTTTTAGCCGATGGCTTCGAGGATATCGAGGCTTTGGCAGTAAGTGACGTACTTCGCCGAGGTGGAGTAAAGGTCGATTTGGTCAGCGTTACAGGTAAACTCGTGGTATGCTCTGCCCATAATGTGGCAGTATGTGCCGACAAATGCCTTTCCGATTGTGAATTCGAAGAACGCTCCCTTAGCGAAAGGGATGTTATGATCTTTCCGGGCGGTATGCCTGGGGCGAAGACTCTTTCGGAGTGCGAGCCTTTAATCGGGGAAATGCGTCGTCACTACGAATGTGGGGGAGGATTGGCCGCTATATGTGCGTCTCCGGGGCTGGTGCTTTCGAAGCTCGGTTCGCTCGAAGGACTGACTATGACTTGTTTCGACGGATTCGAAGAGGGAATTCTAGAGCGTGGAGGAAGGTTCGTGCGTAAGAGTGCAGTCCGCACCGGGCGAATAGTTACCGGTCGAAGCGCAGGTTACGCGGTAGAGTTCGGATTGGCCGTACTGGAAATGATACAAAATCGCGAAAAAAGTGAAAAAATTCGCGCAGCGATGTTGTTAAATATAGAATAATTCATAACTTTATAATTTAGAATTATTATAAATTACTAACCGCCTTGGAGACAAGGCTTAAAATGAAAAAGTATATGAAAAAGAAATTTAGATGTTTGGTTTGCGGATATGTTTACGAAGGAGAGAACCCTCCTGCAGAGTGTCCGCAGTGTCACGCGAAATCTGACAAATTCGTAGAGGTTAAATCTGAAGGTGGACTTCAGTGGGCTTGCGAGCATCACTTGGGAGATG
>URCV01000049.1 GCA_900546445.1 uncultured Bacteroidales bacterium | reverse complement strand
CCTCCTTAATATTATCGCTCTTGATGGTGAATTTTAGAAGCGCACAAGCATTCTTAAAACTGAGTGCTGTATTTTCCGTATACGCTACAGCCACGTGTCCTTCCGGATCGTAAGTGCCGACTGTCGCGGTCTGCTCCGGCTTAAGCCAAAGTTTGTTGATGGTCTTATCTGCCGAACCATTCCACCAAGCATTTGTAGCTAAACTGTTAGGGCATACCGCGATAAATTTATCACCTGTGAATGTAGCTTCAGGGTTTTTAATTGTAAAGTCGGCTGTAGTTGTTTTAACGGCAGTCGTGACATATTCCTGTGCCTCGGTGTGATTTCCATTAAATATACGGATCTCGTCCTTGTCCCAAAGAGACTGTTTGCCGTTTAAAACCGTCTTCGTCTCAGGGGCGAACGATGCTGTGAAAACTATGCTCTCTCCCTTAGCCGGTGCCTGCTGCTCAGATTTCTGACAAGCAGAGAAAAGTGCCAGTGCACTTAATAATAGAGTGGATGTAATAATTCTTTTCATAACCTTCATTTTTACCAAGTGATTGTTTCTTCCTGCCAATCTTCTATCGAAGCAGGGCTAGCTGTAGGAAAATCGCTCCCACAGAGGATGTTTTGTGCCTCAAGGGCGATTTCCAGAACTTCTGGTCTTTCGTAATTAATTTTCATACGCTCAGTGTGTTTGTTTATTCTTTAATTAGTAAATGGAATGTGCCTTGAGGACAGTCGGAGAATACTATCTTTCTCTCACCGTTTTCAGGCATATCGTAAGTATTTGAAGTGAATACGTCTCTCCACTTGCCTCCGAATGGTGGCCAAGCCGTAAGATCGCTATTCTTAGTGTCGAAGTTACCGACCAGCACGAATCCGTCGCCTCCGTTAGTGCAGTATAGTGCACGCTGAGTCCATCCGCTACCGGCCTCTATGGTAAATGTGGCCGAAGACGCGAACAGTGAAGGGTGAGAGAAACGGAACTCGAGCAGTTTCGCATAAGTGTCGTAAAGACCCTTTCGCGAAGCATCATCGTAGTATTCCCAGTGTATAGGCTTGGCACTTGTCCTGCCGCCCTCCTCGATGGAGATGTCGTAGCCGAGCTCACCGAACTGCCAAATCATCTTCGGACCAGGGATGAGCATAGAGAATGCCGCATTAAGACCGAGCCTTTGCATACGCACTGCGAGGTCGCTTTGGCAAGCGCCGTTACCCCATTTGACTGCCTTGTAGGCCGTGCGCTCCTCGTCGTGGCTCTCCATAAATCCTACGAGCGAGCCGAAAGGCATGCCGCACTTGCCGCTCCACATCCAGCCCAGGTCGTCTCCGTCCTTGAGCCATCCCATAGCCGTCTGGCAGTAAGCATTGTTCATATTCTTCCAGAGCTGCATTCCCGCTTGGGCCAATTCGTTCTCCTCTCTGGTCTCGCAGAAATGCTCGCAGATCATCACAGCGTTAGGATTGGCCTGGAAAATCGCACTCGCATAATCCTTCAAGATGGCGATACGCGAAGCGTCGTAATTGCCCACATTGCTATCGTTGCACTTGCGCTGGGTGAATCCCTTCGTGAGGTCGAATCGGAATCCGTCGAAGCGGTATTCGTCCATCAGGTAGACCAAGCTGCGCTTGATGTGCTCGCGCACCATCAGGTTCTCGTGGTTAAGGTCGTGATAGACAGAGTATGGGTGCGGTGCGGTGACGTTATACCACGGGTTGTTTTCGGCCGTGCAACTTTTCGAGCTGTTCCAGTAGAGTCGCGCCATAGGGTGAACTCCGGTGGTGTGGTTATAGACCACGTCTAGCAGTACGGCGATTCCGCGGGAGTGACATTCGTCGATGAAATGCTTGTACATCTCGCGTGTACCATAGGCCTTGTCCAGAGCGAAGTAGGCTCTCGGGTTATAGCCCCAGCTGTCGTTACCGTCGAACTCCTGGCACGGCATAAGCTCTATCGCGTTAATTCCCAGATTTTCAAGGTAGTCGAGCTTCTCGAGTGCACCGTTGATGTCGTGTGTGGCGCTGAAATCCCTGAAATGGAGCTCGTAGATGACGAGGTCGTTCTTATCCTTTATCTTAAAGTCCTTATTCTTCCACTCGAAAGCCGGTTTCGAAGTCTGGAAAGCTCCCACGATACCTGAGGTGTTAGCCGGGAAAGACGGTAAATTAGGATAGGTGGTCGAAGAAATCCACTTGTCGTCACCGTCGTAAGTAATCTCCGTGTAAGGGTCATAGGTCCTGAAACTCTCACCCTCAGTGTCGATTAGCTGATACTGGAAGCGGTATTCCTTACCCTCCGTAAGGCCGGTGAATGTGTACCACCAGCATCCCTTGCTCTCGTCGCGCTTCATCTGGTAGCTGTTAGATACTTTCCAATTGTTGAAGTCGCCCAGCACGAAGCAGTGGTCATAGCACTTGCCTTCAGTGTCCTTATCGTAGAAGGCCACGCACACGGAAGTAGGGCTCAAGTAATTGATACCTATCTGAGTACCTGAAGGCATAGGCTCCTTTACCACGGCTGCAGGCACGAACGTGTCGGCGGCGTCGTCGAGTTCTACGAAGAGATCTTCAGTCTGCTTCGAACCGTCTGCGTTACGAACCACCACGCCGATTTTCGTCATTTCGTCCTCCGGACCAGCTCCGAACCATTCCCTTATGCTCGGGCCGATTTCCAGCTTCCAGACGTTCTCTACCTCGGTCGGGGCCAATTTGCACTTGTCCGTATTGACAGCCCACTCGGACTGCACGAACGAGTCCCCGCTAAGGGTTCTGATCCAGATGTGGACATAGAGTTCGTCAGTGAATCCTGCAAACGGGAATGAGCCACCTGCCTTATAGTAAAGTGTGCAACTCTTCTCCGTAGACGGACGGGCAGGGTCGGATGAAAGTCCTGCAGGAAGTGCGTTAATGTCTATGCTGCCTCCCGGAACCACCGGAACGTCCGGCTTGGCTGACGGAGTGCAAGCGGCGCCTCCGAAAACGAGAAGAGCGCTCAAAAGAATCGATACTATTTTATTTAATTTCATAATCGGTTATATTTCAGTGTTTGTACCGTTTACAAAAATAGAAATAAATCGCATTTATCCAACAGTTCACCGGACGAAATGACATATTCTGGGGATGAACGGCGCGTATAATAGAATAATTTAAAATTGAAATTTGATAAAAATAGTATAACTTAGCGCAAAATTAGAATATTATGAACGTAGCTATCGTAGGAGCCAGCGGGGCGGTAGGGCAGGAATTTCTCCGCGTGCTGGATGAAAGGAACTTTCCTATAAACGAATTATATCTTTTCGGCTCGAGCCGCAGTGCCGGTTCTTCCTGTGTCTTCCGCGGGAAAGAGTATATCATTAAGGAACTTAAGCATAACGACGACTTTCGCGACGTCGACATAGCCTTCGTGTCTGCGGGAGGCAGCACCTCGAAGGAATTTGCCGCCGACATTACCAAGTTCGGCGCTGTGATGATAGATAATTCCAGTGCATTCCGTATGGATCCCGAGGTGCCCCTCGTGGTGCCGGAAGTGAACCCGGAAGATGCGCTGAACAGGCCTAAGGGCATAATTGCCAATCCTAACTGTTCCACCATCATTATGGTGGTGGCCCTGGCTGCCATAGAGAAAATCTCTCATATAGAGAAGGTCTATGTGTCTACCTATCAGGCAGCGAGCGGCGCGGGCGCACAGGCCATGACCGAGCTTCTGGAGCAATCGCGACAGAGCCTGAACGGGGAGGAAGTGAAAGTAGACAAGTTCGCGTACCAATTGGCATTCAATCTAATTCCTCACATCGATGTCTTTACGGACAATGGTTATACGAAGGAAGAGATGAAGATGTTTGACGAGACGCGCAAAATCATGCATAGCGATGTCCGTACGAGCGCCACTTGCGTGAGGGTACCTGCGATGAGATGTCATTCGGAGAGCATCTGGGTGCGCACTGAGAAGCCGATTGGCGTGGAGCAGGCGAGAAAGGCGTTTGCCGAGGGTAAGGGTCTGACTCTTATGGATAATCCGTCCGAAAAGGAGTACCCTATGCCGCTTTTCCTCCAGGGAAAGGACGACGTGTACGTGGGTAGAATCCGTAAGGACCTCGCCGACGATAACGGTCTCACTTTCTGGGTGGTGTCCGACCAGATAAGAAAAGGTGCAGCGCTTAACGCCGTGCAGATAGCGGAGTGGCTACTTGAGTTCCATAAGAAAGGCGGAGAGGCTGACCTCAGACGGTAGGCCAATCTTCTTCCTTATGCGGTAGCGGGCCGCTTCCACACCCTTTAGCGAGATGTTCATCATAGAAGCTATCTCCTTAGACGACAGATTCATACATAGATAGGAACAGAACCTGAGATCCGAGCTCGTAAGGCTTGGGTATCGGCTTTTCAGGATTTGGAAAAAGTTCCCGTGGATGCGGTCGAAGTTCTCCTGGAATAATTGCCAATCCTGCTCGCTGGAAATCTGCGAGTCTATCGCCGATATCATCTTGCGGTAGTATTTGTCCGGATAGGCGCTGCCTATGGCATTTTTCTGAACGCTGAGCTCTTCCTTAAGGTCGAGAAGAATCTTGTTCTTGTTAAGGAGACTCATCGTGGTCGATGCTATCTCGCGGCTCTTGGCGTTCAGCTCGGACTCCAGTCGCCTGTTTTCCAATTCTTTCTTCTGGCTATCCACCCTTCGCTTTGTGGAGAGGCATACGAAACCTAAGGTTAGCAATGCGATGATTACGTATAGTATATATGCTCCCGTGCTGCGCCATAGGGGAGGTCTTATTCGAAAATCCGTACTTATCTCGTCCAGCACGTCTGAGGAATTGTTCACGACGCGCACGTTCAGATGGTAGTGTCCTTCGCTGAGGTGGCTAAGGTCTATTTCCTCGCCTTCAACGCTTCTCCAGAGAGCGTCGCGCCCGTCGAGTCGATATTCGATATGCTTGTTACCTATCTCGGAGTAAGAAGGATAGGAGTAGGTGAACTTGACCAGCTTGCTGGCGTAGTTCCAGATAAGGGGCTTGTCGAGGTCTATGTTTTCGTATTGGGAACCGTCGTTTTCGGAGATTCCTACCTCGCATAGTCTTAGAGAAGGTCTCCATTCGTTCGTGGTCTCGGGAAGGTGGTCCGGGATGAAGGCCAATGAGTTGTCTAGGGTCATAATGGACCAGCCCTCAGGTCCGGACTTGATTTCTTTAAGGAGGTCTACGGAGTTACTGTCGAAAATACTATAGGATATTCTTTCGATAGGCACGTCGTCGTCGGAAAAGTCTACCAGAAAGGCATCGTCCTGGTTAAGCACCCAGTACTTCTTAGCATCGTAACTGTTAATATTCATTATGTTACGTATGTTTCCGAGTCTTCGGTTCAGTGCCACGTATGGGATGATTTTACCCGACATGTCGTCGTAGGTGTAGATGCGCTTCTCGTCGTAGAAAACGGTCCTGCCGTTTATCTTCTTTACCTTGACGAGGCGACCTTCATCGTCGTATTCCGGAGAAGGGTAGTAGATGACTTCGGCGGCGTTACGCATATTCGAATCTAGCGTGATCCTGTATAGCCCGCGGCTGTTGTGTCCGGCCCATATATTTCCCATAAAGTCTATGTCTATGGTGCTTATGGGCTGTATGAATCCTTCGATACGGTGTGAAAAGAGCCACTTCCCGTCTTGCTTGATGTAGAGACAGAGCTTCGTGTAGGTGCCTTCTATAAGCACATCCTTTCCGTTTATGATACCTTCAGCGAGGCAACTTCCACCGGCGCTTCCTGCGGACAGGCGTTGCGCTTTTCTGTCGGAGAGCAGGTATGTTTCTGCATTTGTTCCGCAGAATAATTGGCCGTCCTTTTCCTTAAGATAGAGGACAGGGCCTTGGATATGCTTGATCTTTCGCACGTCGGAAAGGGAGAGGTTGTCCGAAGAAAGCACTCCCACGTAGAGGCCCTGGTTACTGCCTATATAGACATAAGGCGCGCGGAATTGGACGCAGTAGACCGAGCCCACGTTTTCGCTGATGCCACGAATGTAGCGTATGCCGCTGTTACTGTCTACCAGTCCTATCCCCGAGTCCATAGCCAGGAATACATCTCCTTCCTTATTTTCGCCTATGTTTAGAATGGTGTTTCCGTTAAGTACGTCGGATGCGTCTATGTTCCAGAGTTTGTGTCCGTCGCTGTCTATGGCGGTACACCCGAACAGGCTACTTCCTATGATAATGTCGCCGGCGTCGGTAAGGTAAGCCTTGTTTACTTCACCACCTATTAGCCTGTCGTCACAGTCGGTAGCCCATCGGCGAAGTGTCACTCCATCCCAGTTATAGATGCCTTCGTTCTTAGTGACTATCAAATCGCTCTCCTTTTCGCGCGGGAGCACCGCCACCATTCTCTCTTTCCACGGATGGGGTATTGTCTTCACGCTTCGCGAGGCCAAGTCTATCTCCGAAAAGCCGTGGGCGCTGCTAAGTATGGTATTTCGGGAATCTATCCCTATGCTTTCGTTAAATTCTTTAGTATCAAAGAAAGAAACATCGTTGTTAGCGGGGTTGAATATGAAAATCGTGACGAAAGAGTGGAAAATTATGAGCTCGTTCCACCTGAAGATGTTCCAGATTTCTTCATTGTTCATATTATAGTTTTCCAGCAAATCCGACAGGGATGTATAAGAGAGTCGTCCGTTAGGAAGGGTCTCATAATAGCCGAATTCCTCGAAGGAACCGGCGTAGATGCGGCCCGAATCATATAGTGTAGAGCGTATTATGCTTCCTCCCTTTATGGGTGTTACGCTCCAGTTCTGCGAGTCGAATCGGATGAGCCCGGATGCGTTTCCGAAATAGGCCACATCGTTATCGTCACAGGTAACCGACCATATCTGATTCGAGAAATGGTGGTCGCTTTTGTTCCAAACCTTAGCTATCGGCGTGGATTCTTGGGCCCATATGCCTACTGTCGACAGTAAAAATAACCCTATGACTAATAATTTCCGAACGCGCATAATTCCGTAATTTTCTTACAAATATAATTAATTTTTTTAATGGTAGTGAAAAAATAGGGTCTTGGTTTTGACCCTATTTTCACTGTAGGTGCGTTTATAGGGTCGCAATATGTTTTTTGATGTAGATAGATTTATATATTTGCATTCAAGGAAACACCGAAATTTGTAACCAGATGAAGAGAATAAGTATTTTAGTATCTGTATTATCAATTTTAATCTGTTTTAGTTCTTGTCACAGGACACAAAACGCAGAAGGTTTGTATGTACTTCCGCATAATCTTACGGCAGAGGCTTTCCCTGCTCACGTGGAGTTTAATTGGAATTCTTCACAGGGGGCGGAGTTCGATTTGTATTTGAAGTCCGGAAGAAAGACTGAACTGCTCGCCACCGTTAGTCAAAGCCCGTTCCTGGATTGGTCCTTGAAAGAATCGGACAACTCTCGCGCGCGAACATATTATATGCTTCCTCACGGAGTGAATCCTCGCTCGCTTAAGCCGGACGAATTGGCCCGTGTGAAAGTAGACGTGCAGGTGCCCGAAAGGAGCGATGAGGCCCTTCTGGACCTGACCCAGCGTTATACGACGCGCTACTTCGCGCAGTTCTCGGATGCCATATCGGGTATGGCTCGCGAGAGGAGTAATTCCACTAATGGTAATCCTGTGACTACGGGAGGTACCGGCTTCGGGATTATGGCGCTTATCGCCGGCATAGAAAGGGGATATATTTCTCAAGAGGAAGGATTTGAGATTTTCGACAAGATTATCGACTTTCTGGAGAGCGTGGAAAGATTTCACGGAGCGTGGGCGCATTGGTATGAGCCGGATACGCGCACCGTTCATCATTTCAGTAAATACGACGACGGAGCAGACCTCGTGGAGACGGCATTCCTCGTACAGGGATTGATAACTCTGAGACAGTATGCGAGATTTATCCGTCCGGATATGAGCGTTCGCATCGAAAGGCTAGTTCGTGGCGTGGAATGGGATTGGTTTACGAAAGATGGAAGCGAGGAGAATTTGTATTGGCATTGGTCTAAGAACTATGGATGGAAGATGAATCACCGCATAAAGGGATTCGATGAGACTTTCATTACTTATGTGTTGGCCGCTGCATCGAAAACTCATCCGATAAAGGCCGAGGTGTACGAGAAGTGCTATAAGAATTCCGACTACTATTATAATGGCAAGTCCTACTTCGGAATCGAGTTGCCGCTTGGTATGGAATACGGCGGACCGCTC
This sequence comes from uncultured Bacteroidales bacterium, assembly GCA_900546445.1. Taxonomy (GTDB): domain Bacteria; phylum Bacteroidota; class Bacteroidia; order Bacteroidales; family UBA932; genus Cryptobacteroides. Next base: position 3,503 of record URCV01000049.1, on the reverse strand, counting down.
TTCTTTACGCACTATTCTTGGCTGGGACTGAATCCTAAGGGCTTGACCGACGGAAAGGTGGATTATTTCGAAAGAAACCGCGCACACGCGCTGATTCATTATAAGTATGCGGTAGAAAACCCTAAGCAGCATAAGGGACTTGGCCCGGATCTGTGGGGATTTACCTCTTCCGACGATATGATGGTAGGTTATACGAGCCACCATCCGGGAACCGATGCCGAAAACGGCACCGTGTCTCCTACGGCAGCCATTTCTTCCATAGTCTATACTCCGGAAGAGTCGCTGCAGTGTCTTAGACATCTCTATTACGATTTGGGCGAGACCGTGTTCGGACCTATGGGATTCTACGATTCGTATAATCCTTCGCTCGTGGAAGGACAGCAGGTGGTAAAGAGCTATCTGGCTATTGACCAGGGTCCTATCGCAGTTATGATAGAGAATTATCGTTCTTCTCTCCTGTGGGACCTCTTTATGAGCGCTCCGGAGATTCAAACAGGACTTGAGGCTTTAGGTTTTACTTACAAAAAATAAAATAGTATGAAACGTTTGACTGTTTTCTTAGCAATGCTTTTCGCCGCTGTTTCCGCGTGGGGACAGTCAGTCAAGGTGGAAGGTACTGTGCTTGATAACGAAGGTTATCCGCTTCCGCAGGCTGCCGTGTTCGTAAAGGGCGGCACCACCGGAGTCGTAACCGATTTCGACGGTAATTATTCGATTACGGTTCCTTCGGATGCAGTTCTCGTATTCTCATTCCAGGGTTATACCGAGAGGGAAGAGGCTGTAAACGGAAGGGAAAGAATCGACGTTACGCTCACCGTCGACAATCTTCTTCTCGAAGAAAGTGTGGTAGTGGGTTATGGTACGCAGAAATCAAAGGACCTTACCGCTCCTATAGTTACCATTAAGGGTGGGGAACTGACCAAGCAGGCCGCTTCTTCTCCTATGGCAGCCCTTCAGGGTATGGTCAGCGGCGTGCAAGTCATCAATAGCGGTGCCCCTGGCTCCACACCTAAGGTAAAGGTACGTGGCGTGGGTTCCATCAGCGACTATGCCAATCCTCTCTATGTAGTGGACGGAGTGTTCCAGGATAACATCGACTTCCTGTCATCTAACGATATAGAGAGCCTGACAGTGCTCAAGGACGCATCTGCGGCAGCCATCTATGGTGTACGCGCAGCGAACGGCGTGATCATCGTCACCACGAAGAAAGGTACTAAGGACCACTTGAGCATCAATTACGAAGGCTATGCCGGCGTGCAGGTTCCTATTAACATAATGCCACTGGCGAACAAGGCCCAGTATGTCGAGCTTCGTAACGAGGCTAACAAGAACACCATAGGATGGACTCCCATTAGTGCGGACGCCTTCCCCGGAGACACTGACTGGTATGCCGAACTGGTAAAGCCTGCGTTCACCACTAACCACTCCGTCGACCTCTCCGGCGCATCGGACAATACGAATTATTCGGTGGGACTCAGCTATTACTATCAAGATGGCATTATGAATCACACCACTAACGATTACGACCGTATCAACATACGCACCCGATTGGACCAGAAGATGACCTCTTGGCTCAAGATGGGCGTAAACTCGGTACTTTCTCGCTATAAGAGAAATAATTATAACTCAAACGCTTTCTATCAGGCCTTCCTTAATCCGCCTGTATATAACGTCTATAACGAGAGTAACACCGATGCTTACCCGGTTCATTTCGATTCTCCGCAGCTTTACGGATTTGCCAATGCCTACGGTAATCCGATAGCCAGCGCATACTATAACAATTCCGGCGAAAACGGGCTCAAGGAAGTGCTGTCCGCTTATGCTGAGTTCACTATCATTCCGCAAGCTCTCACCTTCAAGACTTCGTATAATATGGATTTCTATTTCTATGACAGCCATAATTATACACCGGAGTACAATGTAGGTGGAAGTCAGAGTGTTAACACATCGTCACTCACTAAAACATTTGGTTACGGATTAAACCAGATCTTGGATAACGTCCTCACCTATAATGGAAATGCCGAGCGTCACAGCTGGTCTTTGATGTTAGGTAATTCGGTAAGGACACAGCTTAGCCGCTCTCTTACTGGAACCCGCAATTCAGTTCCTAACTTCGACAGTGCCTCGCTTTATCTCGTAAACGGTTCGTCTCGTAACCAGCTCGCAAGCGATGGCGGCTCGCGCTATAACGGCGTATCCTTCTTCGCACGCGGTACTTACAATTATTCCGAAAAGTATCTTGCTACTTTCACCCTTCGCGCGGACGGCTCGTCCAAATACCAGCAGAAGTGGGGCATCTTTCCATCTGCCGGATTGGCCTGGAACCTCACCGAAGAGGATTTTATGAGCGAACAGCATTTCTTTGACTACCTGAAGGTAAGAGCCTCGTGGGGTATGCTCGGTAACGATAATGTCCCTGCCAATTCGTCCGCGATCCTCGGCACCTCCGGAATGGGCGCTTCTGCCGTATTCGGAGACACTGTATTCGACGGCGTCGGTGCGCAGACCGTGGTAAACAACTACCTTAAGTGGGAAGTCGTGACCGAGGCCAATCTGGGCGTCGACTTTTCTACCTGTTCGAATCGTCTGCGTGCGGAAATCGACGTCTACGACCGTATAACCGACAACGTCGTGTTCCTGACCCCTATCGCAGCCGGAGGCGGTACTACGAATCTGCTCTCCAACAATGGTTCCGTAATGAACCTCGGACTTGAAATGAGCCTGAACTGGAACGACAGCATAGGAGAGGACTTCTCATATAACTTGGGGCTGAACGCCACCTTCAACCATAACGAAGTTACGAAACTTAGTGGTTTGGAGTTAAGTAGTTACGACTATGTGCCGGGAACTTCGGTTAATGGTAATTATGCCACTCGTGCCGCTATAGGCTATCCTATCGGAGGTTTCTGGGGATATAAGATAGACGGGGTCTACGCTTCCGAGAAAGAGGCTCTCCAAGATCCTGTAAACCAGATAATAAAGGATGCCGGTTATTTTAAGTACCACGACGTTACGGGCGACGGTACCGTAAATAAGGACGACATTACCTATCTGGGAAGTCCGCTTCCGTGGATGATACTCGGATTCAACGTGGGACTCAACTATAAGAATTGGGACTTCAGTATGCTCATAAACGCTCAGGTGGGTAACAAGATACTCAACCTCAAGCGTATGCAGCGAGGCATATTCTCAGAGGCCAACTACGACCTCGATTTCTACAAGAACAGATGGACTAAGGACAACAAGTCGAACACCTATCCGTCAGCGGAAGCTGCAGGAACCAGTTTCATCCAGACTTGTAACGAGTTCTACCTCGAGAATGGTTCTTCATTCAACATTAACAACATTCAGGTGGGATACACGTTTACCGGTATGAAATGGGCACGCAGCATCAGGGCTTATGTGTCGGCGCAGCGTCCGCTTTGCTTGTTCGGATATAACGGATTCACCACCGAAATCGGAGGCTCTCCAGTGTCATCGGGCATAGACAACAGCGTATATCC
>URCV01000048.1 GCA_900546445.1 uncultured Bacteroidales bacterium | reverse complement strand
AGTTCCGAAATTCGCCGCTTAAGCTCGGCGAGAAGGTTAGGGTGAAGTCTAACGGAATGGTGGGAGAAGTCGTGATGGTGTCGGCGAAAGAGATAAAGGTGGTCATCGGAAGCATAGCGAGCAAGATGACTCCGGACAAGGTGGAGAGAATCTCGTCGAACGAGTACAAACAGGCGGTGAAAAAGACTGTCACTCCGACATACGAAAAGGTGGACCCTGCCATAAAGGCACGAAAGCTTAACTTCTCACCTGAAATCGACATCAGAGGAGAGCGGCTTGCGATGGCGCTGGACATAGTCACGCACTATATCGACGATGCTATGATGTTAGGTATCAGTCCTGTACGCATCATTCACGGAAAGGGCTCGGGGGTGCTTCACGAAGAGTTACAAAAGTATTTGAAAACTATACCTGGAGTCTCTTCGGTGAGCGATGAGGACATAAGACAGGGAGGAAGTGGAGTCACAATCGTAAATTTGGAATAGTTTATGAAAGACAATAGGCAGAATACAGGAAAGAAAGGAGAGGAGCAGGCTTGCCTATATTTGAAAAGCGAGGGGCATCGCATTATCGCAAGAAACTGGATGCACTCGCATAAGGAGATTGACATAATAAGCATTAAGGACAACGTGCTGCACATAGTCGAGGTCAAAAGCAAGACTGCGCCTCTGTCGGCATCGCCTGTGCTCAATGTTAACAGAACCAAGCAGAGGAATTTGGAAATCGCCACGAAGGCCTTTCTTAATTCAGCTGCGAGAAATAATTTACCACAAGACCTGGAAGTGGTCTTCGACGTGATAAGCATAGTCTTCTACGAGGACAAAACCACGATTGAATACTACCCACAGGCATATATACCTACATATGTGTAATAAAAATAACTACTATTGCGTCATAATGGCGGGAGGATTGGGAACGAGATTCTGGCCCATAAGCCGTAAATCCATGCCCAAACAGTTTTTGAATCTGCCCAGCACGGGCAAATCCATGCTGAGACTTACCTATGACCGAATGGCGCGACTGATACCCAAAGAAAACATACTGGTAAGTACGCTCGTAGACTACCACGACATCGTAAAGAAGGAGCTCCCGGAGATTTCCGAAGAGAACATCCTTCAGGAAGTATATAACAGAAACACTGCACCTTGTCTTTATTTTGCGGCCAATGTCATCGCTAAAAGAAACCCCGATGCAGTGATGGTGGCCTGCCCTGCCGACCACTTGATAGAAGATAACGACGACTTCGAACAAGCCATCGAAAAGGCTCTTGAATATGCCGCAGAGCACGACGAGCTCATCACTTTAGGCATAATGCCTACCAGACCTGACGATAATTTCGGATACATCCAGGTATCGGGTGGAAGCGCCGCGATAGAGGCCGGAGAGCCGACTAAGGTAAAGACCTTTACGGAAAAGCCTAGCACGGAGATCGCAGAAGCGTTCATAAAGAGTGGTGAATTCTTGTGGAACTCCGGTATCTTCATCTGGAAATCGGCCCTGATACTGTCCGAGATCAAGAAATACGCTCCTCAAATCGCAGAATTGTGGGAAGAGGCTACGGATTTGAACAAATTCTACGGGGATTGCACGAGAGTGTCCATAGACTATGCCGTGATGGAGAAGACGGACAAGGCCACGGTCATTCCGGCCAAGTTCAAATGGGCCGACATAGGTAACTGGGAATCCCTTTACGACTACCTTCCTAAGGACGCCAGCGGAAACGCCACGAACATTTCGGGAAAGCACTTGTTCAAGGAAGACGCTAATAATGTCATCTATCTTAACAATCCGTCGAAACTGATAGCCATCAGGGGATTGGAGGATTATGTAGTGGTCGACACCCCGGATGTCCTTATGATTTGTCCGCGAGACGACAGCAAGATTCAGGGTTTCCTCTCCGAACTGGCTATGCCTGAATTCGAAGAATACAGATAGTTTTTATGAAAGTTCTAAAATTCGGCGGGACTTCGGTGGCTAATGCCACTGCTATGTCAAGAGTACTCGACATAGTGAGCCAAGCCTCGCGTGAAGACAAAGTTATAATCATATCCTCCGCCATAAGCGGGGCCACGGACCTATTGATAAAGGCCTCCACGGCGTCCGCCAGTCAAAAAGTCGAGATTCTCGACAGCCTGAAACATAGGCATTTCGAAATCATCGACAGACTTTTCACGGGTAAGGAGAACAAAGATACCAAAGCCATCATTTCCCAGGTCGACGAAGACCTGAGGAATGCTCCCGAGGCAGATTATCAGAGCTTCGGCGAGATTTTCTCGACGATGATATTGGCCAGGAAACTGGCAGCGGAAGGCATCAACACGCTGTGGCTCAATTCGACGGACCTGATTCGGGTCGAGGGTGGAGTCGTGAACGCGGCGCTGACCTACCGAAAAATCAAAAGCGCAGTGGAGTCTCATCCGGAGGTGAAGGTATTCGTGGCACCGGGCTTTATCGCAAGCGACGAGACTGGGCACGTGTGCACTCTGGGAAGAGGCGGAAGTGATTACAGCGCAGCACTTTTCGCAGCAGCGCTCGATGCCCGCGAATTGCAGATTTGGACAGATGTGCCGGGCATTATGACCACTAATCCTAAGGACGTGAAGAACGCCCGCACCATCCCGCAGATGAGCTATCGGGCTGCGTTCTGCTTGGCCTCCCACGGAGCGAAGGTTCTATACGCCCCCACCGTGCAGCCTGCCGAGGAGAAAGGCATTAGCATCAGCATCTTGGATTCCGGAGCGACGAATCTTCCGGGCACTCTCATAAAGGACTGCCCTATGAAGGCGATAGGCGAATGGGTGGGTATAGCGAAAATCGTCGACGAGAAGTATGCCTACCTGACCGTAGTCGCTGACGGAAAGCTGCGGGACGAGAGTCTGGAGGAGCTGGTGGAAAGGCTGCGAAGAAGGGACATCACCATAGCGGAGATAGACCGAGACGACGACTTCGTGACGATGAAAGTGCCTATAGAGCAGCAGGCTGATGCGCTTTACGCCATTCACTACTACTGCTTCGAAACCGAGGAATATAAAAACATCTACCTGGCGGGAGAGGGTGCCGTAGGTAAAGCTCTTTTGAAAATCATAGAGGAGAGCGATGCGAAAATCGAAGTAAAGGCCATTTCGCGACACGAAGACGACGACGACGAATTTTTCCGAAAAGTACTCTCGGAGGCGGCTCCGAACAGCATATTCGTAGACTGCACCGACAGCGAAACCATCTGGAAATGGTACGCGAAGCTGCTCGACGCCGGAGTAAACATAGTGTCATCTAACAGAAGGGCTCTCAGCGTGCCTTATAAGCACTATGCCTCGATGAAGCGTAGCGCCAGGCTGTCGCACAGGTTCCTTCGCTACGAAACCACGGTAGGAACTGCCCTGCCTATGCTGGATTCCATAGCGACCAGCACGGAAAGCGCAGACAAGATACTCAGCATAGAGGCTATAGTGAGCTGCACGCTGAATTTTATTCTAACAAGCGAACTTCCTTTCAGTGAGGCCCTTAAAAAGGCTCAAGAGGTAGGACTTACAGAAAAAGATCCATCTGCCGACCTGTCAGGTGCCGATGCTACGAGAAAATTGCTTATATTAGCAAGAGAAGCGGGAGTCAAACTGGAAAAGGAAGACATCACGATAGAGCCTGTCCGGGAAGAAAACATCCGGGAGAACCAGCGATTCGTGGCTTCCCTCGAAAAGGACGACAGCGCGGCTCTGGGCTACAGGGCTTCGATAAGGCTGAAGGACCTTCCGGAAGGACACCCCGCACTTCGCATCAAGGGCACGGAGAATATGATAATCGTAAGAAGCTCCTATCAGACTTCGCCTGTTATCATCCAAGGTCCCGGAGAAGGCGCGAAGATGGCAGCAGCGAGGATACTAAACGACATTTTAAGATAATATGGAGCGAGAACTGTCCACACTCTTCAAATCCATACTCGAAATCGATTCGACTTCGGGTAAGGAGCAGCGGCTTGCCAATTGGCTTTACGAGACGCTGGAAGCTCCGCATAAGGAGCTTATGGAAGTGGGCGACGGTACTTATAACCTTCTGCTAAGATGGGGCAACACTCCTAAAGTAGTGTTCTGCACCCATATGGACACCGTTCCACCTTACATCCCTCCTACATTTTCCGACGACGGTAAAGTCTACGGCCGCGGCACCTGCGATGCTAAGGGACAGATTATCTCCCTCTACGGCGCCTGCAAACGGCTGGAAGCTGCCGGCGAAAGCGACTTCGCCCTGCTTCTCGTAAGCGGAGAGGAAACAGGCTCTTTCGGGGCGAAAGCCTTCAGCGGAAAGCTCGGCGCTCCGCTCCTGGTGATAGGCGAACCTACGGGGAACTTCCCTGTCAGCGCCACCAAAGGCACATGCTCCTACGATCTACGCTTCATCGGCCAGCCAGTCCACAGCGGATATCCGGAAAAGGGACGAAGCGCCATAGATATGTGGATGGACTTTATGATGGAACTCGAAATAGAAGCCGAGTTCCCCCGCGACAAAGTCTTGGGAGAAACCACTTGGAACGTGGGCCTTCTGCATAGCGACAATCCCCAGAACGTGCTGAGCCCTGAACTCACCTGCAGGCTATACTTCAGGACCACCTTCGCAAGCCACGAATGTGTGAAGAAATGGATGCAGAAAAAGGCAAATGACAGAATTGAAATTACTTACAGAGGCGGAGACGAGCCTCGCGAGTACTTTGTCCCGGAAGGGTTCAAAGGCAAGCCGGCGGCATTCGGCAGCGACGCCCCCCACTTGGCCGGATTCGAGAAGAAGATAATATGCGGCCCGGGAAGCATACTGTCGGCGCACACCCCGCAGGAAGAAGTCAGTCTCGACGATATGGAAATAGCAATAACCAATAACACAAGGTTTTTTAAAACTGTTTAACACTTAAATTATTATCGTATGAAAGCAGTAATTAGCGGATATGGCAAAATGGGCCATATGATTGAGGGAGTCCTCATCAAACACGGTATCGAGATCGCGGCCATCACCGAAGACGTGAAGAGCATTGACCCGGAAATCGCGAAGGAGAGTGTCTGCATAGACTTTACCACACCCGACGCCTTTTCGGCCAATTATGAATTCCTCGCGCACAACTTCAAGGCCGTGGTTGTGGGAACTACCGGCTGGGAGAAAATCAAGACTGAGGTGGTAAACTGCTTCTATAGCGCAAATACCCCTATGATTTACTCCGCCAATTTCTCCATCGGCGTAAACGCCGTGTTCGCTGCCGTGGATAAAGTCAGTGAGATACTTCGTGGATATAACTACATCCCTCATATCGAGGAGATTCATCATACACAAAAGCTCGACTCGCCGTCAGGCACTGCCAAGGTGCTCGCACACATCATCAAGCACGAGTTGGGAGTAATGCCGGACATCACCTCCATCAGAGAAGGCGACACTGTCGGCAGACATATAGTAAAATTCAAATCAGACGTGGACAAAATCAAGATTTCCCACGAAGCTTTCAGCAGAGAGGCATTCGCAGAAGGAGCAGTAGTAGCTGCCCAGATGACGGAAGACCTTAAGGGAGTCCACGAATTCAAGGAAATGTTAGCGATAAAATAATGAGTGACACTATTTTCAAAGGTTGCGGCACAGCACTGCTGACCCCGTTCAAAGAAGATCTTAGCATAGATTACGACGCCTATGCACGCCTCGTGGAAAGACAGGTGGAAGGCGGCGTGGACTTTCTCGTTCCACTCGGCACCTCGGCAGAGACACCTACGCTTAGTCGCGAGGAAAAACGAAAGATTCTTTCCACCACAAGGGAACACGCCCACGGACGCGCCCTTTTGGTAGGATGCGGTAGTAACAGCGTAGACGCCACCCTCGAAAATATGGAGCTCTTGGAAGACGCCGATGCCTTCTTGGTCGTGGTGCCGTTCTACAACAAACCTACCCAAGAAGGTATCTACTTATACTATAAGGCATTGGCCGAGAAAAGCCGAAAGCCTATAATAATGTACAACGTCCCGGGAAGAACCGGGGTAAATATGAGCGCAAGCACTGCCCTTCGAGTAGCGCGCGAAGTCGAAGGAGTCATCGGGGTCAAGGAAGCCTCAGGCAACTTCGAGCAAGTAAAGGAGATTCTCGACGGGGCGCCTGCTGGATTCACGGTCCTCAGCGGCGACGACGACATGACCTTCGACCTTATCGGAGCCGGTGCCGCGGGAGTGATTTCCGTGGCTTCGAACGTTCTGCCTTCTGCCGTAAGCGAAATGGTCCACCTCGCGCTTGACGGCCACACGGAAGAGGCCAAGTCACTGAACGAGCGGCTGTTCCCTCTCTTCAAGGGCTGCTTCGTAGAATCGAACCCCATCCCCGGGAAGGAGGCTTTATGCCAATTAGGCCTCTGCTCTAACCGGATGCGCCTGCCACTCACGGAAGCTAACGAAAACACAAAGCAGACAATAAGCAAAATTTTAGCGGAATGGAAGTAAGTTTGGAGCTTTTTGAAAAGACGATGGCCGACCTCGAGACGGGCAAAGTCAGAGTAGCGCAAAAGATAGACGGACACTGGCAGGTAAACGCAGAGATAAAGCAAATCATCCTCGCAGGATTCGCGATGGGCCGTATTAAGGATATGTCCGAGGGCCAATTCGCATTTTTCGACAAGGACACCTTCCCCGTAAGGGAGTTCAGCACCGAGAATTCAGTGCGAATCGTACCCGGAGGAAGCAGCATAAGACGCGGAGCATACTTGGCCCCGGGAGTGATAGTTATGCCGCCGGCCTATGTCAATGTCGGCGCATTCGTGGATGAGGGCACTATGGTGGACTCGCACGTCACGATAGGGTCCTGCGCACAAGTGGGAAAACACATACACATATCGGCAGCCACCCAGATAGGCGGCGTGCTTGAACCTGCGGGAGCCCTTCCTACCATCATCGAAGACGGAGCCTTCATAGGAGGCAACTGCGGAATCTACGAAGGAACCATCGTAGAGGAAGGGGCCGTGATAGCGTCGGGAGTCATAATCACCTCAAGCACTCCCCTTTTCGATGCGACTAAAGGCGAATTCGTGCCTAAAAACGAGAATGGTCGAGTGGTGGTGCCTCGCGGAGCCGTAGTAGTAAGCGGCAGCCGGCCCGTAGTCAAAGGGCCATCCGCAGGAAGCGGAATACACCTATACTGCCCTGTGATAGTCAAATACAGAGATGAAAAAACTTCAGGATCGGTTAGTTTGGAAGAATTGTTAAGATAACGATGGACTATTCAAAATTTTATTCTCTCGATGCCTTTAACTTTATGCGTTCTCCCGTGAGGGACATTTTCAAGGCAGTCGATTTGAGTAGCATACACTCTTTCGCCGGAGGATACCCTTCCGCCGACACTTTTCCTCTGGAAAAGATCGAAGAGCTGACTACTACAGTAGTGGAAAAATACGGGGCCAAGGCGCTCCAATACGGCCCTACCCAGGGCATTCCGGAACTTCGAAAGGCGATTTCGGCGCGATATGACGTGCCAGCCGAGAACATCCTCATAAGCACATCGTCCCAGCAGGGAATAGACGTCTGTGCGAGGATTATGCTCGACCCGGACGATATAGTCCTCACGGCCAATCCTACCTATCTCGGAGCCATCCAGTCATTCAAAAGCTACCGTGCGCGGATAGTCGGTCTCAACCTCACATCCTCGTTTCAGGCAGCCGCAGAGCGCGAGCAGCAGATAGAAAGCCTCATACGCGAAGGAAAGAAGATCAAGTTCTTCTATATTATCCCCGATTTCCAGAACCCAAGCGGCGAGACCCTGAGTCTTGCGGGGCGCAGCGAGCTGGTGGCATTGGCCAGAAAATACGACTTCATGATCGTGGAAGACAGCCCATACAGGGAACTGCGCTACGAGGGCGACCCTGTCGCTACCATCTATTCGCTCGCACCGGAAAGGACGATTCACCTGTGCAGTTTCTCGAAAATCTTCGCACCGGGACTCCGTCTGGGCTGGATAGTGGCCGCAGAAAATATTCTAAATAAAATCTACGAGTGCAAACAGTCGCTGGACTTGTGCGCACCGATTTTCGACCAATACCTTATGGTCGAGTTTATGAATAGCGGAATGCTCGAGGAGAACCTTCCTAAGAGCATAGAACTCTACCGAAAGAAACGCGACCTTATGCTTTCGCTTCTAGAAAAGTATATGCCTAAGGGAGTTAGCTGGACTCACCCCGAGGGAGGACTATTCCTGTTCCTTACCCTTCCGGAAGGCATGGACACCGTGGCTCTTTACGAGAAAGCGCTCAAGGCCGGCGTCGCCTATGTGGCAGGTTCATTCTTCTATACAGATGGAAGCCACCGCAATACGCTTCGTCTCAACTTTTCGTTCATCGAAACTTCCCGTATGGAAGAGGGCATTCAAATCTTGGCTTCATTATTATGAAATTATACATTTACTCCGGCGCCGGAAACAGTTTCGTAGTGCTTGACGCGCGAAAACCTCTCGAAGTAGACATCCAGGATCTCTGTAGCCGCTTCGGCACAGACGGACTTATGATGCTTTTCGACGATGCCGAGCTGGATTTCCGAATGGAGTACTATAATTCCGACGGAAGCGGCGGTATGATGTGCGGCAACGGAGGCCGATGCATCGTAGCCTTCGCCGACTTTCTGGGAATTCTCCCGGCCAATCACGCCTTCTACCGCTTTTCGGCACCTGACGGGGTGCACGAGGGGCAGATTCTATCCTCTTGCGGACAGGCCAAGACGGTCAAGCTGAAGATGTGCGACGTGCACGAGTTCGGACCTTCGATAGAAGACGGATACTTCCTCGACACCGGCACGCGCCACTTCGTCAAGTTCGTGGAGGATGTGGAAAAAGTAGATGTGGCTCTCGAAGGGAAACGCCTGCGCTGGAATGAAGCCTTCGCTCCCATCGGGGCCAATGTCAACTTCGTCCAGACGCTTGATCCTTCGACCATAAAGGTACGCACCTTCGAAAAGGGCGTGGAGGCGGAGACCCTCGCCTGCGGAACGGGTGTAACGGCAAGCGCCATAGCTTCCTATATCAGCGGGGCTACAGGAAAGCAAGTGCGCATATTCACGAGAGAGGATGAATTGGCAGTCTCGTTCACGCCGAATGCCGAAACCTTCACCGATGTCTATCTCACCGGTCCGACGCTGCTGTTAGATATTGTCGAGGAGCTGCTTTAGCAAAGAGAAAGAGTTAGCCTTAAGGTCTGCCCAGAAACCGTCGTAGGTTTGCTGGTGGTCGCATTGCGGGGTCACGACGTCGCTAATGGCACGAAAGGACAGAAATGGCACTCCGTAATGGAGGCAAACCTGTGCTATGGCAGCGGATTCCATATCGCAGGCGAGTGCGTCGGGATATAGCTTTTTGACCTTCATATCTTCTTCGAGGGTGGTAAGGAACTGGTCTCCGGTACAGATAAGTCCCTCGTGAAGTGTCACATTCTCGGTTTTCAGCCCGCGAGCGCACGAAAGAAGAGATGAATCCGCGCAGAAACGCTGAGGCAGCCCCTGCACTTGGCCGCGAAGATTCCCTTCGCCGCACCACACGTCGTGATAAGCCACTTGGCTTCCGAGAACGAAATCTCCTACCTTCAAGCGGTTGTCTATGCCTCCGGCCACTCCGGAGTTAATGATACAGTCCGGCCTTTCCGTCAATATCAATTCCGCAGTCGCCCTGGCCGCATTCACCTTTCCGATGCCGGCCTTCACCACATTTTCGACGCCTGCATTAAGGAGAGCTTCGTATTCGCTCTCCATCGCCACTATAACACCTATTTTCATACTATCCTTATTTTAATCCGCTTTTCAGGAATGCAATGTATTCCTCCACATCCAGATTGTACCCACGAACAGGGGCAAGCAACTCACCTGTCGGCGAAAGCAGCGCGTAGTTAGGCTGGGCATTCACCCCGAAGCGCTCCTTCACGATGTAGGAGTTGGCCCGTCCGACCTGCTTTAGTACCTTGCCGGACGATGTGGTGACCCACTTGTCCTGCGGAAGCTCTTTCTTATCATCCATATAGAGCACGACCAGCACATAGTCTTCGCGCAAAATCTTCTGTACGCGAGAGTCCGACCACACCTTGGCCTCCATCTCGCGGCAATTCACACACCCGTGACCGGAGATGTCCACGAATACCGGTTTGCCCGATTGGCTTGCAGCGGCCAATCCCTCATCCAGATTATCGTAGGCCTGCAATCCGTGAGGCAGAGGGGTCAAGGCAGGATTGGCCTGAGGACTGCTCGTCTGCCCTAACACGAACTCCTGACTCTCGAGCGGAGGCAGGTAGCCGGAAATCGCAGAGAGCGGTGCGCCCCACATACCCGGGATGAGGTAGATTACGAAGGCGAAATCGATTATGGCGAGGAAAAGCCTCTTGACGGAGACATACTCGACCGGAGAATCGTTCTTAAAGCGGATTTTGCCGAGCAAGTAGAAGCCCAGAAGCGTGAAACATACTATCCAGATGGCCAAGTAGAGCTCGCGGTTCAATATGCCCCAGTGGTATACCTGGTCGGCAGTGCTGAGGAATTTCAGGCCAAGTGCGACTTCGATGAAGCCGAGCACGACCTTCACGCTGTTAAGCCAACCTCCACTCTGCGGGAGTTTGTCGAGAAGTGACGGGAAGAGGGCGAAAATCGTGAACGGGAGGGCAAATGCTATGCTGAACGCGAGCATAGTAACCATAGGAGCCCAGAATTCGCCGCTCGTGCTTTCGATTAGGACAGTGCCCACGATAGGGCCGGTGCACGAGAAACTGACCAAAACCAGGGTCAAAGCGAGGAAGAATACTCCTCCGAGGCCGTTTCTCGAACTCTTCTTATCGGCGCCGTTAACCCATTTGGACGGAAGCACGATTTCGAATGCTCCGAAAAACGACGCGGCGAACACCATAAACACGATGAAGAACACGATGTTCGGGAGCCAGTGAGTAGAGAGCCAATTGAATATGTCGGCCGTAACGGCATCGCCTCCCAGAAGCCAAGTGAGTCCTATTATCACGCAGATAGGAACTGTATAAAGAAGCACTATGAAAAGTCCGTACATAATGGCGCGGAAACGTCCTTTCTTCGCATCGTCGCCTCCCTTCAGGAAGAAGGAGATGGTCATAGGCACCATAGGGAACACGCATGGAGTCAGGAGCATGGCAAATCCCCATAAGATGGCTTGCAAAATCAAGCCCCATAGGGATTTTCCTCCGGTAGAGGCCTTTTCGGGCGTGCCCTCTACCTGAGTGGAGAACTCATACTGCTCCACAGGGCCGCAATTGTCTCCATAGCAAGCCTGCCACGATACCGTTCCGCGGATGTCGGCAGTCTTCTTTAATAGCTTAATGTCTTGAGAGAAAGTGTAGTACTTTACCGCTACATCTTCTCCTTTATATTCGGAGTGGGCGTAGTCCACACGTGGTTCTCCCACCAGTTCGAACGTGCCGTTAGATTCGAAAGTTACACTCACCGCATTATAGCCGGACGAGTGCACGAAATATCCATCGGAAATGGCTCCTTCGAGAACTATGGTTTTCTCGTCGCTTTTCGGACTCACCTTCCACACGGCGGAAGACGCCGGTCCCAATCCGACAAGAGCAGAAAGAACTATACTTAAAACTAAACTCATCATAACCTACCTATTTTACTCTAAATTTGTTCAATAATTTATCTTTCACGAAATTAACATCTACTTCACTGAGTATCAGTCCATAAGGCAGGCTTTTCAGCGCCTGCGTTACGTCTTTCGATGGTTTCATCTCGCAAAAATAACTATTTACTTTCTTATTTCATAATGTCTTATGGTCGTTATATAGGCGCATTGTTTAGGCATTTAAACCAAGTTTTCGATAAGCGTATCGTATAATTTCTTAAATTTGCCTTATATGGCTGACGAACTAGCATATAAGTATCTTTCAGATGGGACGAAACTCAGGGTGTATTGCATTGATACTCCGGACGGCGAATTATGGGAGTGCTGGGACGTAAAGGATTATCTGGGGAATGTGCGTGCCGTAGTGCGCTCGAACAATGGCTCCCCGAAGGAGTGCTTGACGCCGTCGAAAACGTTTTGCCCGACTTT
>URCV01000047.1 GCA_900546445.1 uncultured Bacteroidales bacterium | reverse complement strand
TGCGCCCTTCCCATTTCTGGCCACAGCCCGGCTCTATGTCTGTCCAAGTGTCAGGCAAGCGCTTGAGGGCTTCTTCCATCATTTCGAGGGCAAATTCCAATGTCTGCTTGACAGTGGCCCTCTCGAAATTAATATTGTCAGTCATACTGTTAGCCTGCCTTACTATAGGAACGCCACCCCAGCGAATGAACATTCCCATATATCTGTACGCTATGAGAGCATAGGCTTCGCCTTTCATATGCTCTTTCATCTCGATACTTAGTTCTTCGTCCGGAACCATATCTATATTCTGGATGACCAGCCAACAAGCACGAATCACCTCCCAGTTCTCGTTAAAATTGGCCGGAGCGCCCTGGTAGAGACCGTTAGGGTCGAGGCTCGTAGACGGTCCGTTTACCACTACATTATAACCGGCGTGCCAGCTATATCCACGTGTCAACTCGCCGGATAGACTAGCTAGGGTTCCGTGATTTATGGCCCAGCCTTCAGGCAGACCTTCCCTCAATCCCTTGTGATATGCACGCCAGAGCATACCCTCGGCATCTTTTCTATTAGAGAAAACATCTTCCTTATGAACGCTTCCCGTCACCTCCGGCATCTCGAGGAACCAGTCGCAAGAGCTGACTACGAAAAGCATCACACAAAAAGCTATGATTATATTTATCTTTTTCATATTGGCGACTAGAATTGAATGTTAACACCTATGTTCGTAGTGCGGGTAAGAGGGAACACATAAGAAATGTTTCCTTCCCAGCCGCCCAGATTGTCCTTTGTCTCAGGGTCGATTCCGTACTTGCTCATCTGGTCGAAGAGGGTGAACAGATTGTTAGCATTAGCGTAAATGCGAAGCGATGAGATTCCAGCCTTCTTCAGGAACGACGAGTTCTCAGGGAATGTGTAACCTATCTCCACATTCTTCAACCTGAGGTGGTCGCTTGGCAGAGCCCATAATTCGCTCTTAGGACCGAAATCGTAGTGATTCTGGTCCGCCGAGTACACTGCACGAGGATATGAAATCTTTTCTCCTGCGGCATAACGTTCAGCAGTCCAGCGGTTTTCGTACTGCCATCTGAACGCATTACCTGCCATCTTGAAGAACGGACTGGTGATGCGGGAGATGTAGTATGTTCCCATAGCGGTACCGGAAAGAACCATATTCATATCGAAGCCTTTATAATTGAATCCAATCTTTCCGCCGAATTGCATAAGCGGTCGGTTAGGATAGCCGATAGGCGCCATATCCTTATTGTTTATAAGACCGTCTCCGTTAAGGTCTATATATTTGATGTCTCCCAGGGTAACAGCATTGGCAGCATCCTGGAAATAAGGACGATTGTTGAGTTCTTCGAGCGTATTGTAGAAGCCATCTACCTTATAGCCATAGTATTGGCCTATGCTGTGACCAGTCTGGTTCATCCACGGATATGGGTTAGGTGCCTCGGCCATATATTCTATGGTATTTTTAGCATAGGTCACGTTACCTTCTATATAGTAACCCCAGTTAGACTTTTTCTCGGACCATCCCATCACGATTTCGAATCCTTCGTTCTTAACGCGTCCTACGTTTACCGGAGCGGTATTTTCTACAGGCACGCCGAATGTAATAGGAATCACTCCGAGAGTAGTAAGGATATCGCGCCTCTTCTCTCCGAAGTAATCGGCGGTCAAGTAGAGTCTGCTGTCGAAGAACTTGGCCTCAAGTCCTACACTTGCCTTCTCGGACTTCTCCCAAGTCACGTCAGGGTTACCGAGCACACCCTCGGCCGAACCATAGTAGATAGGGTTGTATACACCCGTACTATTACCGAATTGGTAGTAGTTACTCTGAAGGGAACCAGACAATTCCGTGCTGGTAAAGCTTCCCGGACCCATATTTACACTATAAGTTCCCGGCAGGAAAAGATAACGACGCCCACCGATCTGGTCATTACCTACTAGTCCGTAGCTCGCTCTAACCTTCAGGAAGGAAAGTACCGGGTTTTCCTTAAACCACGGCTCGTTTGAGATTACATAACCGATGGAGGCCGCAGGGAAGAACCCGAAGCGATGCCCCTTGGCGAAGTTCTCGGTTCCGTTATATGCGAAGTTCAATTCCACCAGATAGCGAGTATCGTAATCGTAGGTCACACGGGCCGAAGTACCGATGAGTCCGCTAGGAGTATTGAACGAGTCATAAGGCATAGTGTATTTGGTAGCACGTCCTAAGAGGAGGGCTCCTACATTATGCTTTCCGAAGTTCGCATAATAGTTTAACGAGATGTCCGTATAGAAATCGCGCATTCCTCCCCAAGAGCCTGAATAATAACCATCTGCACCCACAGTACCACCGAAGAAGTCTAGCTGATTAGGGTCGGCGAGATTACGTCTTACAGTATATGAAGGAATGGCATAGGACTGCACCGCCACCTTACTATACGACTCTTGATAGCGCATACTTGCCTGAAGGTCAAGTCCCTTAATGATATAAGAGAAGTCGTGGCGAAGCCTTAGCGAGATGTCGGCGCGAGTTCCGGTAGTGGTTCCTACCGACTGCCTTAACAGTGCCGGAAGCCAGCCTCCCGTCATCTCATTTGCCGTACGCTTATGGAGTCCGTCCTGAACGGAATTCTGTGGATAGTCGAAGTCTGTCACCAGCTTATCGTCAAGAATCATACTTCTGTTAGTGAAAGGGTTACCCTCATAGATAATCTGCATTATGCTGCTATAGCGGCTATACAGGCTTCCTACTCCGGGACCGGAGTTGGAACTGAATTGGCCACTTGTATTCACCGACAGGGTCGTGTGCTCGAAGAGGTCGAAGTCGATGTTCGCACGAACGTTATATCTCTGGTAGCGAGAGCCGGTCTGCACGCCGAAATAATTGGCATTATGCATAATGGACTGCTGGTCGAAGTAGTTCAGGGACACGTAGTATTTCACGCGTTCGGCGCCTCCGGACACGCTCACGTTAGCTTGCCACTGCGGGGCCGTTCTGTCAAATAGTTCAGAATATGCGTCCGACGAGCCGTAATAAAGTGCAGGGCTATTTAGAAGAGCGTTTTTCTGAACCTCGGTGAGATTACTCATCGCAGCCACCTCTTCCGGGGTGAAGTCTCTGTTGTTCTGAAATTTCCAGAGGTCCGACTCGGTAAAAAGGTAATTACGAAGTGGAGTATTTCCAAACCCGGAAGCCTCGTTTTCGATAGCTTCGTTCCTGAAAAGTGCCCATTCATAAGACGAGAGACCTTTCTGGAGATTCGTAGCTGCCGTAAGTCCGAAGTTTCCCGAGAAACTTACCTTAGGCGCGCCTTCCTGTCCTCGACGGGTAGTGATGATGATCACTCCATTCGCCGCTCGGATACCATAAACGGCAGTAGAGGAAGCGTCTTTCAAAACGCTTATTCCCAAAATGTCGTTAGGGTTAATCGAGTTCATAATGCTCATAGCCTGACTTGCAGGCTGCTCTATGCCGTCGATGACGATGAGAGGAGCTGTGTTACCATTATAAGAGGAGATACCGCGGATGGCGATGTCGGCAGCATCTTGGCCCGGCTCACCACTGGCAGTGACCGCACTAAGGCCCGGAGTGATTCCGACAAGTGCCGAAGACACGTTAGCCACAGGGGCGGCCAGAAGTTCATCGCCCTTTACGGCGGTGATGGCACCCGTCACGTTAACTTTTTTCTGCGTAGCGAAAGCGGTAACCACCACTTCGTCGAGAAATTTCGAGTCTTCTTTCAAGATGATTCGCATCTGAGTTTCCTTGCCCACTTCGATGACCTCATCTTCGAAGCCCATGCAAGACACCACTATCGACTTGCCCGCGATAGTAATTGTAAACTCACCATTCAAATCAGTAATGACTCCGTGTTGAGTTCCACGTTCAACGACTGCCGCACCTACCACCGGCTGAAGCGTTTCATCCAAAACGACTCCGGAGATGGAATGGCTCTGCTGAGCTACGGAAGCAAACGGGAATGCCGTCAGTGCGATGAGCACCGATACGAACATTATTAATCTGCTGAGTGTTATTCTTACGTGCATCATATTTTTATGATTAGTTTTCGTAACGCAAATGTCTTAAAATTATTATGACTGATCTCTATTTATTATCTAAAAAAATGCTAATTTTGTCTAATAAATTAAACACATGATGAGAAAATATCTATTGACTTCCATTTTCGTCTTAATACCCATACTATTATTCGCGGACAACTATTATGGTAAAAGGATAGGTATCGACAATGGTCTTTCTCAAGCCAGCGTCACCTGTATCACATATAACGACGACGGCGCATTATGGATAGGGACACGATTCGGGCTAAACGAGTATAGTAATGGAAAAATCATCAATTTCACTAAAGAAAAATACGGACTTAGCGGATGTTGTATAAACGGCTTATTCTGTTCCCCTAAAGACAACACCCTCTGGGTTTCGAGCGAAAGGGGGCTGCACACATTTGATAGCAACAAGGGCGTATTCCATTCCATTTCCTCAGAGCCGACGAATTGCGTACTTGAGCATAACGACACCTTATTCATCGGAGGACATCACGGCCTCCTTTACTATGATAAGGAAACAGATTCAGTAGCGGGACCTGAATCTCCTGTATGGACCGACATTCTCAAACTGTACTCCTATGATGATTCTTTACTATGCATAGACAGGAAAAATGGGGTAAGTCTTCACAAAGGGCTATCGAAAACGCCTCTGGATATCGACGAGATAAAAGGGCAAACACTTATGGCCTCTTTCCTAGATGGAGACATCTTATATCTATCCATCTTAGGAGAAGGGGTGATAGCATATGATCTTAAGAAAAGGCACTCCCTTTCATATGTCGGCGGGAAGAAAAAAGAATTGGCCATAGTCCTTTCGATAGACAAAGTCGACAACAATATCTGGCTAGGATCAGACGGAGAAGGAATATGGGTTTTAAAAGATGTGACTAGCCAGCCCGAAAAATTTGAAGACTTATTTTCCACAAATCCGGGAACTGAGATCCCGAAAGCAGTCACTAGCATATTTCAAGACCCTTTCGGAAATATCTGGATAGGAGGAGAGCGCTTCGGTATAACAGGACTGAAATCTTCGATGATTAGAAGTTTCCTAACAGACGAAACCATCAACTATTTATACGAATCAAAAGATAAGGAGCGCATTTTTGTGGGAACTAATGGGAACGGCATATACTCCTATTCTTCTGATTATTCATCAAAAAGACACCTCACCGCTACCGATGGCCTAAAAATCACTGCGATAGCTGATTATAACCGGAATAGCATCATCCTTTGCGCGTATAATCAAGGTTTTTACCTATACGACCTGACTACAGATTCATTAACGCCTTTCATACTTGTAGACACTCGCACAAATGCTCAAGAGTGCATGTTCGGAAATGCACCTGAAATATACCGACTTCCGGATGGGAACCTTATCTTCTTCGCCGTCCACAATTATCTACACACTCCCGGGAGCACTGATTTTATAAAAATGAACGCTAATGAAGATGAATATGTATCAGACTTGAGGGTAGTTTATCCTGATAGCGCAACAAATCACATATACTCCTATTCCAGGGAAGGCATCTTTAAAATTGACGTTCAGGAGCGCTCCATAAAGAAAGTGATGTCCTACACGAACGCAACAGGTCACATAAACTGCATCTCCTATAACGACACCGAATTCGTGTTCGGAACGGATTACGGACTTTATAGACTTGACACGGAAAACTACTCGTACTCCCACATCTATAGTAGCCTATTCAACCGAGTCACCGAGGTATGTTTCGATAAGGATAGCACTTTGTGGCTAGGGGCAGACAACGCTCTCTTCAAATACGAGAACAAACTGTTCTCTCCTATCGGAGAAAACAGCGGCGTAGCAGCTAACGAGATAAGCAGAAGCATCTTAAGCCACTCGGGAGCGGTAATTCTCGGAGGTTCTAACGGATTTCTGGCCATAAATGGGAAAGACCACACCGTCTACTCCGATGCCACGGAAAAGACCATTCGTCTCCACGAAGTAGACCTCGACGGGAAGGCGGCATCAATTCAGAACGAGACCATCAGAATCCCGGACAAGAGTAAAGACCTTAACGTGACCATCTCCCTTTTGGACGCCGACCCGCTGGAAAGAATAGTCTACAAATACACCGTAGACGGAGGCGCGTCCTACTCGATAGAGACATTCGAGGAAAGTTTCCAAGTCCCTATTCAAAAAGCAGGTACCTATAGCCTAAATGTGTCTTATCTGAAACATAACGGCAAATGGAGCAGTCCTCAGACGATTCTTCACATTAAAAAGGCCAAACCATGGTTCGCGACTAACACAGCCATAGCTTGCTATATTATCGTCTTCACCCTGCTGATGATTCTCCTCGTGCTCTACTTGAGAAAGAAAATGCTCCTCGAACTCCAGGCCAATCTAGAAAAACGTGACCAGAGGTTCATAAATAAATTCGAAGAATATGTAGAAGCGCACTACAGCGAAAGCGACCTCACCGTAGACCAGATAGCTACGGCCCTAGCTATGAGCCGCGCCACGCTCTACATAAAGGCGAAAGAATCTCTCTCGAAGGGCATAGGCGAATACATCGAGGAAAAGCGTATGAAAGAGGCCAAAAAGCTTCTTAAAGAAAGCAAACTCAGCATGGCAGAGATAGCGGAACAAGTAGGTTACTCGACCGCCCGTTATTTCAGCGCGCGGTTCAAAATCCACACTGGAGTTTCCCCCCTTGCATATCGAAAAAAACGCCTGAAAGGCTTATAGTACCTCCTTCAGGAATCTGCCTGTAACGGAATCGGGATTCGTGGACACTTGCTCGGGAGTGCCTTGGGCCATCACGTAGCCGCCCTTTCCTCCACCGCAGGGGCCCATGTCTATAAGATAGTCCACAGACTTGAGCACATCGAGGTTGTGCTCTATCACTATCACAGTATTTCCCTGGTCCACAAGTTTTTGAAGCACTCCGAGGAGCACCTTCACATCCTCGAAATGCAAGCCTGTAGTAGGCTCGTCCAGCATATAGAGGGTCTTCCCCGTCGCCTTCTTCGAGAGTTCCGACGCAAGCTTCATTCTCTGGCTCTCGCCTCCGGACAGAGTGACGCTTGACTGGCCCAGATGCACATAGCCCAGACCCACATCCACGAGCGCCTTTAGTTTCGGAGCTATCTTAGGATTCGCCTTGAAGAACTCATAGGCCTCGCTTATAGGCATCTCCAGCACATCGTCGATACTCTTTCCTTTATACAGCACGCACAGCGTGTCTTCCTTATAGCGCTTCCCTCCGCATGCCGGACACACCACATTCACCGTAGGTAGGAAATTCATCTCTATCTGCTTGATGCCTGACCCCTTGCACTCTTCGCAGCGGCCACCTTCCACATTAAAGGAGAACCTGCCGGCCTTAAATCCCCGCACCTTCGCATCGGGCGTCTGCTCGAAAAGAGTGCGAATGTCCGACCACACCCCGGTAAAGGTCGCCGGGTTCGAACGTGGCGTACGGCCAATCGGGCTCTGGTCTATCTCCACCACCTTATCGATGTTCTCGATGCCCTCCAGACTATCGTATGCCAATGGCTTTTGCTTCAGGTGATAGAATTGGCCCTTAAGGATGGGCATCAGGGTCTCGTTGATGAGAGTGGATTTGCCCGAACCGGAGACGCCGCTGATTCCGATGAACGTTCCCAGCGGGAAGGCCACGTCGATGTTCTTCAGGTTATTTCCGCGAGCGCCGCGAATGGTGAGAAACAGCCCGTTACCCGGACGCCTCGCAGCAGGCACCTCCACCGAAGACTTGATGTCGCGCACGGGACCGCTGTAGCAGATGTGTCCGCCGTTTATGCCGGCTCCCGGGCCCACGTCCACTATCCAGTCCGCACTTCGCATAGTTTCCTCGTCGTGCTCGACCACTATCACGGTATTTCCCTCGTCGCGCAGCTTCTGCAGCGATGATATGAGCTTTCTGTTGTCTTTTTGGTGCAGGCCAATCGAAGGCTCGTCCAGAATGTAAATGACATTCACCAGACGCGAGCCTATCTGGGTCGCAAGCCTTATTCGCTGACTTTCTCCACCCGAAAGAGAGGCTGTGGCGCGGTTCAACGTAAGGTATTCCAGTCCCACGTCTATCAAGAAGGCCACCCTTTCGGAAAGCTCCTTCAAGATGTCTTGAGCCACCACGGCCGAGCGCCCCGTAAGTTTTCCCGGAAGTGAATCGAACCAAAGCTTCAATTCGCTGATTTCCATATTGCTGACTTCGGTTATGGTCTTCCCGTCTATCTTAAAGCAATTAGTCTCGGGCTTTAGGCGCGAGCCGCCGCACACGGGACATGTGACCTTGTCCTCTATGTCGTCGACCACTCCTGACCAAGTCGTCATCTCCGAGAAATTACCCTCGCCTACTCTAAAATATTCATCTGAGCCGTAGACCAACAGCGATATTACGTCGTCCGGGAGCGAAGATATGGGATCGTAGATGGAGAACCCGTATTTTCTCGCTATGGAATGTATTATGTCGAACTTCTTAGTGGTCCTAACCTTACCCAGCGGGACTATTCCCCCGTCGGCTATGCTCACCTCCCTATCCGGAATGATCTTATTCATATCCACATCCTGTATCACGCCAAGTCCCTTACAATGCGGGCAATAACCCTCAGGCGAGTTGAACGAGAAAGAATGTGGGGCAGGTTCCAGAAGCGATACGCCCGTCACCGGATCTATCAAATGCTTAGAGTAATGGTGCAGCTGTCCGGACTCCACGTCCAGAATGCTTACGCTTCCCTTTCCCATATCGAGAGCGAGCTGGACCGAATTGCGAATTCGCGCCACGTCCGAATCGGTAGGTTTCATCTTATCTACCACGAGCTCTATGAAGTGGGCCTTGTACCTATCTAGCGAATCTGTATCGTAGAGTTCTCGGATCTGCCCGTCGATGCGCACCTGCGTGAACCCTTTCTTACTTAGATTCTCGAAAAGGTCACGATAGTTACCCTTCCTTCCGCGAACCAGCGGCGAAAGCAATATGCACTTCTTCCCCGAGAAAGTCTTGAGTATCAGCTCGACTATCTGGGCATCGGTATAACGCACCATCTCTTCCCCGCTTACCGGAGAGTAGGCAGTCGAGGCCTTCGAATACAACAGACGCAGGTAGTCGGAAATCTCCGTAATGGTACCCACGGTAGAGCGAGGGTTCGAACCCGTCGTCTTCTGCTCTATGGCGATAATCGGGCTAAGACCTTCGATGCTCTCCACCTCGGGCTTTTCCAGTACGCCTATAAACTGCTTGGCATAAGGGGAAAGCGTGTTAAGGTAGCGGCGCTGCCCTTCGGCATATATGGTATCGAATGCCAATGACGACTTCCCCGAGCCGCTGAGCCCGGTAATGACGGTAAATTTGTCGCGCGGGATGTCCACATCGACATTCTTCAAGTTATGAGCATTAGCTCCACGTATTTTTATGTATTCCAATCCTTCGGACATAGGTAATGATAAAAGATCAAATGGGACCGGTACTCCACCCGTTCCCATTTGCAAAATTAAACAAAACTACTTGTAAAATAGGATTTTTTATCCTTTTTCTTAATAATAACATTAACTTTCTCCAGAATAGAGAAAAAGTTTTTCATAGGCTAAACTGATGTTGCAAATTTAGTCATAATCCACTCTCTATAATCAATTACAAATGTAGTATAGAGAAAAAAAGTAGGAAATTAAAAATTAATTTCCTACTAATCAGTTATCTAAGTTTGTAAAAAAGTAGATTATCTACGGCCTTCCAGATGGTTCAATTGCTCCTCGAAAGGGATGTCTTGGTTGATTGCAGCCGTTCTAATCTGGGTTCGGTAGTTATAAATGGTGTTTACCGAGTATCGAAGAAGGGACGCGATGTGACTTGACTTGTCCACACCTAATCTTACGAGCGCGAAAATACGAAGCTCCGTGTTCAACAATTCTCCCTTCTTAAGGGTAATTCTGGCTTCCGGCTTGAGAAGCGAATTGAACTCCTCTACGAAATTCGGGTAAAGCTGAACGAAGGCCGTGTCGAAGGAATTGTAGAAATTCTTGAATTCCGCTTCAAGCTGCGAACGAGTCAGGAAAGGCTTGAGCTTGTCCAGATTTGAAGAGCTCATCGTAAGGAACAATCCTAAGAACGCCTCTTTAGCTGCACTCGCCTCATTTAGGGATTCGATGGCCTTTTTCAGACGCACATTGTTTATCTGGTACATCAGGACGAAAACCAAAAGACCCACTGCCAAGCATATCATAATCCAAAGCATCACCGTCAGCTTCTTTTCCGTTCTGTCCCTCTGGGCGGAATAGGCCGCCTCTATATAAGGAAGACTTCGAACTATCTGATTGAGCCTGAGATTAGAATTATAGAACAAGGCATCGGTCATAGCCTTTTGGGTATATCTGAAGGCCCTTTCGATTTCAAGTTTTTGAGCTATCAAGTTCATCGCCACACTATGAAGAGAAGCATTGTCCTTTACCGCGCAGCTCACGTCAGCCTTAGCCGACTCGCAGTACCAGTGCAATTCCGAGATCAAATCACCCGTACGCCCGCATATCAGTCCCAGCCAATACGTAATCTTCGCGTATTCGTGTGAGTTCATAGGATATAGAGGAATCAGACTCTCGGCTATTTCTCGCGCTTGATTATAATGCTCCATAGAAAAAGCATCCACGAGACTCATATAGTCGTAGGCAAAAGTACCCTCGAAACATAACTCCATATATTTCAACCTATAGTACTCCGCTTGGCTAGACTTTCTGTCCTTCGAGAGGAAGTCGTGACAGTAGCGCTGACGGAAATCGTACCATATAAGCTTGCTCGCGCGGGAGAACGAAAGCGTATCCACCCCCGATATTACATCTTCGGCTTCCTTATAGAAACCTCCAGTAGTGTAGAGATTGGCCTTTCGAAGGATGGTTTGGGTAATTAACTCCTTATCATTCAGTTTCGCAGCGAGTTTCTCCTGACGATTGAGCACATCCATAGCCTTGTCGAACTGATATGGATAATACTCTTCGAAAAGAGTAGTGAACAAGGCATACTTTCTGGCATCGTCGCGAGAATACTCCGAATTCAACTCCAACTCCAGGCGCTGAACACGGTTATTTCTAATCAATTCGAACTCTTCGCTCTGCGAAAGCACATTATCCAAATTCTGCAAATCCGTACGCACGTCATAGGCCGCAGCATTTAGAGAGGAGAGAACGAGCAGGCTAACTACCAGCTTCTTATTTGAGAATCCAGCCATTCCAGTCTATTTTTATAGTTTTCTTTCAGCCAATCCACTTCTCCGACATAAGAGCCGGTAACCTTAGCGTTAGGCCATACATAAGTATTCAATATGTTCCAGCGCTTGAAATTTCTGTCAGGCGCATCGCCGAGAATCTTCACCTGCTTGTCGATAAAGTCCGGTATCGTCTCAAGCTGCGGATAAACATCTATCCATCTGGCCTTTACCTGAGCCGTAAAGTCAGGGTCCATAAAGAGCCTGTAATACCAGCCGTGGTTTCGACCTATCGCACCCTGGTCCTTTATCCACCAACCTTTCCATGTAGGCAATCCGTCGTTATAGTAATCGCAGTTTCCTAAAGTGATGTCGAAGTCCCAGACGTGATACATCTCCAACTTCCCGTTTTTCGGAAGGGTTAGGAAAGTGCTCTTCCTGAGGTTCCCGTCCACATTCTTCGTAAGTTCCTGGATTATGAAATTGTCGATGAAGGAATCCTTGTCTATGTACTGCGAGTATACGGTCGAGAATTGCTTGGCCCAGAGCGCGTCTTCGAATCCCTTGAAGAAGGACTTGGCATAGGCAGTCTGCTCGGCGGTAGGGTTCTTCGGGTCAGTGAACATCATCGGTGCACCGTGCTGCGTGGTCCAGCAGACAGGCTCGTCGAGGCTTTGCTCTATCTCGAAGAGTATGTCTCCGGCGTCGACATTTATGTTAACCCTCTCCTTTGAGACTTTCTTATGCTCGCAGAATGTGTAGACGCCCTCGTATCTTCCATTCAGATAGAACTCTACCGAAGTCATCTTAGGAGTCCAGCTGAAGCCGAGCCTACGGGAAATCTCCATCGCCGTGATGTTTCGAAGCAGGGATTTGTCGCAATAATTGGCCAATAAGCACCACTCCTTGTCGTTAGACATATTGAAGATGC
>URCV01000046.1 GCA_900546445.1 uncultured Bacteroidales bacterium | reverse complement strand
GCTGCCCCTCGACTTGCATGTGTTAAGCCTGCCGCTAGCGTTCATCCTGAGCCAGGATCAAACTCTTCTTTGTATATCTTTTTTATTTCTCTTAGCTTGCTCCTGACGCTCTAACTTCTTTAAGAAATTAACGCTCTCGATTAAATTTTCTTGAATTCTCTCGGTACTTGCTTGTACTTATCTTTCCAATATTTTCAAAGAACTTTTTCGCTCAGCGCGAAAGGGATTGCAAAGGTAGATATTTATTTTGATTCTGCAAACTTTTTCGAAAAAATTTTCACTTTTTTTTGATTTTATTTTTCGGCCGGGCTAAACACCGACCGCCCCAAAAACACCTAACAACTTAACAATGAACATATTAAATCCAAATAAGCATATTGCCGGATAAAATTATGGTTAAGACCATTTTTTCTCGTAAATTTGTAGATTATGATTTCTTTATGGAAAATATTCGGAGTATTCGCAAAAATCGGCACCTTCACCATCGGTGGCGGCTACGCGATGATCCCCATAATAGAAGACGAGCTCAAAAGAAGGAACTGGGTAAATCCGGAAGAAATCGACGACGTAGTCGTGTTGGCCCAAAGCGCGCCGGGCCTATTGGCAGTGAATATGGCCATATTCTCAGGGTACAAGATTCGCGGGCTGAAAGGCAGCATCGCAGCCACTGTCGGAGCGGTCCTCCCTTCCTTTATTATAATACTCGCCATAGCGATGGCATTTACGTCCTTTAAGGACAACCTTATCATTCAGCGCATATTTCAGGGCGTCCGTCCGGTGGCGGTGGCACTGATTCTCATTCCGGCCGTAAATATGGCGAAAAAGGGGAACAAGAAATGGTGGACTTGGCTTCTGATGTTCGGCACGGCCTTTCTGGTGGCCTTCCTGAAAGTATCCGCAATCTGGATTCTGATATGCGTCATAAGCATCTCTACTATTATAATGGTGGAAAAGGAGCGCCGTCATAAGGACAAATGTTGACGCTTCTCCTGCAGCTTTTCTACACCTTCTTCATCATCGGGCTATTCAACTTCGGTGGCGGAGGAGCTATGATTTCGCTTATCCAGAACCAAGTCGTGAGCGTGCGCGGATGGCTCACCGAAACGGCCTTCACTGACATAACCGCCATCTCACAGACGACTCCCGGGCCAATTGGCATAAACTGCGCCACCTACGTGGGCTATCAGGTAATGCACGACGCGGGCTTCGGGAACCTCGCCGGCATCATCGGCAGCGCCACGGCCACCTTCGCGATAGTCCTGCCTTCGTTCTTGATCTTCTTCCTTTTGATGAGGCTTTTTGACAAATTTCAGCACGATCCGCGCTTCATCGGGGTAATGGGCGTGCTGAAACCGGCCGTGGCCGGACTGATTCTCGCCGCATGCATAATATTGACCTTCAGGGTGGATTGGGCCGGAATGACACCGCACATCGAGATAATCGCCGAGAACTTCCCTGACTGGAAGAGCTGGGCACTATTCGTGGCCGCCTTCGTCTCGACCTACTTTTTTAAGGCCAATCCAATCGTCGTCATCATAGTCTCCGGAGTGCTCGGAGTGCTGTTATATTGAAACAATAACATTAATAATTCATATGAAACTTACACTAATTTCCCTGCTGCTTGCCAGCGTAATCAACATCATCCCGGCTCCTCTGAGCGTTAAGGAGGACAAGGGCGTATTCAAACTGAAAGGCTCTCCTATCAGTTGCGATTCTCAAATGGGCGACAAGGCTCTCCAGGCCGTAGCCGAATTCTCCAGCCAGCTTACTCTCTGTGCGGGACAAATCTACCCCGTATCGAAGCCTAGCGGACTCTCCGAAAACGTTCGCAAAGGAGAGGTGAAAGGCATAGTATTCTGCGTAGACCCAGTGCTCGTAGACGAAGCCTACACCATCAACATCACGAAAAAGGCAGCCGTAATCCGCGCTTCTTCAGATAACGGATTCCTGTATGCGATTCAGTCGCTCAAGCAGATGCTTCCGGTAGCCATCTACGGCCACGACGCCGCAGAAGACCTCAAATGGGAGCTCCCTTGCTGCGAGATAAAGGACAAGCCTCGCTTTGCCTATAGAGGCATGCACTTGGATTGCGGAAGGCATTTCTTCAGCACCGACGAGATAAAGAAAGTGCTCGACGTGATGGCTACCCTCAAGCTCAACCGCTTCCACTGGCACCTTACCGAGGACCAAGGCTGGCGTGCCGAGATAAAGAAATATCCTCGCCTCACCGAGATAGGAGCATACAGAAGCGGAACTATGGTAGGATACTATAGCGGTCCGTCCGATAATATCCGTTATGGCGGCTTCTACACACAAGACGAGATGAGGGACATCGTAGCCTATGCCGACAAACTGGGCATCACCGTCATCCCTGAGGTAGACCTTCCGGGACATATGGTGGCAGCATTGGCATCTTATCCGGAACTCGGATGCTTCGGCGGCCCTTACGAGGTCTGGACCAAATGGGGCGTCTCTCCTGACGTACTATGCCCTGGCAAAGAGGCGACCTTCGAGTTCCTCGAGGACGTATTGGGCGAACTCTGCGAAATCTTCCCTGGCGAATACTTCCACATCGGAGGCGACGAATGCCCGAAGGATAATTGGAAAAAATGTCCTGACTGTCAGGCTAGGATCCACGAGCTTGGCCTAAAGAGCGACGAGCACGCCACTGCTGAGCAAAGACTTCAGAGCTATGTAACCTCGCGTATGCAGAAATTCCTCGAGACAAAGGGCAAGAAGCTCATAGGCTGGGACGAGATTCTGGAAGGTGATTTGGATGCAGGCGCTACCGTGATGTCGTGGAGAGGCACGAAGGGCGGAATCGAGGCTTCGAACAGGGGATTCGACGTCATAATGACTCCTACGGACTATTGCTACTTCGACTACTGCCAAGACCCTCGCAAACAGGAGAGCGACGAGCCTATCTGCGCATTCTGGGGCGATTTGACCTTCGAAAAAGTCTACTCCTTCAACCCTACCGAAGGACTTTCGAAGGAAGCTGCGTCACACATCCTCGGTGCACAGGCCAATGTATGGACGGAGTACATCCCTACGAACGAGCAGCTCGAGTATATGATTATGCCTCGACTCTTCTCTCTCAGTGAGGTTCAGTGGAGCGAAATGGGCAACAAGAATTTCGAAAGATTCTCAGACAGAGTTCGCACTTGGGGATTCGATATGCTCAGAGCGAAGAATTTCAACTTCAGAAACAAGCCTGCAGTTACGCAGGAATAGCTATAATCAGAAAGGGCCGCATCTTCACGACGCTGCCCTTTCCTTCTAACCTAAAATTTAACCTATGAAAAAACTATTCGTAGTTTTATATTACAATACCCGTGCCACAAAAAATAAGACAAACTAAAAAATTCGCCTTATGTACGACATTGCTATACTTGGAGGTGGCCCGGCCGGTTATACCGCCGCGCAAAGGGCAGCTGCTAATGGACTTTCAGTCATTCTCTTCGAGAAAAAAGAATTAGGCGGCGTGTGCCTTAACGAAGGATGCATCCCCACCAAAACTCTACTTCATAGTGCCAAATTGCTGGATTCTGCCCGCTCGGCTGACAAATTCGGCGTAAAAATCGACGGCGCTTCCGTGGAATATGACAAATTGTTAGCCAGAAAGGAAAAGGTCATCAAGAAACTCGTGGGCGCCATAAAGGTCTCTATGCGTAACTACGAAGTGGAAGTAATAAAGGAGAATGCCGAAATCAAGGGAGGCGCTAAAGGTGACTTCACCATTACCGCCGCAGGAGTCGACTATCAGGCAAAGAACATCCTTCTCTGCACCGGAAGCCACACTTTCGAGCCGAAGATAGAGTGGCTCGAAGACGTTAAGGACAAGATGATTACCAGCAGGGAAGCGCTGGAATTGAGCGAAATCCCGAGCAGTGTCGCCATAGTGGGCGGAGGCGTGATAGGAATGGAATTCGCGAGCCTATTCAATTCATTAGGCAGCAGCGTCACCATCTTCGAGACTATGAACGAGGTGTTGGGCACCTTCGATGCGGAATTGGCATCGGCCCTCAGGAAGACCTACGAGGCGAAGGGCGTAAAGTTCTATCTGTCAGGCGACGAGGCGGGCAAGGAGGCAACCCTGCAGGCGGAAAAGATTCTGCTCTGCATCGGGCGCAGGCCTAATGTCGAAGGGATTGGCATAGAAAAAGTGGGGCTGAAAGCGGACGAGAGGGGCCGGATATGCACCGACGACCATATGCGCACTGCGGTAGACGGCATCTATGCAGCAGGTGACATCACGGGCCAATATATGCTCGCGCACTGTGCCAGCAGGGAGGGCGAAGTGGCCGTAAATGACATTTTGGGCATAGCTGACAGTATGAGATACATCGCCGTGCCGAGCGTGGTATACACGAAGCCGGAGATAGCCGCAGCGGGACTGACGGAGAGATTGGCCGCATCACAGGGACTGGACTACGAATGCAACTCACTGCCTCTCACCTATTCGGGGCGATTCGTGGCCGAGACGGAAAGAGAAAATGGACTATGTAAGATAGTGTTCGAGCGCGAATCGAGAAGGGTTCTGGGCGTGCAGATTCTGGGCGGACCGGCCAGCGAAATCATAAGCGCCTGCTGTGTCGCCATAGAAAACGGAATGACCCTTGAGGATATCCGGAAGGTCATTTTCCCTCACCCGAGCGTGTCGGAAATTCTAAAGGAAGTCGCCTTCAAATAGCAGACGCGCGAGTCCTTCCGCAGTAAGATTATCGAAATAATCCTCGATGTGTTCTTTTTTCAGCGCATCCAGGATTATTTCCCTTTTATAAGGAAGTCCCTCTATCTTTTCTGCCAATTCGCCCGCGCTCTTCCAGCCCAGAAAATCGCCGGTGAACCTAACGGAGCGCAGCACACCCTTATCTACCACGAAATCGGCCTCTACCGTGCCGCAAGCAAAGGCCGCCCGGTTAGCGAAGCTCGATTCGGGACTTCGGCCATAAATCCACTCGTGGGTGGCGAACTGGCCATCGCAAAGCGCCTGGATACCTGCCAATTGCGCCTCGGAAAGTGCGTACGGCTCGACGTCGAAGCAGCCGAGAACCGCATCCTTGAACGACAACACGTCAGGGCACTGCGGCAGATAGTCCTTAAGGTTAGCCACGGCGCTTTTAACGGACTTTACGCCCTTCCTGGTCATCTTGCTCACGGGCGTATCCAAAGCCTTCTGCAACACCGTCAAATCTACATCGTAGAGCAATGTTCCGTGCACGAGCGCACGCCCGCCTTCCAGCCTTCGAGCATAGCCTGAAACCTTTTTCCCTTCTACGAAGATGTCGTTTCGTCCGGTCAGCTCCGCAGGCACTCCCAATGAGCGGAGCGCCTCGGCCATAAGTTCCGCGCTAACATCCTCGCCTATGAAGGAATAATTCACATTATTAAGGTCGTGGTAGACCGCCCCGCCTCCCGTGGTCCTTCTGGCCAATTTCACGCCCGACTGCGACAGGAACTCGAGGTTCACTTCGTTATAGGCGTTCTGATTCTCTCCGATTATGACTGATGGGGAATTGCGCCATAGATAAAAATAGGCCTCTGCGCCCGGCAGATTCTTTAGGCACCAGGACTCAAAGGCCATATTATAACACGGATCTGTAGAATCTAGTGTCAGGTATTTCACTCTTGAACTAATTTTACAGTTACTATCTTAACCGGAACTTCCGGACGGTCCCTATAATCGGTAGCTACGGAAGCTATCTTGTCGATGACGTCGAACCCTTCCACGGTCTGTCCGAAGACGGTGTATTGGCCATCGAGCTGGGCGCAAGTCCGGGCATCCTGCACGATATAGAACTGCGAGCCGCTGGATTCGCGAAGAGGATTCGCGCGGTCTCCCCTTCGAGCAGAGGCAAGCGCACCCTTAAGGTGTTTGTTTTCAGGCATTATCTCGGCAGGGATGGTATAGTCCGGACCACCGGTTCCCCACATATCCATCTTTTCGGGGTCTTTCGACAAAGGGTCTCCT
Source organism: uncultured Bacteroidales bacterium (assembly GCA_900546445.1). GTDB lineage: Bacteria > Bacteroidota > Bacteroidia > Bacteroidales > UBA932 > Cryptobacteroides. Next base: position 6,746 of record URCV01000046.1, on the reverse strand, counting down.
GCCTGAATCATAAACCCGTTTATGACCCTGTGGAAAAGAGTTCCGTCGTAAAAGCCCTCAAAGGCGAGCTTGGCGAAATTCTTACGATGTTTCGGGGTGTTCGAATACAATTTTACCCTTATGGTACCCATCGTGGTTATGATATCGAATTCCGGCTCCTGAGGAAGAGCGGCTATCTTGTCTGCGATTTTTTGTTCCTTCGCAACTATCGCAGCGGAATCCACTACCGCCTTCGTGTCCACGGACTGTTTCTTGGACTTGCCTCCACCTGCGCACGATGCGAAAATCAATACTCCTAAAGCTAAAATGGAAATAACTCTTTTCATTTCTTTATCTCTCTGTAAATTAAATATATAAATATCAAAAGTAGGACTGTGCCGCCCAGCAGGGCTACTATGGTCGAGCACTTGCTCAAAACAGTCTCATAAAGCACGTAGAAGACAGCCGTGAGCACTACGAACCATCCCATACTCTTAAGGTCGTAGCGAATCGGGTAGTAATGCCGGCCTATGAAGAAACTCAGCAGCATGGCCACACCATAGCCCGCAAATCCACCCCAAGCACAGGCCATATAACCTATACGAGGCACCAGAGCCACATTTATCGCCACCATCACTACCGCACCTATGGCACTCATCACCGCGCCCCACCAAGTCTTGTCAGTGAGCTTATACCAGAAAGAGAGGTTAAAATACACTCCCATAAATATCTCCGCCGCCATCACTATAGGCACCACCTTAAGACCCGCCCAGTAAGCCGGCTGAATGAAATGCTTGAGCACCGGCATATAAATCATTACTGAAAGCCATGCAAATAGTGAAAAGATGACGAAATATTTAGTGCCAGCGCTCAAGTTATCCTCCCTATCCCCCGCGTTCTTGCCGTTAAACACGATAGGCTCATACGCATAACGGAAGGCCTGAGTCAGCAGCGCCATAATCATAGCCAATTTCACGCACGCACCATAAATGCCGAGCTGGACCTGACCCTGCGCCCCTGGCATAAGATAAGGGAATAGAATCTTGTCCGCCACCTGGTTCAGGATTCCTACCAGCGAGAGCAGCAGCAGCGGGAATGAGTATTTCAGCATCTTCCGGGCCAATTCCCTATCGAACCGGAGCCGCAGCATCTTCAATTCGGGCAGGAACATCAGGGAAATCACTGCGGTGCATAGCAGATTGGCAAAGAAAATCAGGCCCACGCCCCCGTCGAAACGCTCGAAGATAGGGGCCAATCCCGAAACTCGCGGCATCAGCAGGAAGATGAACAGGTTCAGGGCGATGTTCAGCAGAATGAACGTCATCTTGAATGCCATAAATTTCAATGGTCGACGAAGCTGCCTGAGCCTGCTGAACATTATGGCCTGCACTGCGTCCATTCCGGAGATGAGCGCGAAACAAGCGATGTATTCCGGATGGGAGGCATAGCCCATAGACGAGCTGATGGGCTTCAGAAAGGCAAATACGCACACCCAGAAGGCCAATACCACCCCACCAACCATCTTCAGAGCAGTAGAATAGACTTTCTGCGGGTCTTCATCGTCTCTGCCGCTAAAGCGGAAAAAGGTGGTTTCCATACCGAAGGTTAGCAGACAAAGAAGCAGTGCGGAATAGGCATAGAGGTTAGTCACGATGCCATAACCTCCTGATTCTGCCGCTATCTTGTAGGTGTACAGCGGGACAAGCAGGTAGTTCAAGAACCTGCCCACGATACTGCTCAGCCCATAGATGGCAGTGTCTTTAGCCAACGCCTTTAAATTCATACGCCAAAGTTCGCAAATAAGTACGAAATAAAAAAGGCCATCTCTATTTTTGAGACGGCCAATTTTATCGTTAATCTGTGTAGATTAGTCGGCGAGTGAGAAACGCTTGAAAGCGACTACTTTCGCATCCTTATCAGCAGCCTGGATAGCGGCCTTTACGCTGATATGGTCATCGCTCATCTGGTACTCCTGCTCCTCGAGAGTCTGCTCTTTGAAGAACTTCTGGAGACGACCGTTAGCGATGTTCTGAATCATCTGCTCGTTAAGGTTAGCTGCTTTCTCAGCTGAAACCGTGCGGATGATTTCGCGAGCCTGCTCTGCCTGCTCCGGAGTGAGCCAACCCTTAGCGGTGTTAGACTCGATGTGCTCTTCGCTATCCACGTGTGCAGGGTTGATGCCAGCCTTCTTGAGTGCGGCCTCAACTGCCTTGAGAACCATCTCTTCGCGTGTCTTCTGAACTGCTACTGCGAGTTCGTTGTCGACAACTTCCTTAGAGCAATCAGCTGCGCTGATGGCAACCGGGTTCATAGAAGCGACCTGCATTACTACACCCTTTGCGAGGTCAGCAGGGATTTCTTTGTTGAAACCCACGATAGCGCCGATCTTTCCGTTAAGAGTGTGGATGTATGAAGCTACGAAAGGAGCCTCTACGATGGCATAGTAGCAAAGAACGTGCTTCTCACCAGTTTTACCTGTCTGAGCCTCAACTGCCTCCTCTACTGTATAGCCGTCGGCCATCTTGCAAGCCTTGAGGGCATCGATGTCTGCAGGTGCGTTAGCGATAGCTACGTCTGCAATAGCTTCTGCAAGATTTTGGAAGTCTGAGTTACGAGACACGAAGTCGGTCTCACAACCGAGACAGATGAGAATAGCCCTGTTGCCTTCGATACGAGCCTTAACTGCGCCCTCTGAGGTCTCGCGGTCTGCTCTCTTGGCTGCTACAAGTTTACCTTTCTCACGGATGATGCCAATCGCCTTGTTGAAGTCGCCTTCTGCTTCCTCGAGGGCTTTCTTGCAATCCATCATACCTGCTGAAGTCATTTTACGTAACTTCATTACGTCTGCTGCTGTAATTGCCATAATTTTTATATTTCTAACAGTTTAACAAATGGATTATTCTGCTGCAGGAGCTTCGGTTTCTGCCGGTGCCTCTGTCTTAGCGGCTCCCTTACGTGAACGGAGTTTACGCTCAGCTGGCTTTCCAACTACCTCTTTAGCCTCTGTTTCAGCTTCTTTTTCCTTCTCGAGTTTACGCTCGTCGAGACCTTCCTGGATGGCTGCGCAAAGTGCGTCGAGAACTGCCTCGATACTCTTTGTAGCATCATCGTTAGCCGGAATCACATAATCAATAGGGCTTGGATCGCAACATGTATCAACCATTGCGAAAACCGGTATATTCAAACGGTTGGCCTCTTTTACCGCGTTAGCCTCTTTCTGTACGTCGACTACGAAGAGTGCTGATGGAAGACGGCTCATATCTCTGATCGAGCCGAGGTTCTTCTCAAGCTTAGCTCTCTGTCTGTCTACCTGGAGGCGCTCACGCTTAGCGAGTTTCTCGTATGTACCATCCTCCTTCATCTTGTCGATGGTGCTCATCTTCTTGATGGCCTTACGGATAGTAGGGAAATTGGTAAGCATACCACCGGCCCAACGCTCGGTGATAGATGGCATACCTACGGAAGTAGCTTTCTCGGAAATAATTTCCTTAGCCTGCTTCTTGGTAGCTACGAAAAGGATTTTACGGCCCTGTTTAGCCAAATCCTTCATTGCATCCGCAGCTTCGTCGATTTTAACGACTGTCTTGTGCAGGTCGATGATATGGATGCCATTCTTCTGGTCGAAGATGTATGGTGCCATTTTAGGGTTCCACTTACGGGCGAGGTGTCCGAAGTGTACGCCTGCATCAAGCAATTCTTGGAAATTTGTTCTGGACATAATGTCTTTTTCTTTAATTTTTCTCTTTTCATCAACCTTCGGGTAGTGGCCTTAGGCCAATCTCGAAGATTTTCCGCAGCGCGGCAACCTCCACAATGGGGAAAGTTTCATAACCGCAACTGTGCGTAAAAAACAGTAATAATAACTAACGTTTACTGAACTGGAAGCGTCTGCGTGCGCCTGGCTGACCAGGTTTCTTACGCTCAACCTCACGTGCGTCGCGGGTGAGAAGGCCGGCGGCCTTAAGTGCAGGACGATAAGCTTCCTTGTCGATCTCGCAAAGTGCGCGTGCGATTCCGAGACGAACTGCCTCAGCCTGACCCTTGGTACCACCACCGATGATGGTTACCTTAGCGTCGAACTTACCGGTAGTTTCAGTTTCAGTGAATGCCTGCATTACGATGTAACGGAGTGTGTCTTCCTTGAAGTAGTCTTCAACCGGACGGCCGTTAATGGTAATGTTACCTGCACCTGCTGAGAGATAAACGCGAGCTACAGCTGTTTTACGTCTTCCAAGGGCGTGTGTCTGTTCCATTTGCTCTGTTTAAATTTCGTTCAACTTAATTTCTGTAGGGTTTTGTGCTTGGTGTGGGTGCTCAGGACCTGCATAGATGTAGAGGTTTCCGAGAACCTTGTCTCCAAGACGAGTCTTAGGGAGCATACCCTTAACAGCTCTCCTAATGAGTTCTGTCGGTCTCTTGGCGAGAATCTCTGCCGGCGTGCTGAAACGCTGTCCTCCCGGATATCCGGTGTAGCGTACGTACACGCGATTAGTCATCTTCTTACCCTTAAGAGCCACCTTCTCTGCGTTGATGACGATTACGTTATCACCGCAATCAACGTTAGGTGTGAATCCCGGCTTGTTCTTACCGCGAAGGATAAGAGCAATCCTGGATGCAAGACGACCAAGTGCGAGATCTGTCGCATCAATGACCAACCACTTCTTTTCCGCAGTAGCCTTGTTCAGCGATACTGTTTTGTAGCTAAGTGTGTCCATTGTCTTGATACTTTAATGATTAATACTTTAATAAAAAATTGCGATCCCTCCTTTCAAAGGGGTCGCAAAGATAAATAAATATTTCGAATTATCAAAAACTTTCTATACGGAGAGAATGTCTTTCTCCTTAGCGGCTACCAGTTCGTCCACTTCCTTCACTCTCTTGTCGGTCAGTTTCTGAACTTCCTCTTCACCTTCTTTCTGCACGTCTTCGCTCAAGCCTTCGTTCTTTACGGCCTTCTTCAATGCGTCGACGGCATCGCGACGAGCGTTACGGATGACGATTTTAGCATTCTCGCCTTCGGCCTTCGCGTTCTTGCAAAGTTCCTTACGCCTGTCTTCGGTAAGAGCAGGCACCGTGCAACGGATGGTCTCGCCATTATTAGAAGGAGTAAGGCCTATGTTAGCATCGATAATGGCTTTCTCGATGGCCGGGATGAGCGAGCGCTCCCACGGCTGGATGGCGAGGGTCTTCGCATCCGGTGCGGTAACCGAACCCACCTGTGGAAGTGGTGTAGGGGTGCCGTAGTAGTTTACGAGGACCTTATTGAATACCTGTGTATTAGCCTTTCCTACCCTGTAGTTCTTCAGGCTTTCCTCGAGGAAAGTCACCGCGTCCATCATCTTCGAGCTGGCCGTAGTGATGACCTGTTTTGCGTTTTCTGTAAGCATATCTGTAATTATTAAGCGTGTACGATTGTTCCTAATTTCTCTCCGTCGAGAAGTCTTCCCAGAGCACCTTCCTCGTCTACATTGAAGACTACGATAGGGACATTACCCTGCTCGCAAAGTGCGAAGGCGGTGGCGTCCATCACCTTCAGATGGTCCGAAAGGGCCTTGTCGAAGGACAACTCATCGTATTTCGTGGCACTTGGATCCTTTTCCGGATCGGCCGTATATACTCCATCCACACGAGTGGCTTTCAAAAGGGCATCTGCCTTAAGTTCCAAGGCGCGGAGGGCTGCGCCGCTGTCCGTCGTGAAGAACGGATTTCCGGTGCCTCCGGCTATCAAGGCCACACCTCCCTCTTCCATCAATCGAAGGGCGGCATCCCGCACGTAGTATCTGGCTACAGGCTCCATCGGAGTCGCCGTGAACACTTCCGCACGAACGCCCAGGGCGCGGATGAATTGGCATAAAGCCAGAGAGTTTATCACCGTGGCAAGCATTCCCATCTTGTCGCCGTCGACCCTGTCGAAGCCCTTACCGGCTCCTTGCAGACCACGGAAGATGTTTCCACCTCCATTCACGATGGCCACCTGATGTCCGGCGCGCACGGCGCTCACCACTTCTTCGGCATATTTGGCGAGACGGCTCTCGTCAAGACCCTTTCCCGAAGGGCCTCCGAGGCTCTCGCCACTCAATTTCAAAAGTACTCTTTTATACATAGTTTACAAATGTAAGCATTTTTTGCCATATTCTAACCTACAACTTACAGTCCTATGTCTTCCGGCTTTACGATGAAAATATAATCATACATTATGAACACCTCTCCCCATCCATGTTCGTGATGCACCATCAATTCACTGTCGGACAATCTGTACAGTTGCTTGCCCGGCTGCTCCCGTTCTCCTATACTCCATTTCTTCAATAGTACACGGCTATCATCGGTAACATCGTAAATATAAATGTCCTCGAACTTTTCCGGATGTTCATTCATCATCTTTTCCAACGACACTTCTTCGAAATCTGTCGAAGAACGAGTCGAATATAGCCACGCTTCCTTGCCGTCTTTCAAGACATCAACTACCTTAGCACCCTTCATCACTTCGATGACTCGGCCGGTATTATTCTTTAAAAAGACGTCCGATGAGTATAGCACTTTCTCTTGCCTGTAGCAAGACGCACACAAAAACAGAGTTAATAAAATGAATAGGCTCTTTTTCATAAGTCATATGGTATTTTTTTAGCGATTAGTAATCTAAAAGCACTCCGATAACGATTAGAGTGCTTTTAGATTGTTTATCATTAATTGTCAAAGCAAGTGCAGTTTAAGATTTTACTGAAGTTTGCATTAATAAAGAATATACTACAGCTGATATATGCGCAACA
>URCV01000045.1 GCA_900546445.1 uncultured Bacteroidales bacterium | reverse complement strand
CGGCACCAACTACAGGAAAGTGGAACTGACTGCCGGAGGCAAGCCCATGAGTTTTGCCGATGCGGTGAATTACAACAAGTTCATCATCAAAATCGCAAAACAGCTGAAGATGGACATCGCATTTATGAAACTCTCCCAGACGAACGCGAATCTGTCCTTGCCGGAATTGGGCTTGAGCTCCTTCAGCGTCGGGAAACTGATAAAGAACGCGGCGAATATGCTCGCAGCTTACTCAGACATTCTGGATGCGGTGATCAAAGAGAAGAACACGGAAATAGAACTGATAGACGCCCTACTCGGGGATGCCGCTGACACGAGCGAATTCTCCTCCGGCGAAGCCGTGATTTATGTCCGCTGACCGAGCAGTCAGCAAAAAGAAGGTGTGTCAAAACTTCTTTTTGAAGATTATGAAAGTTTCAAGGCTAATACAAATCTTAGATAGTATGGGGGCTTGATTTTTAAAAATCGGCTAATAATCGCCGGTTTTTATCTATCTTTGGAAGATGAAAAGATTTTTGGCGATAGTGGCAGCGTTTTTGTGCATCACATCGTGCGCTTGCTATAAGGACATAAAGATTAATTCGGTCGAACTGGAAAAGGTTTCCATCTTCGGAGACCCTAAGTTGTCCGGAATCTTGGCCGTGGAGATAGACAATCCTACGGTGACCCTCAAGGTTTCGGACATTAGCGGCGTAGTGAAAATCGCCGGAGTGGAAGCGGTGCATCTCACCTGCGAACCCTTCATCCTCGAAGGCAGGAGCTGTCAGGTATACCTTTTGAACGTATCTGCGAAGCTCGAAAGCGGTTTCGGCATCTCGAAGGTTATGAAAATCCTTCAATCAGGTGATTTGGAAAACATTACGGCAGATGTCTCGGTGACGGTCCGCGACCCGCTGGGTATAAAGCATAAAAGAGAAAGAAAGGATATTAGTTTATGAAGCGAATTTTAGTGGCATTATGTGCTCTTACCCTTTTTTCGTCAGGGAAAGTTTGGGCGCAGACAGATACTCTCGCGGTGGAGGATTCCGTAAATTTGGTACCGGAAGGCTTTGAATACAAGGACAGTCTAGTGTATGTGCCTGTCAGCAGGATGACTGATTCACTGCGAGGCCGGGACGTGTTCGAAGTGCTGTCCGGTAGTGGGGTGGTGGTCAGACAAAGCCCCGAGCTCGCCTCGGCCGTCGGTGACAGGATAGATGCCAATTATGCCAATACCCTCGAAACCGAGGGCTATCGCATCCGCATATTCTTCGACAACAGGCAGGATGCCCGCGAGGCGTCTGAATTGGCCGTAAGGAGATTTGAGAAACTGTTCCCGGGGTATCAGACATATAGGACGTTCATCTATCCTAATTTCAAGGTCACTGTGGGCGATTTCCGCACGAAGGCCGAGGCTCAGGTGGCACTGAAAAATATAGTCGGGGTGTTCCCGAACGCATTTGTCGTAAAGGAGAGAATGAAGTTTCCGGTGGTTAGCCAGGTCGAAAAAGACAGCGTGGACACCATCAAGGTGCTAGTCCCGATAGAAGTTGTCGAACCATTTAAAGAAGAAAGCAAATAATGGCAAAGCAAGGTTTAGGCTTAGTTCAGACTCAAACGCAGAAGCTTTCTCCGCTGCAGATTCAGACTATCAAGCTGATAGAGCTCCCTATTCAGGATTTGGAGCAGAGGGTGCGACGCGAATTGGAGGAGAATCCCGTGCTCGATGACACGCCCGTGGAAAATGAGGATTCGAAGGAAATTTCTCTCGACGATATTCAACAAGACGACTATATTCCTGACTATAAGACTAAAGTGTCGAATTGGGGGAAGGATGCCAGACCGGACTACGTTACTTTTTCGGTTAAGGAGAGTTTTTTCTTCAATCTCCGCGAACAGCTTTCTTTCAAGAACTTGTCCAAGCAAGATAGCGACATCGCCTATTTCATAGTGGGTTCGCTCGATGAAGATGGGTACCTTCGTCGCGATCTGGATTCGCTGATGGACGATTTGGCATTCAGGGCAGGCATCAACTGCGAGAGAGAGGATGTCGAGCGAATGTTGAAGGTCGTGCAGTCCCTGGACCCGCCAGGAGTGGGTGCGCGTGATCTGCGTGAGTGTCTGCTGCTTCAGTTGAAGGCGGCGAACCAAACCCCGCAGGTGCGATTGGCCACTGACATACTGACTAAGGATTTCGATGCTTTCGCGAGCAAGCACTACAATAAGATAATGCAGTCCAGGGGGATAGGCGAGGACGATATGAAGGCCGTGCTGAAGGTGATTCTGAGGCTCAACCCTGCTCCGGGCGGCTCAGTCGCGGATTCCTATGCCGATGTCACCGAGCAGATAGTGCCGGATTTCGTGCTTAAGGATGACGACGGGGAAGTGTCTTTCATTATGCCTCGATTCAATATCCCGGAAATTCGCATCAATAAGAAATACGCAGCTATGCTCGAGAATGCGCGTGGAGGCAGCGACAGGGAGAAAAAGGAGGCGGCGAGCTTCGTGAAGGAGAAGATGGACAGTGCCAAGTGGTTCGTGGAGGCGCTCAAGCAGAGGCAGAATACGCTTAGCAAGACTATGCAGGCGATTATCGACTTCCAGAGAGTGTTTTTCGAGACGGGCGACGAGACCAAGCTCAAGCCTATGATTCTCGAGGACATAGCGAAAGTTGCCGGCTTCGACATTTCCACCATCTCCAGAGTGGTGAACAGCAAATACATAGAGACTCCGTATAAGATATATCCTCTTAAGTATTTCTTCTCCGAGGGCCTTGTGAACAAGGCCGGCGAGGAGGTGTCTACGCGCGAACTGAAGACCGTGCTCAAGCAGATAGTGGATGCAGAAGACAAACACAAGCCGCTCACGGATGAACAGCTTGTGTCGGAACTTTCAGCCAAAGGCTATAATGTAGCCAGACGAACCATCGCTAAATATCGCGACCAATTGGGCATTCCGCTGGCCCGTCTGCGTAAGGAACTCTAAAGTTTAGGACCATAGCACAAATCACCTGCATCTCCCAGGCCAGGGACGATGTAAGAGTGGCTTGTGAGCTCAGGGTCTATGGCTGCTACCCACAGTGTCGTGTTCTCCGGAAGGGTCTTCTTGAGGTTTTCCACTGCCTGAGCACTTGCAAACGGACACACGAGGTGAAGCTTGCTAGGAGTGCCGCCTTCGTGGCAGAGTACTTCGTAAGCTACTTGTACTGAAGAACCTGTAGCAAGCATGGTGTCTGCGATGATGAGCACTTTGTCTGTGAGTTCAGGGCATGTGCAGTATTCCGTGTGGATGTGGAACTCCCCTTCGCTGTCGTATTTGCGGTAAGCGGCTACGAAAGCGTTTTCCGCAGAGTCGAAGCAGCTGAGCACCCCTTCGTGGAGAGGGAGTCCGGCGCGCAAAATGGTGGAAACCACTACTTTTTCATTCGGAACCATAAGTGTGGCAGTTCCTAGTGGGGTAACTACGTCACGACTTTCCCCGTGGAGAGTCTTGCTGATTTCATAACCGAATATCTGTCCCAGTCTTTCGAGATTTGTCCTGAATCTTAGACTGTCTTTTTGTGTTTCCTTGTCTCTTAATTGAGCGACGAAGGTGTTAAGAATTGAGCTTTTTTCTCCAAGGTTGATAATTTCCATAATGAACTAATGTGTATTGGTTTTACTTTTATGACACAAAATGTTTAAGTCGAATCCGTCCATCGTGTACCCTCTGAAACGCTTTTTTTTCAGGTGCCTCTCTATGGTTTCGAACAATTCGTCGTCGATCACGTCCACATAGCAGTCGTTCTGCTTGTCGTATATGTGGAAATGCGGGAAGGTGTTTACGTCGAAGAACATCTTGTTAGCCGCGCTGTGCCTGTAGGAGTAGATGCCCAGCAGTGCCATCTGGCACAAGGTGTTGTACACGCTCGCCATAGTGATTTTAGTCTCACCTTTCTTATCTATGAATTCTGCTACTTGATCGGCGCTTGCATGTCCCAAATGCGTCATGGCCTCGTGAACTGCGAGGCGTTGCGGAGTGGCCTTGAGACCGTTTTTCTTCAGCAAGGCTATCAAGTGATCAGTACTCATTTTTCGAATTCCTTTTTAATTTTGTCTACCATATCGAGCTTTTCCCAAGCGAAGAACTCTATGCCGTCCTTTTCGTACGGTTCTCTTCCGAAGTGCCCGTAAGATGCCGTCGGTTCGTAGATAGGTGCCTTCAGATGGAATCTTTCCACGATGGCTGCCGGCCTCAGGTCGAACAACTTTTTAATCACGTCTGCGATATATGCGTCGGTCTGCTCCTGCGAGCCTTTGTCGATGTGTGCGCTGCCGTAAGTGTCTACGAACACGCTGACCGGCTGTGCGATTCCTATGGCATAGGCCAATTGGACCAGACATTCGTCTGCTACTCCCGCAGCAACGAGGTTCTTCGCGATGTGACGGGCTGCATAGGCTGCACTGCGGTCCACTTTCGACGGATCCTTTCCTGAAAATGCTCCGCCGCCGTGCGCTCCGCGTCCGCCGTAGGTGTCTACGATGATTTTTCTTCCGGTAAGTCCGGTATCCCCGGCAGGACCTCCGATAACGAATTTGCCCGTAGGGTTTACGAATAGGTCATAGCCTTCTTTGAACAGGGCTGCCGTTTCCTTAGGCAGGCTGTTTATCAGGCGGGGAAGTACGATTTCCCTAACGTCTTTTTCTATGCGTGCGTGCATGGCTTCGTCGGTGTCGAACTCGTCGTGCTGGGTAGAGAGCACGATGGTGTGCACGCGAAGCGGTTTGTGCTTGGCCGAGAACTGGATGGTGAATTGGCTCTTCGCATCCGGCCTAAGGTAAGGCATCGGGCTTTCGGGCTCCCTTCTTATCTCGGAAAGAATGCGCAGAAGCGCGTGAGAGAGGGAAAGTGCGAGAGGCATATACTCCTTAGTGTCCTTACAAGCATATCCGAACATCATTCCCTGGTCGCCGGCTCCCTGCTCTTCGGGGTTCTGGCGAACTACACCTCTATTGATATCGGCGCTTTGTTCGTGAATGGTGGAGATGATTCCGCAGGAGTCCGCGTCGAACTTGTAGTCCGACTTGGTGTATCCTATGCGACGGATGACTTTGCGTACGGTTTCTTGAATGTCGACGTAGGCGTGATCTGAGCGTACTTCGCCTCCCACGATTACGAGTCCCGATGTGCAGAAAGTCTCGCAAGCGACCTTCGCTTCAGGGTCCTGACGGAGGAATTCATCCAAGATGGCGTCTGAAATCTGATCGGCAACCTTATCCGGATGCCCTTCGGAAACTGATTCCGATGTAAAAAGATAGTTCATATTTTTAGCATTTTTTGTACGAGGTTGCAAGCAGACAAATCTGTCCTCGTAAGTTTATAAATTAGGCAAAGGTAAGCATTTTTTTCGTAATCTGAAAACGAAAGAAAATGATGAAGAATAATGTTGATAAATCATTTATTTTCAGTATTTTTGTCAAAATGACCAATAAAAATTAGTATTTGCTTATGATTCACCGAGGTAAATATTTGGCGGTTCTGGCCTTGATTTTCGGATTATTCAAACAGAACATATGTTGTTTCAATTAAACTTCAAGAAGGCGCCATCAATTATACCTGCTACCTATAATATAAAGGTAACTGTTGAATATGCTGATGGAAAACTGGAATCTGACGCGATAGAGTGCACTTTCTCGTCTGCGATTTAGGAAGAAAAAGTGAGCAAAGTTAATTATAAAATTCGGATTTTCGCAAATTAATCTATATATGTAATCCGGTAAATTATTTATATCTTTGCGGCAATTAAAATTTAACTTCATTAATATTTATGAATCAATTTTTTAAAAGAATTGTTATTTCATTGGCAGCTGTGTTTGCAGGTGTAATGGCCTTCGCTCAGGTCACCACATCTTCAATCAGCGGTAAGGTTTCTGATGCAAACGGAGCATTGCCTGGAGTAACTATCTTGGCCCTTCACGAGCCTACAGGTACTCAGTATTATGCTATTACTGATGAAAAAGGTTTCTACCGCCTTAACAACATTCAGGCAGGTGGTCCTTACAAGATGACTGTCAGCTGCCTCGGTTACACCGAGATGATCTTCACTGACATCAATGTTGCACTTTCAGATAACGCTGTGATAGACGTGGTTCTTCAGGAAGAATCACTCGCTCTCGACGCAGTTACGGTATCAGCTGAAAGCAAGGTTTCTAATATGCGCACGGACCGCGCAGGTGCTCTCACTTCACTGGATGCGAAGAAAATCATGAGCGTGCCTACGGTCAGCCGTAGCATGAACGACCTTTTGAAACAGACCCCTCAGGCTTACGTGTCAGGTACTAAGACATTTATCGGTGGTGGTTCATACCGCGACTCTTATGTGACGGTCGACGGTGCAGCGATGAACAACGCATTTGGTATCGGTTCTAACCTCCCTGCAGGCGGCTCTCCTATTTCATTGGACGCTCTCGACCAGGTGGCTATTTCGATTACTCCTTTCGACGTTCGTCAGTCAGGTTTCACCGGTGGCGGAATCAATGCTACTACCAAGTCTGGTACAAACGAGGTTCACGGAACCGCTTATGGGTATTTCCGTAACCAGGACATGCAGGGCTATCAAGTAGCAGATTACGAGCCTATCAGTAAGACCGACAGCCGTTACCTTATGTACGGTGCCTCAGTAGGTGGCCCTATCATAAAGGACAAGTTGTTCCTCTTCCTTAACGTAGAGGCTGACAGGAGCGTTTCACCTGGTCCTACCAGAAAGCTTTCGGAGCGTACGGTAGATGCTTCCGGTAAACTTGTCAATGGCGATCACGTATTTACGGATGGTAACGACGGATATTGCTATCCTTCAGCTCCTGTAATGGATGCCGTCCAGAGTTTCCTTCGTTCTAAATATAACTACGACCCGGGTAACTATACAGGATACAACTATACTACTCCTTCTCTTAAGGTTCTCGCACGTGTAGACTGGAACATTAATAAGAACCATAAGTTCAACATCCGCTACAATATGGTGAACAGTAAGTATAGTTCAGCTCCTTCTACATCTCGTACAGGTCTTCCTAACAGTAACTTCTCTACATCGAGCTGTACTTCTATGTACGCTCTCTATTTCGAGAATGCAAGATACTATCAGGAGCAGAACTTTTCTTCAGTCGCAGGTGAGCTTAACAGCCGCTTCCTCGACGGAGCGCTTAACAACACTCTTCGCGTTTCTTACTCTCACCAGTACGAGCCACGTAGCGTGAACGGCGGTTACTTCCCATACGTAGACCTCGTGGTAAAGGATGTTAACGGAGACGGTAAGAATCACATCTATACTACATTCGGTACAGAGGCTTTCTCTTATGGTAACCTTCGTGACGTATCTACCACCATCGTAACAGACGAACTTAGCTACAACACCGGCATCCACTCGCTTTTGGCTGGTTTCCAGTTCGAGTACGACAAGACCCAGAACGGCTTCCAGAGAATGGGTGCAGGTGCTTACACCTTCGAGTTCGATAATGAGCAGGCTCTCTATAATGCAGCGGTTAACGGAACATTGTTCGATACTCCTTCACAGTTCGCGATTACTCACGGTAACAACGCTACATTCGCTCAGGAGTATCCGCGTTTCGAGTTCGAGCAGTTCTCTCTCTATCTTCAGGATAACATTAACATCAGCGATAACTTCAAGCTTACCGCAGGTGTGCGTTTCGAGCTTCCTATCTATCCTTCACTTGAATTCAATAGGAACACACGCGTAGAGGAAGCTACATTCGCTCCTACTAAGAACAATCCTTCAGGAAAATATAACACCGTAGACCTTCCTAAGACTACACTTTCATTCTCCCCACGTATCGGTTTCAACTGGGACGTTTTCGGAAATCGTAATCTCGTGGTTCGCGGAGGTACAGGTATATTCGTAGGTCGTATTCCATTCGTATGGATCGTAGGTCAGGCAGGTGACGCCGGTGTTCTTCAGACCACCGTTACCCGCACCAGCGATATCCCTACCATCGGTAATGACCGTAACGCCATCCTGAATCAGATTTATCCTAGCGGATTCTCTCCTGTAGCTGCAGGCCAGAACCTTTCGAGCATCACCCTTATGGATCCGAAGCTCAAGAACCCTACCACTTGGAAATCATCTCTCGCAGTAGACGCTATGCTTCCTGGTGATGTCAAGGCTTCGTTGGAAGGTGTCTATAAGAAAGACATTCACTCAGTTACATTGACGAACATCGCCCTCAAGGCTCCTACCTCACTTCTCGAGGTTCCGGACATCGAGGCTCGTCCTTACTATAATAACGGCACATACGACAGCCAGATTACTAACGCTTATCTTATCAATAACGTAAGTGGTCTTAAGGATAACGGATACTACTATGCGATTACCGCTAAGTTGGAAAAGAACTTCAACTGGGGTCTTTCGGCAAACATCTCTTATACCTATGCAGACTCTAAGGTTATCATCGACGGTGTGGGCGACCAGCCTGGTTCGGCTTGGAAGGCTCTCGTAAGTCAGTATGGTACAAACAGTCGCGAGCTCGGATATGCAAGCTATGTAATGCCTCATCGTGTCGTAGCCAACATCTCTTACTCTAAGGATTACGCTAAGTATTTCGGAACTACCGTTTCCCTCTCATACTACGGAAGCGCTAACGGACGTGGTAACATCGACTATGTGAAGAACGTGTTCGGTGACGGTGCTTACAACTATTCGCTTATCGACATCCCTACACTCGAGGACCTTCAAGGTGCCGAAGGTTGGGGTAAGGGAAACTGGACATTCGTGGATTTCAAGACAAAGGATGGTGAGGTTACCTATTCAGCAGCTCAGCAGTGCGAGGACTTCTGGAACTATATCCAGAACGACAAGTATTTGCGCAAGCACACAGGCGAGGTCGCTACACGTAACGGCATCGTAGCTCCTTGGAGAAGCACTTTCGACCTTAAGGTTAACCAGAATTTCTACTTCTTCACCGGCGCTAACCATAGAAAGCACACTATCCAGCTCGGTGTCGACGTCGAGAACTTCTCTAACTTGCTCAACTCTTCTTGGGGTAACGCTTGGACCATCAATGCAGGTGACGGATATGGTAACACCATTCCTCTTAACCTCTTGAACGCTCAGGCAGTTTACACTAAGGGTGAAAAGCCTCAGTTCCAGTTCCAGAAGAACGGTGACAATATTCTTACTGAGACATATTCTCGCTATAACAGCCTTTCTTCTACTTGGAGCATCATCTTGAGTCTTCGTTACATTTTCTAATAATCAGACAATATGAAATTTAATAAAATCATAGCGGCAATCGCGCTTCCTCTTATGGCCTTGTTCACCTCGTGTGAACAAGAGCTTGAGGTAGCGTCTAAGGTGTCTACCGACAATTCAGTTTATGAGGTAGAGGCTAATGGCGGCGAGGTGACTGTAAAGTTGCTTGCGCCTCAGGATTGGACGGCCACGGTTTCTCCTGCTTCAAGTCTTGACGAAGTAGAGGGTATTACCGTGGAGCCTGCATCCGGCAATGGTTCTTCCCAGATCGTGGAGGTTATCGTTAAGGTCCCTGAGAATAAGGGATATAATAGAAAGGCTAATGTTTCATTCATAGGTGAGACCATTTCAGGCGCCGTCACTATAGCACAGAAAGGTGAATTGGGCGAGAGACTTCTAGAATGCTCTATAGCCGAGTTCCTGGAGAAACCGGTAGATGCCAGCGTTTATTATGTACTTACCGGTGTCGTAGCTAATAGCGTCAACCCTGACACCTATAGTAACTTCGACCTTACTGACCCTAAGACCGGAGATAAGGTGCTTATCTACGGATTGGCTAGGAAAGAGGATGTCTCTAACCAGAAGATCGGTCTTTTGAAAGAGCTCGGCATCGAGGAAGGCGACCAGATTACCATCGCATCCACTCGTGGTGCTTATAACGGCAAGCCTCAGGGTGTGAAGTCTTACTACATCTCTCATAAGAAGAGTGAGGCTCCGATGATCAAACTCGGTATGTCTGAGGTTACTGCTGCCACGGGTTCGGATTTTGACCTCGCAGTTTCTTCGAATATGGTTACTTGGACCCTTTCTTCAGATGTTTCTTGGCTTACATTCGACCCTGCTACCGGCGACAAGAGCACTACCGTTAAGGTAAGCGTCGCTGAAGACGGTGAGGGTACCGAGGGTGTCATCACTCTGGCTGCCGAAGGTCTTGAAAGCGTGACATGTAAGGTTACTCGTACCGACATTAAGGACGTTACCATCGCAGAATTCCTCGAGGCTCCTGTAGGAGACAAGCCATACAGAATCGTAGCTAAGATAGAGTCTATCGTTAACGACCAGTATGGTAACCTCTATGCAGAGGATGCAACAGGTCGCGTATATGTATATGGTCTTACTGCCACCAAACAGGCTAAGAACGACAAGTCATTCCCTACTCTCGGACTTCGCGTAGGTGATATCATCACCATCGTAGGAACACGCGGACAGTATGCCGATGCTAAGGTAGAGGATCAGAAGGAGCAGGTTTCAGGAGCATATCTTGAGGCAAGCTGCAAGTCTACCGACGTTACCATCACGGAGTTCCTCGCTAAGGAAGTAGCAAGCAAATATCTCGAGTCTCCTTACTATCGCCTTACCGGTGTCATTAAGGAAATCGTTAAGGAAGAGTATGGTAACTTCTACTTTAAGGAAGAGGCTTCTGAGACATTCGTATATGTATATGGTCTTACAAAGGCCCCTGTAGCTAAGAACGACAAATCTTTCGCTTCCCTCGGACTTAAGGTCGGCGACAAGGTTACTCTCGTAGGTCAGCGCGGACAGTATCCTAACGCTAAGGTGGAAGAGCAGAAGGAGCAAGTTGCTAATGCTTATTTCATCAGCTCTGTAGCAGGCGGAGACGTACCTGCTCCTGAGAAGAACCTTACGGTGGAGAATGCCGCAGTAGAGGTAGAGGCTACCGCTACAAGTGCTACATTCACAGTAAAGTCTAACGTAGAGTGGACTGTTGCTAAGGTGGAAGGTGATTGGATTACCAAATTCACCGAAAGCGGTTCAAACGACGGTACCATCACAGTGGAATTCGCTGCTAACGAGGGTGCTTTGCGTACTGCTAAATTCGAAGTGGCCGGTGCGGATAAGAAAGTAGAGATTACTCTTACCCAGAAGGCTGTTGAAGAAGCTCCTGCAGTAGAATACAAGAGCTTGGCAGAGCTTAATGCGGCTATCCTGGCTGCCGGAGAAGCGGGAATTGACTTCACTCTCAACCTCTCAAAGCCTGCAGTTCTTACCCGCATCTGTACGGATAACAAGACTTCTTATTTCCAGGACGAGACAGCCGGTGTAATGTTCTTTGGCTCTGTTTTGGAGGGTGCTTTCTTGGGACTTACCATAGAGGGCGTAGTCAAGGGAACCGGCGTCGTGTACAAAGGCCTTCCTGAGGTAACGTCTTTCTATGACATTTCAGGTGCGAAGGTTGGTGCTACTGTGACGATTCCTTGCACGGAGCTTACGATCGCTCAACTTAACGCCGATTTTAACAAGTATCTCAATATGCAGGTTAAGCTTACCGGTGTAGAGGTTAGCGAAGCTTTCTCTAACTCAGATAAGAACGGTAAGGTTAAGCAGGGCGCTGACGAACTTGCCCTCTATGTTAAGACTACCGAAGCTTTCGAGGCTGTACAGGGCTCAAAGGCCGATCTCGTAGTATTCCCGGCTGTATTTAATGCTAACAAGCAGGCATACGTATGGGCAGCAGCCGATTACAAGCCTTCAGTAGTAGGCGGTCAGATCACTCTGGCATCCAAGTTTACGGTTAACGTAGGCGAGACAGTTTCACTTGGCGCTACCACTAACTCTACTGCTACCATCAAGTACGCTTCAGCAGACGAGACCATCGCTACTGTTTCAGCAGATGGCGTCGTTACCGGCGTTAAGGAAGGCGAAGTGGAAATCACTGCATCTATCGATGCTGTCGATGGTTTCACCGCAGCAGAGGCTAAGACTACCATCGTGGTTAACCCTGCAGGAACTGAGGCTCCTGCGTTGACATATACATTGCAGGCGACTACGGGTACACATACTGCGTATGCACAAAGTGGCGAAGTTGAGGTCAATGGATTAACTTGGATGGTAAATGGAAATACTACTTTAAAGTCAAATGAAAAACCTATTTGGCGAATTGGTGGAAAGAATATTGAGAATACAGATAGGTTTATTTATGGCAAGAGCCCAATAAGCGGAAAGGTTTCTAAGATTGAAATCACCCACGTAGGCGCAGGAAATAATGTGACTGTAAATTCTGTTACTGTTTTTGTTTATGATACGGCGAAAGATGCTGCCGATGCTACGAATGAAGTATCTTCTGCAACTGGGTCATTTGTCGCAAATGGAGTTACTACATTTGAAGCTCCTGAAGGACAGGATTGGACAGGAAAGTATTACAGAATAGTTTATAATCTTTCTGTTTCAGGTTCAAAGAACCAGGGAGTTGATTTCTTGAAAGCAGATTTCTGGAAATAATCGAATTTCAGTTTTTCGATATCTAGACGGGGTCCGGTTCGGGCCCCGTCTTTTTGTGTGTAAATATATATTTTAATGCT
Source organism: uncultured Bacteroidales bacterium (assembly GCA_900546445.1). Lineage (GTDB taxonomy): Bacteria > Bacteroidota > Bacteroidia > Bacteroidales > UBA932 > Cryptobacteroides. The sequence continues at coordinate 2,245 of URCV01000045.1, read as the reverse complement.
TGCGGAATTTTAGTTATATTTGTGCGATTGTGCCGATTTGTCACCGAAAGGGTAATCGGACTGCGAAACAGAAGAATAGTAAAGAAATATATAAGAAAATGATGACGTCTAAGGAAATTCGACAGAAATTTCTCGATTTTTATGCTTCGAAGGGCCATACTATAGTACCTTCTGCTCCTATGGTAGTGAAGGGCGACCCTACTCTGATGTTTACTAATGCCGGAATGAACCAGTTCAAAGACATCTTCCTCGGTAACACGAAAGCTCCGTACAAGCGCGCGGCCGATAGCCAGAAGTGCTTGAGAGTGAGTGGAAAACATAACGATTTGGAAGAGGTGGGACACGATACCTACCACCAGACCATGTTCGAGATGCTCGGTAACTGGAGTTTCGGCGACTACTTCAAGACAGAAGCCATCGATATGGCTTGGGAACTTCTCACCGATGTTTATGGCATAGACAAGAACCTTCTCTACGCCACGGTATTCGAAGGTAGCGCAGAAGACGGTACCCAGATGGATATGGAGGCTAAGGAGGCTTGGCTCAAGCATCTTCCTGAAGACCATATTATCTTAGGTAACAAGCACGACAACTTCTGGGAGATGGGTGACACAGGTCCTTGCGGCCCTTGCTCCGAGATTCACATCGACATCCGTACCGACGAGGAAAAGGCGTCGGGAGTTACCGGTCGCGAACTCGTGAACCAGTCGGACCCGCACGTCATAGAGATTTGGAACATCGTCTTTATGCAGTATATGCGTATGGCCGATGGCCACCTCGAGAACCTTCCTGCGAAGAATATAGACACCGGAATGGGCTTCGAGCGCTTGTGTGCGGTGCTTCAGGGAAAGAACAGCAACTACGAGTCGGACGTATTCACCGGTATGATAGCCTACATCGCCGAATTGAGCGGTCACCACTACGGTGAGTCCGAACAGACGGATGTGGCTATGCGAGTGATCGCCGACCACATCCGCGCCATCGCCTTCTCCATCGCAGATGGCCAATTGCCTTCTAACGTGAAGGCCGGATACGTAATAAGACGTATCCTTCGTCGCGCGGTACGCTACGGCTACACCTTTCTCGGATTCTCCGAGCCATTCCTTTGCAGGCTTATCCCACAGCTGGTCAGCGATATGGGAGAGGCCTATCCTGAGCTCGTAAGTCAGCAGAAGCTGATAGAGTCGGTGATTCGCGAGGAGGAATTGGCATTCCTGAGAACGCTCGACAGGGGCATCAAGCTGCTGGACGAGTATATGGCCAAATCGTCCGAGTCGAAGACCATCTCCGGCAAGGACGCATTCATCCTCTACGATACCTACGGATTCCCGATAGATCTTACGGAGATGATAGCTGCAGAGAAAGGATTCGGGGTAGATTTGGACGGCTTCCAGGCAGCTCTTCAGGAGCAAAAGGACCGCGCGCGTAACGCTACGGCCAATGAGTTCGGGGATTGGACCGAATATCACAGCGGCGAGAGCGTGTTCGACGGCTACGACCACACCACCATCGAGGGCGTAAAGCTTCTCAAGCAGCGCACCGTCGTTCAGAAGAACAAGACTATGCTTCAGCTCGTATTCGAGCGCACTCCGTTCTACGGAGAGATGGGCGGTGAGGTAGGAGATACCGGCTATGCCTTGAGCGCCGATGGCGAGAAGATAATGATACTCAATACCATTCACGAGAATAACCTTATCGTGCACATCGCCGACAAGCTTCCGCAGAACTGCGAAGGAGAATTTACTCTCGTGGTAGATGCGCAGAGACGTCAGAAGATAGCGAACAATCACTCTTGTACCCACCTTATGGACCAGGCCTTGCGTGAGGTTCTGGGCTCACACGTGGAGCAGAAAGGTTCGTACGTACACGATGGCGGTCTTCGTTTCGACTTCTCTCACTTCGAGAAACTCTCCGACGAGCAGATTCTCAAAGTGGAGAACAGGGTTAATGAGCTCATTCGCGAGGATATTCACCTCGAGGAGAAGCGCGACGCCACTATGGACGAGGCCAAGTCTATGGGCGCCATCGCTCTCTTCGGCGAAAAATACGGCGACAGGGTTCGCGTAGTGAAATTCGGGCCAAGCGTGGAGTTGTGCGGTGGTTGCCACATCTCTTCTACCGGTAAGATAGGTCTGTTCAAGATAATCGGAGAATCGGCCATCGCAGCGGGTGTGCGTCGAATCGAGGCCATCACGGGCGAGGCTGCCGAGAAATATGTAGTCGATTTGCAGAATGTCATCAAGTC
>URCV01000044.1 GCA_900546445.1 uncultured Bacteroidales bacterium | reverse complement strand
CTTACCTATGTGGTATACTTGGTCGGCGTTCTCAAAGATAGTATATAGTTCTGAACCTCGGGCAAACTCAAACTCGGGAGCGATGGTGATATCGACCAAAATTTTCTCTAGGGAGGCCGTGGTTACACCGTCCACGCGAATAATGGGAGCTTCCGAAATCAAATCCCTAACTAGGAGGGATGGAGTCCCTGAAGCATAAAGCCGGCACTCCTTTTCAGTAGGACGCAGAAGGACTGTCCGTCCTTCAACCAATTCTCTGACATCATCATAAACAGCCTCGGCAGCGCTGCGGTCCGTCTCCAGAATCAGGACATCAATACTGGGGACATGCTGCATGAATGAAGATACCGTCCTTGCCTGCCAGATACAGAACGCTGCATAAGGGTATCTCTCTTTGATACTAGAGAACAACGTCTTCATCTCTGTGCTTACAATAGGACTATACTGAGGTTTCACATCTGGGCATAGTCGGAACTGTCCGTATCCTATCCTCTCCAGCATTCCTGCCGCAACCATTTGACGCAGTTCGGTATCCATGCTCCGGACAGATCCGTTAGGATAGGCGGATTCAAACCAAGGCATAAATTCCTTCCTCACGAGGGTTCCCCCGTGAAATGCAGCATATTTCAATATAATATCAGCATTCGTCATACGTCACCAAAGATACGATAATTTTGGCAAAAAATCAAATTATTGCCAAAATCATCGTAATTCCCTGCTCCTAAAGCGAATCAGCTATTTTAAAGATTAAGGCCGGTGATGCTCACTTGCGGAATGTGAGGGCAATCCGCCTTATCCACTTCCGCCGTCAACACCTTCTTCTCCCCGGGAAGAAGGGAGATGTAGTTGTCTGACCAGAAGACAGGAAGCACCGCCTCGCCATCCGGGTCGTCCACTCGCGCACATAACATAAGCGCCGGAACGTCGCCCAGATTCTCGATGAGATAAGTGATACTCCAGCCGTCCGGCGTAGAATTCACTTCCCCACCCACGCGCAGTGTAGCCTTAGGATAGTCTTCCGGGACGCTGCCTTCGATATGGAAGTTTTCCGAAAGCAAGTCTTCTCCCGAGTATATGGCCAATTCCAAATAGCCCACGCCCTCGCACGGCTTTTCGAAAGCAAATGCCTGCGACACGCTTCCTGATTTCACATTTATCACGGCTACCTGCTCGGATACTCCCCTTCCGCTTACGTCGAACCATTGCGCGCCTACCTTTACGTCATTCAGGTCGTGCAAGGTACGGTTCACCACCTCCACCTTTCCGTCGACATACTGCACGTGAACCGATTCGTTCGCTCTTTTACAAGCATAAAAGTCTGAAGCAGGCTCTCGGGAGACGGAAAGTTCGCCGTAATCGAAGTCTAGCGCCGGAGCCGAATTAGAATCGAGCAAGACGAAACCATATTCGTCGGCATAGGACGAAAGCCTTCGCGCGTCCTCTTCAGTAGTAGCAAAAACATTAAAATTCAAATCTTTACAATACCGCGCAATGGACTTTAATTCCTTAGAGGACACCCTGTCGAACCTATCCAATCCGCCCGGTGCGCAAGTCCCGCGAAGGGGCGCGTATACTCCATTCACGAAAAGCGAATCGCCCGAAAATGCGACTTCCCTTACCGCGCTTCGGAAAAAGGTCTTGTCCGATTCGTCGTGCCCTGCATAAAGCTTCATCTCGACATCGTACAGGTGCTGCTCGCCAAGTGCATTGGTCCACCAAAGCCTCGGATTCTCCATCTCGAGGGTAGTGCTGAACACCTCGCTTTGTCCGGGGTTCAGGTAACGCGTCACCTCGAAGGGAATCCAGCCGTATTTGCCGCTTAGAACCACACGTTTACGCGATTTGGCGTGATTCGTAACCTCGGCGCCCACCTTTATGCGAGCCTCGGTAGTGTCCGGAAGGTTCAGCGTCGTTACGACGAAAGGCTCACCCAGAGATACGTCTCCAGTAAAGGAGAAATACACCTCAGAACAGAGGCCTGCCTTATCGGAATCGGCCTTCACCTTTATGGCCAATGCGTTCTTTCCCTTCACGATTCCGGTCACATCGAATCGGGCCCGATGCAGGGAATCCGGCACATTGCCCACGAATTGGCCATTAAGCCAAACCTGAGCCTCGCCATTAACCCCAGACAAATTAAGGAAAGTATGTTCCTTGATGGCTTGGGCCGGAACGGCGAACTCACATCTATACCAGAAATCACCGCGCACGAGATGATGTGGGATCGCCAGGAAATCCTCTTCTCCAGCCACAGGCTCAGCGCATTCCCTGGCCTCCACGAAAGCGGCCACCACAGTCGAAGGGAAACTAATATTCATCCAGTCGTAGTCGTCGAACTTTCTGGAAGACAATTTCTTTCCATCCTTCACGGTCATATAGGCCTCTGACTGAAGATGCCAGTTTTCATTACCAATATCGTAAACCGAAGCCTTGTTCGGGCTCAATGTAAATACCGCCAGAAGGGCGAAAAGAAATCCAATCATAAACTAATCTATATAAACGGCCTTACTTCTCCACTCCCGCCATCCTATTACGGCCGTAATCGTATATACCAAATATAAGGCCATCATCCAATATAGTCCCTGGCTCAGGCAAAGCAGCGTCGAGACTATGTCGGAGAATAACCATACTATCCAGTTTTCCAGATAGGTGCGAACCAGCCACACCGTACCCACTATGCCGCTCGCCCCGACTATCGCATCCACTGCCGGAGAGGCATCGCCGGTGAGTTTCAGCACATAATACAGGCCAATCCCGCTGACTACCATAGCCAACAGCGAAACTGCCAGGGTCTTTCTCGACATCTTACGCACGCGCATCTGCTCGTTTTCCACCTTCTGCGCATCCTTATTCCAAGCCACTATGCCCACGAATCCCATAATGAGATAATAGACATTCAGCCCCATCGACGCCCAGAGCCTCTGATGTGCGAAAACTATCACCGCAGCTATGCAACAGAGTATGTCCACCGGCCACATCCACCTGCTCTGCTTCACTTGCAAGAGCACATAGGCCAATCCTAATACGAGAGTCAGGCTTTCCAAGACGGAAAAGAACATACTACTTAAGATACGGAGTTATCACGGATTCCAATATCTTATAGGCCTTCATCGTAAGATGGCACTTATCCCTGGTATTTTCCGGAGCGAGAGAGCCGTCTCCGCTATCCAGTGCACCGTAATAATCGACGTACTGCACGCCGGCCTCGTCGCAATACTGCTTGAGCAGCGCATTGAAGGCACGTATCTTCTCCGTAGGATTTCCCAGTTCCGGTCTCCAAGCATATCCGGAGCAAGGGGTCACCGAGCACACGAGAGGCTCGATGCCGTTATATTTGGCCAATTCGCACATAGACACGATGTTCCCCACGGCAGTCTCGAGTTCTATAGGTCCTATATTCTGCGCGATATCGTTAGTACCACACATAATCGCCACATACTTAGGACGGAGATTTATGACGTCGACCCTAAAGCGGCACAAAAGCTGACAAGTAGTCATCCCGCTGACTCCCATAGGGATACCGTCTACCGATTTGAAGAATTCGTCGTCTATCCAGCCTTCGGTGATGCTATCTCCGTAGAAAACGACCTTCGGATGCTTGGAAAGAGTATCCCTAAGCGAAGCATACCTCTCGGTATGGGCCCAGTCGGCCGTGTGAGGATTAGCATTGGAAATGGACAATGACTGCGATGGGCGCACGCCTACTGTGCAAGAAGAGAAGCCCATAATAAAAACAAAGGATAAAAATAAAATAATACGATTTTTCATAACACAAATTTAGCCGATTTGATTATCTTTGCAAACTTTTCATTCGCAAAAACCCTTAATAATGTATAAAAACGAGAATTACCCTTCAAAAGTGCTTCAGAATGCGGTAGAAGCGATCAGTTCACTTCCGGGGGTGGGCTCTCGTAGCGCGTTGCGTTTTGCCCTGCACCTGCTCAAACAGGACGAGGGACAGATTCTAGCCCTATCGAAGGCCATCGCAAGCCTTTCTACGGACATTCACTACTGCCAGCAGTGTAATATGATTTCCGACGAGCAGACGTGCAGCATCTGTGCAGACAAGCGCCGCGACAGGAACATCATCTGCGTAGTAGAGAGCGTACGCGACGTGATGAGCATCGAGAATACAGGCCAATACAACGGCCTCTATCACGTCCTCGGAGGCATCATCTCCCCTATTAACGGAGTGGCTCCCAGCGATTTGAGTATAGACTCCCTGCTTAAAAGAGTATCACCGCAGACTGAGGTGATATTGGCCCTGAGCGGAGACGTAGAAGGTGAAACCACATCGTTTTACCTATATAGAAAACTTGAGCCTACGGGCGCTAAGATAACGACACTGGCACGAGGTCTGGGATTCGGCGACGATTTGGAATACGCCGATTCACTCACGCTCGGACGGAGTATAGTCTCGAGACAACCTTTCAAACCATAACGGACTGTGCAGTTAGTGGAAATCATACTTTTCGGCTTATCGGTATGTGCAGACTGCTTCGCCGTATCGTTATGTTCGTCCATTGGCCTTAAGAAACGCGACGCCGGCACCATCGTAAAAATCGCCCTTTGCTTTGCGATAATCCAGACGGCATTTCTGCTCGTAGGATGGGCTTGCGGTGATGTTTTGACCAGCCTCATAAACAAAGTGGCCAAATGGGAAGCATTGGCATTGCTGGTTTACGTGGGAGGCAGTATGATTTACAGCGCACTCTTCAGCAAAAAGAGCGAAAAGTCCGATTTGAACGGGCTGAAGAACATAGCATTGGCCGGAATAGCCACGAGTATGGACGCTCTGGTGATCGGAGGCAGTCTGTCCCTGGCTGGCCAAGGATGGAGCCAAACGATTCCGCAAGCGGTTTCGGTTTTCATCTTCACTGCTCTGAGCGTGCTGGTGGGCATTTTGTGCGGAGGCAAATTGGCCCGAAAAGCCGGACGATGGGCAGAGTGTATCGGAGGCGTGGTGTTGATTGGGATAGGATTAAGTATTGTTTTATAAGGAGTTTTTTCTAAATTTGCAGGGATGATAAGGATTTTTCATAGAAGCGGAAATGAGATTTTACTCTCTAACAGACTGGAGGACCTGGCCACTCTGAACAAAGCGGACGTTCTCTGGATAGACCTTATCGACCCCAGCGGAGACGAAAAGCGTGCTGCTGAGGCATTTAACGACGCACAAATCCAGAGCCGCGCACAAGCGGAGGAGATCGAGAGTTCATCTCGCTTCCACGAGGCCGGCGGGATAATCTTTGCGAATACCAACTTCCTCTCACCTACCAGCACGGAGATGAGTATGGATGCGGTGTCTTTTATATTGGCTCCTAACACATTGACTACCCTGCGTGAGATTCCTATCCGCAGTTTCGACCTGCTTTCGAATAAGATTCAGGCGCGTCCGGAACTTTACAAGAGCGGTTTTTCCATCTTCGTGGAGATAATGGACAAGCGTGTCGACCTCGATGCCGACATCGTGGAGCTTATCGCACAGGAGACTTCGCAGTTTAGCAAGAGAATTAACCAGATGGAAGACATTAACGAAGAGTTCCTTCTGGACATCAATCAGCTACAAGAGAACGCGATGATAGTCAGGGAGAATGTGGTGGACAAACAGAGAATCCTCGGAAACATCCTGAAGAGCGATTTGTTCCCGGATTCGCTGGATAAGAGATTTTCCATCATCCTCCAGGATATCACCTCCCTTATCAGCCACATAAACTTTAACTTCGAAAGACTCGAATACCTTCAGGACACCATCGTAGGTATCATCAACTTGGAGCAGAACAGGATTATGAAGATTTTCACTCTCCTGTCGCTGCTGCTTATGCCGGCCACCCTAATCGCAAGTTTTTACGGAATAAACGTACATCTTCCGTTCGAAGACGTTCCGCTGGCTTGGCTGGGTATACTAGGCTTGATGCTTGTGACCACAGCAGGCATAGTATTCTATTTCAAGAGGAAGAAACTGATGTAATTATCTTACTATCAGTTCCCCCACTTCGAATCCCCAACACCCGTCCGTAACTATCGGAATCTGACGTCCACAGGCGTTAGGCTGGTATTCAATATCGTCTATGAAGGTATGGCTATGCCCTCCTATTATCACGTCTACGTCTTTCGTATGTTTCACGAGGTCTATGTCTTTCGAAAATCCGAGGTGTGAAAGGAGTATCACCAAATCGCATTTTTCCTGTTTTTTCAAATATTCGGCATAGCGGTTCGTCACATCCACGGATGATACTTGCACGAGACGCGACGAAATCTCATAGGCCACATTCGAGGCCAAGTCGGAAGTAAGGCCTATTACGCCTATTTTCTTTCCCGCCTTATGGAGTATGGCATAAGGAGTTACCTCTCCTTCAAGAGGAGTTCCCGCGAACTCGACATTAGCGCATACCACTGGACACTTTATCTGTTTGACTCTCGCTGCGAGGTCTTCGAGTCCATTGTCGAACTCGTGGTTTCCCAGGACGATGCAGTCGTAGCGGAGGGCATTGACGGCAGCCACTTCGAGTGCGCCTCCGAATTGGGTATAATACGAAGTACCCTGGTTGAAGTCTCCGGCGTGAAGCAAGAGCACATTATCTTCGCCACGGGCATTTCGCACGCTATCCACTATCGCGCCCCGTTCTATGATACCCGCTTTACCATACCTTTCGGTCTCGCGGACCGGCTCCAGATGGGAATGGGTATCGTTAAGGTGCAGAATGACCAACTTCGGAGAGCAAGATGCCAAGCTCGCCGCACAAAAAGCCATGGATATATACTTTAATGTCCTTTTCATTTTATCACTACTCTGTTATCCAAATGATACTCTAACGGAAGTCCAGCCTCGGAAAGAGCGTAAACCTTTTTCAAGATGCAGTCGCGAAGCAGCACTCCGGTGCGCACTACCTCCACGGCGCCTTCGCCTAGATGGATCTTATCTCCTCCGTTGAGGAGAAAATCTATGCTGCCTATGCCATACAACTTGTCGTCTCTGACTTCCTCGCCGCCGACCTTAAGGCTTTCCATCGTCTTCCCGTTTATCACGACCTCCACTCCGCCTACCGCTTGTAGTTTACGTGAGGCCATATCCTCGAAAATCCGGCGAAGCTGTTTTCCGTCGACCTGAACATAGACCAAATAGTTCTTGAACGGGAACATCGACATGATATCGTCCAAAAGAACATCGCCCTGAGGGATGTCACACCTTATGCCGCCGAAGTTCATAATGCCCACATCGACCTTTCGCCCGGTGAGTTCCTCGACCCCTTCCATAATGCAGTCTACCGCGAAATTAGACAACTCGCTCTGCGGATAATGGCTGGACATAGCCTTCGGAGCGTGCGCGATGACCTGCTTGAGCGAAGCCATTTTCGGCTGTGCGTCTATTAGTATTCGGGCCAATTCGGGCGTAGCGCCCTCGCTGTAGACCCTACCAGACGGTGCATAGTACGTTCCGTCCTGCACATAGCCCATGGCCTCTCTAGTATTGTCGGCGGTAGCCGGTTTGACTCCGGTTCTATGAGCATCCACCTTTATAGTAGACCAACTGTATCCGGCGGAACACCCCACCACGACACAAAGTGCGCAAGAAAGTAGTCCTACGGCTTTCATTATTACTTTTGTTTTAACCATTTCCACAAATCCTTGAATGTAGTTTTCTTACCATACATAAGCACTCCCACCTTATAAATCTTCGCCGACAGATAGGCGCAAGCTATCGTCGTTACTACCAGAAGCCCTATCGAAAGGAGTATCTGCCATCCCGGCACGCCGAAAGGAATTCGTGCGAGCATCACTATAGGAGAGGTGAAAGGTATCATCGAGCCCCACAATGCCACGGCACTGTCCGGTGCGTTATAAGCGTAAAGTGCTATGAAATAAGCTATCATAAGCGGTATGGTTACCGGCATCTGAAGCTGGCTCGTATCATTTTCGTTATCCACGGCAGCTGAACCGATAGCCGCGAAAAGCGATGCGTATAGCAGGTAGCCGAGCACGAAGAATACTATGAAATAGAGTACCAATTGGCCTATGTTAAGCCCTGCAAGCGTACCCACGACGTCTCCCAACTCACTGTCGCTCTGGGAGAGCACTGCGGTCATGGCATCGAATTGGTTCGTTCCCTCAGGCAGTCCGGCCACTATGGATTGGGCGTCTACCGTGTCCATCATCTTCGGTGCGATGATTCCCATTCCGGCGCTCAGGAGCACGATGGAGAGGACGATCCAGAGGAAGAATTGGGTAAGAGCCACGAGTGCCACGCCAATTATCTTTCCGAACATAAGTTCAGTAGCTTTCACGCTGCTAATCAGCACTTCCACTACCTTGCTCGTCTTTTCTTCCACGACAGCCGTCATAACCATACTTCCGAACATCGTGATGAACAGGAAGATGAATATGCCCAGCACCATAGAGAGTATGGAGTTCACGCCGCTTTCGCTGACTTTCTCACCACCCTTTTCATCCAGCACGAAGGTGCGTATAGGGACGTCAGCCTTCACGCTATTCACTATCTCTTCCAATCCGTCTATGTCATAAGATCTTATGCGATAGTCTTCGAGGGCATCGTCGATGTATCGGCTCATAGTCGCCGTCACGCCCATCCCGACAGGCTTTACAGACGTGAACGATGCCTGAAGGTTCTTCTGCTCGTCGATCTTCGATATGCTGAGCACGCCATCGAGTCCGAGATCTGCCAGTCTGGCCTTTACGGTGTCGAGAGGCTCGGACGACATGTCCTGAAAACTTATCTGTTCGCTATTCTTAAGATATGACATTACGATTCCGGATTCGTCGACTACGCCTACCGTCTTGGTCTTCTCCTTTACGTTCACCATCATCACACCCATTGCCACGCCGCATAGTGCGAGCAACACAGGGACTAAAAATGTAGTGAGAAGAAATGTCTTCTTTTTAACTCTCGTGGAGTATTCGCGGTTTATGATAACCCCTATCGTACGCAGATTCATAATTTACCTCCTTCGCTGACCAGTTTAATGAAAATGTCGTTCATTCTCGGAATCAACTCCCTGTAAGATACGATGTTTACGCCTTTCTGCAGGTAAGACTCGAGTGTAAGTGCACCATCGGTTTCCTTAGGCAGGATGCTGGTGTGAGTCCCCTGCTCGTCGGTGTAGACGAGTTCTACCTCATTCTTTCCGAATTGTCTTCTTATTTCGTCTACCCCACCGGTGATGACCACGTGAGAATTATTTATAAGTGCCAGATTGTCACAAAGTTCCTCTACGCTTGACATATCGTGTGTAGAGAGAATGATAGTAGAACCCTCTTCCTTAAGGCGGAGGATTTCATGTCTGACTATTTCGGCATTGACCGGATCGAAGCCTGAAAACGGCTCATCCAGAATGAGTAGCTTAGGATTATGTACGACGGTGGTTATGAACTGAACTTTCTGGGCCATACCCTTCGATAGTTCTTCCACTTTCTTATTCCACCATTTCTGTATTCCGAAGCGAGTGAACCACTCCTTAAGCGATGCCTGCGCATCGGCCTTGCTCATACCTTTCAATTGGGCGAAATACATAGCCTGCTCACCCACCTTCATCTTACGATAAAGGCCTCTTTCCTCCGGCATATAGCCAATCCTTTCCACATCTGATTGTGTGATAGGCTTTCCCTGAAAGAGCACCTGTCCGCTTGTAGGGATAGTTATGCGGTTTATAATCCTTATCAGCGTGGTCTTTCCGGCGCCATTAGGTCCCAAAAGGCCGAAAATCTTCCCTTCAGGTATCTCCAGACTTACATTTTCCAGAGCCACCTTTTCGCCGAAGGACTTGCTGACATTCTTGATTTCAATTATTGCCATATTCCTTTTGTTTAAAAATCTCGTAAAAATAGCAATAATTTGCGACAAATAAGCGAAAATGTATAGGATATTACGCCAGCACGATTTTTGCAGTAGCTTAAGAGCTAACCCATTAAATTTCTATTTATTATGTATGACGACGATGTTACCGTAAGCAAGCACGTTTGCTCCGTTTGCGGCTATGTCTATGACCCGGAGAAAGGTGACCCTTCACAAGGCATCTACCCAGGAACCGCTTTTGAAGAACTCCCCGCTTCGTGGAAGTGTCCTAAATGCAAAGCCCCTAAAAGCGCCTTCACCCAAAAGGAAGAAGACTAGCAGAAGGGTGCTGCGAAAACACATGCAGCTCGGGAACTCCGCTTCGATGAGTTTTCCACACTGAAATGCGCTTACGTATCAAGGTGTGGAGATATGTAATTAAAAATCAAAACCTCCTATAATACGCTGCACAATTATGCAAACGCCATCAAGTACTGGAAACTTGAAGTGCGATCAACGACATCGTGAGCAAGGAGAGCATACTTCCACGGCTTTCCGCCGTTTGCGATAGTGAATTCTGTGGCATTCTTACAATATTCCATTGCTGCAGCTTTCTTTGCTTTCACATCATCGGCTGTCATTTCCTTCGCCGACTTTGTCTCAACCAGATAAATGCAATCTTCAGTTTCTACGACAAAATCCGGTTCATAGCGGTGCGCGCCATTACCCCAGTAAATGCTAAACTGAGTGGGTGCCGGGCGAAGCCATTTCTTGACCTTAGGATCAATTTCAAGTACAAAGGCGAAGTCAAGTTCCGTTGAGCTATCAAACTTATTCTCCAAATAGTAGGACTTCAAAAATCCTGTGTAGATATATTTCTTGACGAACTTCTTAGGAACGTCAGCACGGAAGTCCACTCGGCCATAGGCACTGTCCTCAATAAGGTGCTGCGGGACAATACCAGTGAACGGAAGTACCTTCGGTTTTGTATAACCAAGCGATTCGATAACAAAGTGCGCCTTCATCTGATCATAGATGATCTTAGCGATACCCTTCTTGAAATTGTAAACCATCTTCGGCGTGTCTGCCGGGTCTTCAGCATTAGTTTCAACAGCCTTGTATGCTGCCTCTGCAAGGTGATATAGAAGATCCGCATTCTCATCATAATCTACGTCATCGTAGTTGATGAGTTCGGATACAATCTGGTTAACCGGATCATCGTATTGGCGTCCTGATTCAACGCTAAGAACGTCCACCGTATTATCAACCAATCCCATTCTGATAATTTCCTCTTTAAGCGCCGGTAAACCGAATCCCATCCTTGTGTCCAAATCAAACCACTTATATTCAGCCCTAAATGCTTCCCTCTGAACTGTCATACGTGGTATCTCAATGATATTCTTGACATAATCCTCGATAAGGACCTTGATAACATTCTTAGCCTCCTCTATGCGCGGTTTCGCGAATTCTTCAGCAAACAGCGGAGATTCCTTCTGAGCCTCCTGCTCAATTTTTGAGATGGTGCGTGAAGTGATGATATTGACCAGTTCTGGCTTCTTCAAGTCTTCCTTCGTCTTAATGAGCGTCTGGCCGACAGAAGAGAGCGATTGTCCCATTAGGCGGGGCATATCGGAAATCACCTCCCAAGCGGCTTTTCGGGCATCGCAGACGACCTCCGCACTCTTCTTTTCCACCTCCGTCTTTGCTTGCTGCTTAATCTCTTCCTGCTTAACGTCGAAGAGTGTCTTTGCCTGAACTATTGTGCTTGGGCCAGACTGAATATCTTCATCATCAAGTTCTATATAAGAAAACTTACTAAGCACTGACTTCGGGTCTTTTGCAGCTTTAATCACCGCCTCAAAGTTTTCGTGTGCTATGACCGTCAAGGTGTCGACATCGCGGACACCTGTACGCTTTCCACCATACGGCAACCGTAGACCACGTCCAATAGACTGCTCGACAAGGATAGGTGCATCTGCAGCACGGAGAGGAACGATTGTGTACAGATTGGTCACATCCCAGCCTTCCTTGAGCATATTGACGTGAATAACAATCTCAATTTGGTTATCCGGCTTTTCTAAAGAGACAAACAGACGTTCCACTTCTTCCTCCTTTTTGGTAGAAGAGTCAATCTGTAATACTTTTCCCTTGTAATATCCATCAAACATCTCCTCCTCAATCATTTTGAGAGTGTCTGTCGCGTGTTGGATATTGCGGCAGACAACGAGGATAAATGGTTTTACCAGCTCGCAATTATGTTCCTTTGAGTAGAGCTCCAGGTGTTTCTTTGTATTACGGTGGATGCTGATGGCGTCTTCCAGTTTTAGCATATCCAGCTCTTTATCACCGAGGTCTCCTTTCTGGAAATTGCGGCGTTTTGCAACAGTCGGAATCTTTACATACTTGCCATCTGCCAACGCTTGGGCAAGGTTATATTCATAGACGATATTCTTAAAGGATTTACCCTTTTCATCCGTTGGGGTAGCTGTCATTTCAAGGCCTAGAATTGGCCTAAGCTCATTAACAGCCTTCTTTGAAGCGTCAGCGTGATACCTGTGGGCTTCATCCATCAGGATGACAAGATCCGGTAGGCTGGATAGGTATTCGAAGTAGGATTGCCCCAGATACTCCGAAAGACGGCGCATACGGGGCGCACCACGTTTACTCTCCTTGCTATCGGTATTGAACTTAGCGATATTGAACACATTGATTTCGATTGCATCGAATAAGTTTCCACCGTGCAACTGAAAGTTATTATAATTATCTCCATCTATAACGATGGGCGGCTTGCTAACAAACTCAGCAATACCCTTGAAGACGTATTTCTCGTAGGAGGGGTCGCCAAAATCACGTTTCAGCTTCTCGTATAGCGTGAGGTTCGGAGCAAGTACAAAGAAATGCTTGATACCCTTCTCCAAATAGAGATAGGCAATACATGCCCCCATCAGGCGAGTTTTTCCTATGCCCGTAGCAATGGAGAATGCGAAGGATGGAAAATCCCTTTCAAAGTCCTTGCAGTTAGGGCATACTGTCCTGGCTTTCTCCAACTGTTCCTTTAGAAAAACATCATAGTCTTCTGTATTGGGCTTCTTAAGGTCCAATACTTCAGCAAGTTTCGACACTACCTCCAAAGCCTCACCTAGAGGTTCGCGAAGCGACATGCGCTGCTTAATAAAGTTCGTTGTTGTACTCATATCCCCAAACTAAAAGAGTGTCTCTTTGTATTCAATATTATCATCTGAATCTTGTTCAAACGATTCCTCACTATCGACTTCCGGCAACTCAATGATGTTCAGAGAGTAATCATCGTGATCGAATTCGCATTTATCCAAAAGAACAGATGGAATCTTCTTTATCGATATACGAGAAGAAAACGACTTACACTCCGGCTGGAATGCTTTGCAGCATACCAGGAGAGACTCATCTTCTTTCATAGTCTCCTCAATTGCGGCCAAAGCTTCAACCGTCATGAACTGCGTTGTTGTGAAAATGAAATCATTCTCAGAGCTATAGCCTTGTTTCCAAAATATATCAAGAGACGGTTCATATATAAAACCCTCCATCTTGGCCATGGCTGCCGCAAGCATATCTGGATTATATTCCTTGTTAATAACAAGATTCCCACGAATGTCTTTCTTGAGAAGAGACGGGGCTAGTTCATAAAAATTGAAACCGCCTCCACCATTCCACTTTTGCGCTGCGGTTATCCCGTTATGATCTTTACCGTCAATAACTCTTTTCAACCTAGGAATACAATGAGTATAAGCATGATTTCCCAGTTCGACACCAATATATCTTCTGTTCATTTTGTGGGCAACAGCAGCGGTTGTTCCAGAGCCCAGGAAGCTATCCAAGACTAAATCATCAGGCTCTGTTGTCATTTCAACAATTCGCCCGACTAAAGCTTCGGATTTTTTTCCATTAGGAAACTCAACCTGGCCCTCTTTCGTAAGGTTCTTTGTTTCCCCAACAAAATCCCAATATGTACCCTGTAGGTCTTTCTTAAACACCTCCCCGTCAATCTCTACGGTCACATCGCGTAGCCATGCAAATAAACGGAAACTCTCACCTTTATAGAACTGCTCATATACCTGACCTTTGTTCCTGCCCGTTTTGGGAACGTATTCTATTGAATACAAATCACTCTCAATACCTATTTCCTTCACCTTATCCATTACACGAGGACGTATTGAACTTTGTGGCATAGCGGTCTGGAACAAATACTTCGCATATTTTCGATAAGCTTCTGCTTCGGTGATGTGCTCTTTCCTCATTAAACCACCAATAGATTCAATCACATAATCTTTCCTTTTGAAGATACGTATCTCATTTCCGTCCCCATCTACAGTGCTTCCCACATACTCTTTGATTCCAGGGTTAATCAAAGCCGTTGTGTACTTCCAGCTTTTCCCTTCCTGTCGATAATCTTCTACAAGCTTAGCTATAGGAGAATAAGAATATGCTGGTTTGAATATCTTTAGATTATCATAACTCTTAGCATATATGAGGATATACTCAACATTCTTTTTTAATCGTTTATCCTCTCCACCCCCAGATGCTCCAGCAATGTTTTTCATATTTACGGAAACCATATTTACAAAGTTTTTCCTACCGAAAACCTCGTCGCAAATAACCTTGAGATATGCCTGCTCTTCATCATCAATTTGAATCCAAATCGAACCGTCACTCGTCATAAGATTTCTAAGAATAATCAATCTTTGACGCATCAGAGAAAGCCAAATAGAATGCTCCAATCCATCATCATAATACTCAAAGGCGCTTCCTGTGTTATAGGGCGGATCTATGTAAATACAGCGAACAGAATTTGAGAAATCCTTTTCTAGTGCCTTTAAAGCCAAGAGATTATCTCCATGAATAATCATGTTCCCTTCCCACTTATGCCCATTCGGCAGAACGCCAGTAGAACATGTCCCATACGAATTCTCAGGAGATTCGATTAGAATCCTCGGCTCAACCGACATTCTCTCACTATCCTTACCTATCCACGTAAGTTCTAGCTTTGTGTTATTTCCCATATAATAATCTTATTTTCATTCAATTACTTAGAGTTATTCTAAACGCCAACGAAGCGTAAACAATTCCTTCTGCTCCACCTTCTGTTCCAGCATTTTCTCAACCTTTGTAAGCAGTTCTTCCTTTTTCTCATCCACCTGATCCTGGGCCTCATAGAGGTTCTGTCGTTTCTCCGCACGTTTCTTCTCCAGATCCTTGATGTTCCGCTGGGCCGCAACTTTATCCTTGAGCTGGAGCATCTTCTTGGCCTCCGACTTTCGGAGGTTGATTTCCGCATCTAGGTCGGTGATTTCTCGCTCAAGGCTGACCTTCATATCGCTGGCCCACGTGTCCAGCTTATCCATCTCGTCCTCGAAGAAGGTTTGATTACGGTTGGCGCTCTCGGAGAGCACGTCGGCCTTCATACGCTCCACACGCATAGAACAATTCTGCAAAGCTGCCTGGTCAACCTCAACGGGGCCAACTGTCTTTGCCGGCAACGTCAGCATACGCTCAGCAATCTCCGGGAAGACATCTTCGCCGGCATCAGTATAGCAAGCTATCAGAAGATGATCTTCCTGATCAAACGAATCAATGGACACACGCTCTACGCGCATCCATCCTGATTGGCCAACAATCTTCTCCAGCAGCGCAGTCTTACCATCAACGCCCGAGTAGGAAAACTCGATTTCCTCAACGGGAAGGTCGGCCTCCTTATATCGGCCGATGATAGACTGGGCCAAGGGGCTGCCGATACGGAAAGGCTGCACCTTGTAAGGTAAAACCAGCTCGCTTTTTGATTCACGTTCTGAAGTAAGCCGATATATGCCGTCGAACCGACTTCCATTCTCCAGCATGAATTGGTGATGGTCTTCGTCGAAGATGGCGTCATCGGCCAGTGCAAACTCTGTCAGCATCCACAGACGTTTCTCAAAAGCATCGAGATTATTGAGGCTGAGAGCCAGGTTAAGTTTCAGCTTTTCCT
>URCV01000043.1 GCA_900546445.1 uncultured Bacteroidales bacterium | reverse complement strand
CGGAACCCCTGAGAGCGCTCCTCATGAGCTTCTCGGAAGCTCACTCCATTTTTATTTGGTTTTCAAACATAGGAACTGTTATTTTCTTTTTATATGATACATAATCAAATAGTGCGTAGTTTGTGTGTGTCGGAATTTTTTCGCCCATAAACTCCAGGTTCTCCACGCTTATACTTATGAGAAATCTGGTTTCAGGGCCGAACTTGACATTGAGTGTCTTTTTCAACTCTGAGTCGATATACCATTCTACCTGGTATTTCCCGTTTACTACGGTAAGACAGAGAGTTAGGTCGTGCCATCCTACGCTAATAGGAGTGTACGTGGAGTTGAATGGAAGACCTTGGTTTGTCATGCAAGCGACCATCTCGTCCGCTTTAGCCCCACAACCTTCGCGCGCAGCCTTCGTGCCGTAGCCTATTTCGAAGTCTATCTCGTGAGAGTCATCGCTATAGATGAAGGCTCCTATGCTGCACTTTTCTCCTGCCGCGATAGGCGTAACGTAAGTGCGAAAAGTGTAGATACCCTCCGTAAAGCTTTTTGCGATGGTGTGGAGTTTGTTCCTCTCCATAGTGTTGGCATTCGTCCAGATCTTTACCATTCCGTCCGTTATGCTATAGCAAGATTCGCTCGGATTAGTCGTGTGAGTGTAATAATACCATCCGTCGATGCCATTGTCGAAGTCCCATCGAGTCTCCCTCCATACATCTTCCTGCTCGACTTTCAGTTCACCTAAAGATAATATCGCACCACGTTTTGCCTTAAGCTCCGTCTTTTCGAGCTCTACGACATCGTCATCATTTTTAATGGTGACTTTCAGTGATTTATAGTTTTTAGCCGGGATGGCTGCGTAGTAATTTCTGCCTGTGGCGAAGACTCCGTTCGGTGCGCTGACCTTAAGCTCCTTTCCGGAAGCATAAACTTCGTAATCGTCCATATCTACGGTGCAATTCCCGCTGATTCCGTCGGCGCTCAGGGTAATCTCGCTCACCTTCGAAAGTGCATCCGGAAGTGAGAATTCGATAGTCGACAGTACATTTGTGAATGCCAATTCCTCCCCGGCCGCTTTCGCTACCGACAGCATTTTCGTGCCGTCTGCGCTCGTAGCTGCCACAGTGCCGGTTCCCAGACTGCTTGTTATGCCAATCGTTCCGGCGCTTGCGTGCACGTCAAATGGATAGAGTGCGTAGTAGTCGGAGGCTTCCTTCGCAGCACCTTCGAGAGTGGAAGTGGCTGCGGAATAGGTGAATGTGAAACTTTTTCCGTTTGCGAAGACATTAGCCTGCGTCTTGTCCGTAGACGGAAAGTCGCCGCTGACCTTGAAGCTTTTGGATACGTTTTCTTCGCCGGGTTCATATTCGCCGGTGACGCGTCCTTTGAAAGAGACGTAGTCGAAGCGGGCGTAATTGTCGTTCTCCGGAATCTTTTCACCCATGAAGAGAAGGTTTTCCACGCTGCACATTATGGTAAATCGGGCGTCCTTAGGGCCGAAGTCCAAGGGAAGACTCTGTCGGCTGACATCGTCTATAATCCAGTGCGCCAAGTAGTTTTCGCCTTTTTCCTCAAGCTTTATCGTGAAGGTATGCCAGCCGGGAGTGATCGGGACATAGGATGAGGAGAATGGGTGGCCTTGGTTTGTCATACAGGCCAGGAGTTCTCCGTCGGAGGCACCGTATTCTTCACGTGCGGCCTTAGTGCCGTAGCCTATTTCGAAGTCTATTTCGTGTTCGTCGTCCTGATAGATGAATCCGCCTATGCTTACTTGCTCGTAAGGTTTAATGTTAGTTACGAATATGCGCCAAGTGTATTCGCCGCTTTGGAAGTCGTTACGAGTGGTGTACATTTTCGAGCGGTCTCTGGTGTGGGCGCGTGTGCGAAGATAGAGGCTGCCGTTTTCTATGGACCACTGGGAGATGGAGGCTGTGTCCTGGTGGGCGTATGCCCACCCTTCGACGGAGTCGAAGTCCCACCGGCATTCGGTCTGCGGGGCCGACGGGACGTCGGGACCCTCAGACGGGCCGGTGTGGACACAGCCCATTAGAGCCGTGACTAACGCAATGCAAAAAATAATATTGTTCATTTTACTCATTGTCTGCGTAATCTCTTGCATCCTTATAAGTTCCATTCATTAGAACCTCTCGCTCCGGAATAGGCATATACATTCTCAGGTCCTTGTCGCTCAGGGATTCCGGCTTCGGATATGCCTGCCAAGCGCCATCGTAGTAGCCCGATTCGCGACCCTCGTTAACCTCCTTCCAAGCGTATTTCTTCGCGATGGAAGTGACGTATTTGCTCATTCTGTCCTTCCATAGTCCCATACGGATAAGGTCAGGGCGTCTGACGCATTCGAGGTTCAATTCATACATTCTCTCGTCGCAAATTGCATTCCTGAGTTCGTCGGCGTTACTGTAATCGGATAGCTTAAGAGCGTGACTGTCGTTCTGGAAAGCTCTTTTACGGATTCTGTTTATCAAATCTATCGCCTCCTGGGTAGGTCCGTGGAGTTCGTTGAGAATTTCGGCCTTGCAGAGAATCATATCGGAAAGCCTCAGAAGCGGCAGGTTGTTAGGACACTCGTAGATATACTTCCAAGTGTTCAGGAATTTGTATTTCTGAGTAAACGTCTCAGACATTTCGATAACTTCGGTATAGGTCTTTCCGTTATAGGTGTGCTCCGAAGGAACGGTTCCGTATTTGTCTATGCTCTCGGCAGCCTTGTAGAAGGTTTTGTCGGGATTGTAGACATTTTCATAAGACACCACTTGAAGAACGGAGTATCTCTGGTCGGCGTGGTCGAATTTCCAAGTCATCTCCAAAGGCTGGTACATATTTCCCCAACCCATGTCGTAGTCCCAACTGGTGAATTGAAGTCCCAGATCCCAAGACCCGGACACTATGGAACCGCTCGCCCTGATGGCGAAGATAAGCTCATTGTTATAAATCTTATCTTCACTTGTAGGATCAAAGACATCCCACACGCTTGGCTGGAGGGAGTATTGTACTCCTTCGAGTGCGAGCACGTTGTTCACTTCCTCGAGCGCGTAATTCCAGTAATCGGCTGCATCTGCATCACCTTGAAGTCTGGCCCTTCCTGCCTGGCGCATATAGAGTCTGGTCAGATACCCGCAGGCCGCTCCATAGGTAGGACGTCCGGCGTCATCGCGCGATGCGTAGCTTTTAGGGAGGTAATCCTTGGCATTGAAAAGGTCGTTCTCTATTTGCTTTTCTATGTCTTTTACGCTTGCGAGCGGCTCTTTGGCCGTAGGGTCTATGTTACTGTCAGTTATGAGAGGTACTCTGTAGAATATGTCGGTCAGGTTCATATAGGCGAAGGCCCTCATGAAGTAAGCTTCGCCGAGGAGTTGCTCCTTGGTGATTCCGTTTCTAAAGAGCCCGTCGGACATTTGAGGCACCTTGTCGATGACAATATTGGCCCGAGCTGCTATCTGGGTTAGCAGAGTCCACGCTGTCTCGGTGCGGTTGTCGACATAATTGGCCTCGTCGTTCATCACTTCGAAGCAGTTGCCGTCCTTGAATCCGGTGTCGGCAGCGATGTCGTTTATGTAGAACATCGGTTCGCGGTAGAGGCTTCGCAGAGGTGCGTAGATGCTGTTTACCGCAGCCTGGGCATTCTCGCCTGTGGTGAATGCGTTTGCGTCCGTAAGGGACGAGTAGACCACCTCATCGAGTTTGTCGCAGGAGATGATGCTTGCTCCTAATATGGCCAATAGTAATATTCTCTTTTTCATATTTGTTTCGATTTAGAAGGTAACTTTAATTCCGGCATTGAACTGCTTGTATGCAGGATATGCGTTGTAGTCAAGTCCTTGGGTGACTGCGCTGGAGCCGTTTACGCTTACTTCGGGATCGAATCCGGAGTATTTTGTGAGGGTCAGGAGTCTGTTTCCTCCTATGAACACACGAATGCCTTTCACGTACTGGGACAAGTTGAGCTTTTCTACCGGAACGGTGTAGCCTAATTCGATGTTGCTCAATCTAATGTAGGAAGCGTCTTCCACGAAGTGAGAGTTTACGAACGAACCATACTGCAAGCCTCCGTCTCGTTTCCAAGTGCCACGTATGACGTCCTGTGAAGGGTTGTTTCTGGTCCATCTGTCGAAGCAGGAATTGAGCCTGTTGTTGTCTTCCAGAAGCACCTTCGAGACGTTAAGAAGGTTGTTTCCTATGGATGCGTCGATGAAGACAGTCAGGTCGAAGTCTTTCCATCTGAAGTTGTTGCCCCATCCGAAGACCACGTCGGGATCACCTTTTCCGATAGCCTTGCGGTCGGCATTGGTGATAAATCCGTCGCCGTCGATGTCGCGGAACTTAGGGTCGCCGGGCTGGGATTTAGGTTGAGCAGCGTAGGTCTCGCCTTCTTGGATGATTCCTATCCATTCGTATCCATAGATGGTGCTTAGTGGGGAACCTTCCTGAACTACGGCGTATTGTGTGTCGGCATAGCTTCCGTGAGGCCTTAGACTATAATAGGTAGGGGAAGAGATGCTTTCGACATTGTTCTTGTTATGCGAGATGTTGAATGTACTGGTCCAAGAAAAATCCTTGGTGTCGAAGATATGATAGTTCAAATAAAGCTCCACACCTTTGTTTGAGATGACGCCATTGTTTCCCTTCGTGGTGGTGATTCCCGTAGTAGATGAAGAGATGTTAATGTCGTTAAGCAAATCGGTGGTGACTTTGCTATACAAATCGAAGTTGACTTCCAATTTGTGGTTGAACATGGAGAAGTCTATACCGAAGTCGCCCTGCGTCGTCGTCTCCCAGTGAAGGAAGGCATTGCCTGCATTGGCCGGATACATACCTTTTATGATGCTGTTTCCTCCGAGGTAGATGTCTTGGAATGCATAGGAACGTAGGGATTTGTAACTTCCGATGCCGTCGTTACCGGTTTGGCCGTAACTAAGACGCAGTTTGATGTTGTCGAAGGCCGGCTTGGTGAATTCCATAAATGGTTCGTCGCCGATTTGGTAAGCCACTGAAGCTGCAGGGAAGTAGCCCCATTTGTTGTTGGCTCCGAAATTCGATGCTCCGTCTGCGCGAATGCTCGCATTGAATATGTATTTGTCGTTGAGTACGTACTCGGCACGTGCGAAGAACGAGAGGTTGTATTTGTCGCTTCTAGCCGTGCTGTACCAATCTATCTTGGCAGCTGCTCCCATATTCCACACGCGAAATGCGTCGGTAGTGAATTCGTGGGCTCCCATTCCCGTGTAATAGTAGTTGTTTCCGAGGAAGCTCGTTCCTGCAATCACCTTGACGTTATGTTTGCCGGTGTCGCGGTGGAATGTAAGCACGCCTTCCATCTGCCGGAAATCGGAATTCTCGATTTCCATAGTGGCTATACCCTTGTTCGCTGCACCGTGGTTCGTGTTACAGTCGTAGTAAGTGGAATATTTGTCCATCTCGAAGTTATAGGAATACTGGGCGCGCAGCGAGAAGTACTTGAGGAAATCGGCTTGTGCGTAAGCAGTTATGTAGGAATTGTTCACCCTTACGTTAAGGTCTTTGTACATGAGTTCGTAGTACACGTTTTCCATACGGGTTTCCTCTCCGAACACGTTCTTGCCCTCTATGGTATTCAATGGGCTGGCGAGGAACATCCAGTACATCGCATTGTCGGTGGAACTCTTGGTTCCCATACTGATGTAGGTCCTGTCCGTCTTGGCTGCATAGGCGTTTATTCCTGCCCTAAGCCAATCGCTTGGTTTGAAGTCCACGTTGATGCGGGCACTCGTCCTGCCGAAGTCGGAATTGAGAACCAATCCCTCGTCTTTCGTGTTTACTATGCTGGCAGCTGCTTGGATTTTGTCTGAACCTCCCTGCAAATTCAGGGCGTGGGTGCGTGTAGTGGAGTTTCGAGTCATTTCCTTAATCCAATCCGTGCCCGCACCGGTGTAGGCTTGCTCAGCCTCCGTGTAAGGAGGGTCGCCTGCAGCTCCGTTATTCTTCCAGTTAAGCATTTCATATCTAATGACATCCGATGCGTTCATCAAATCCCACGGATTCCTCAATGCCTTGACTGAAGTATTATATGAGTAGTCGATTGCTACTTTTCCTGCACTGCCGTGCTTGGTTGTGATGATGATGACGCCATTGGCTCCTCGAGAACCATAAATGGCAGTCGCTGCGGCGTCTTTCAAAATCTCTATGCTCTCGATGTCTTCCGGGCTGACTTGGTTTCCTGCAGTACTCTGGATACCGTCTATTACATAAAGTGGGGTGTTGTCTGCGGAGATGGTGGAAGCGCCGCGGACTCTGACGGTGATGCCGCTTCCCGGCTCGAATGACTCTTGACGTACTGATACGCCTGCTGCTCGTCCTCTGAGCAAGTCCGCCGTGGAGGTAATCACGCCTGCCTTTACGTCTTCAGCCTTGATTTGGGATACTGATCCGGCTAAGTCGCGCTTTTTCGTCACGCCATAACCCACTACGACGGTTTCTTCAAGCATCTGGGTGTCCGTATCCATTATTATGGACAGAGAACTGCCGAAGCCGTCTATCTTAATCTGTTTAGGTAGAAGCCCCAAACATGAAAAATTCAGGACAGTCCCTTTGTTCGCGGAAATTTCGAAGAATCCGTTCGAATCGGTGAGAGTATATGTGGAGTTGTCTCCGTCTACTGACACCAGAACGCCGCCTACCGGACTTCCCGAATCATCGTAAACGATTCCCTTCGCCATTTGTTGCGCCGACAGTGAAATCGTAAATAGTAATGCTAAAATAAAAGTGCAAAGCCTTTTCATTGTTATTATTGTTTTAGTAATCCTTAAAAATAACTTGATAATCTTTCGCAAATCTTTACCAACTTATTTTTAACGCTTGCTTAAGCGTTCTGCAAATGTCTAATTTTATATGCTATTTTTGTTCTATAAATATTCAAAAAATTTCTAATTTTGTCCAAAAGAGCGAACAATAATGAAAAGAAAGTACATTTTGTCCATTTTACTTGGATTATTATGTGTGTTTGGCTTCGGAGCCGAGCTTTCGGAGTATTACTATAAAAATATAGGTATCGAGGATGGATTGTCGCAGTCCAGCGTGACTTCCGTGGTCTATGACCCTTATGGCTCGCTGTGGATAGGCACGCGTTACGGGCTTAACGAGTACCGTAACCACGAGATACGTTCGGTTTACAAATTAGGTTGTATCCATACCTTATTTCTGGATGACAGCGAGCGCCTGTGGGTGGCTGCTCAGGACGGCATCTATACCTATGATTTCGAATCCGGCCAATTCGTTCGCCGAAGCACTTTCAAGGCTTTCTGTATATATCAGGGTAAAGATTATCTCTTTTTCGGGGGAGAGGGCGGTATGCTCTTGTATAATGGGGAGAGTTTTACTCTTATAAAAAAGTCAGGTGCGTATTTGACGGGGATCTATAATTGCGATGACGGACTTCTGGTAGTGGATAAGGGAACCGGGCTGTATCGTTTTCGTAATCTATCTTTCGAAAAACTGGAATACTCGGCCCTTAACGGAAGTGTGATTCTCGCATCCGAGCTCTATGGCGACACTCTCTTTCTTTCAATCTATAGGCAGGGGCTTCTGAATCTCAATTTGAAAACCGGGGAGTACCGTTTTTACAACACCTCGAATTCCAAGCTTTCTTTTAATATCCTGCTATCGCTTCTTATAGTGGACGATGAGTTGTGGATAGGGTCCGACGGCGGCGGTCTGGATGTGCTATCCCTTAAGGATGGAAACATAAAGGCGAAATACATTCCGTCGAACTCCATAAGCTGCCTTTACGAAGACCCCTTCAAGAATATATGGGTAGGTACCATATGCTCGGGACTTTACGGACTTCGTCCTTCGAAGATTCTAAGCTATACGTCGGATAACAGCGCTCTTTCCTATGACGTGATAGACGAGTTCGCCGTTTCCTATGACGGGAATCTGTGGTTGGCCACCGACGGCGGGGGAGTAAACAAATTTATCGTTAAGAATTCTACCGTAATACCATTCCTTAGGACGCGAGGACTCAAGGTGTCGTCTATGGTAGAGCTCTCGAGGGACAAACTCCTGCTTTCGCTTTATAGTGTCGGGCTAAATGTCTACGACTTGAACACCGGAAAACTCACTCCTTTTATCATAAAGGATGCTCAGGCTAACTATAGGGAGTTCTTTTATGGTAATCCGCCGAATCTCTATGCTATGGGAGGTGGTCATTTTCTGATAATGGGCATAGATGTCTATGATTATGACTTTAATCGCGATACCTTTACCAAATTCCTTTCCGTAAGTGGAGGGTCGATGGCCGATATGAGGGTGTGCGGGAGCTACGAAGATGTCCTATATGCTTATAATTCAGAAAGTATTTTTGTCATACAACCTTCGAACTATAAGGTGAGCCGGATTCCCCTCTCTCAGAATGACTTTACTATAAATACCGCAGCGTTCGGCGAAAATTTGGTCTGGATAGGCGCTCAAGATGGTTTGTATTGGCACGATATGAACACCGGAATTACACGGAAATACGAATCGAACCTCTTCGAAAGGGTGACTCATCTGCATTTCGACAGAGCCGGGGATCTCTGGATAGCGGCAGACAACACTCTTTTTAAGAAGAGTGAAGACAGGGTTGAAATTATCGGCGAGAACGAGGGCGTGGGAGCGAACGAGATTAGGTACGGCATAGAGATAAATTCCGGCGACGAGCCTTATCTGTTCCTCGGCGGCACTAAAGGAATGTTGCGTATAAGGACCGACGATAGTCAGGTTTTCGGCGAGGAATACGAACATCCTTTAAATCTTAATAACGTAAGTATAGACGGACGCAATGTCGTTCCTGTCCGCGGTACCATCTCGCTTACTTCTAAGTATTCGCAGTTTAGGCTCTCCATAGGTCTTTCCCTTATGGACCCATTCGAGAAGACGGCCTATCGTTACGAAATAAAGGGCAAGTCGGATTATACCATAGAGTCTTATGACGATTACATCTTGCTACCGGCACTAAAGGAAGGCACCTATGACATTAGCGTGTCGTATTTCAAGAATAGCGGCATCTGGAGCGAGCCGTCTCGGATTCTTACCTTGAAGGTCCTGCCACCGTGGTATAGAACGCCTCTTTTCGTGGGACTTATATTGCTTATCTTCATAGCTATGATGAGCTATGGAGTAGTATGGCTCTATAATCGTCGAGTGGCGACTATGGAACGAGACCTTAGGGCTCGAAACAGCGACTTCGTGGAAAAACTCGACGCCTACATTATGGAAAATATGTCGAGCCAGAATCTCGACATCCCGTCCATCGCCATGCATATGGCTATGAGCCGAGCATCCTTGTATTCGAAGTCGAAGAAGGTATTGGGAAAGGGTATAGGTGAATATGTCGACGAGATGCGTATGAAAAAAGCCTGTCGATTGCTTGCCGAGGAGAATCTTTCTATGAGCGAGATAGCGTATAGGGTAGGTTACAACTCGTCGCGTTATTTCAGTACCAGATTCAAGAAGGTGACCGGATTTACCCCACGCGATTATAGAACCAAGCATCGTAAGGCGATATAAAGAAAGAGGTCGGCATAACCGACCTCTTAAGGTTGAGGTACCAGGATTCGAACCTGGGCAGGCAGAACCAAAATCTGTAGTGCTACCATTACACCATACCTCAATTCCGAACTGCAAATATACTTAAACCTCGCCTTATTTGCAAATATTTGATTATTTCACCATAGCGGCGCGAAGTGCCTTTTCCCATCCGCCGACCTTGGCTTTTCTAAATTCGTCGTCGCGCTGAGGCTCGAAAACTCTGTCCGAAGTCCAGAGCTCCTTAAGTTCGCCGATGCTCTTCCAGAGTCCCACCTCGAGTCCCGCCATATAAGCTACGCCCAGAGCCGTCGTCTCCTTTTCGCGTGGCTTAAGTACCTTAGTGTTAAGGATATCTGACTGAAATTGGAGCAAGAGCGAATTCTCCGATGCCCCACCGTCGACTTTTAGTTCGCAGATAGGCACGCTCGCATCCGAACTCATGGCCTTCACGACGTCACGCGCCTGAAGAGCCATTCCCTCTAAGGTCGCGCGTGCTATGTGCGCCTTCGTCGTGGCACGGGTTATTCCTACGATGGTGCCTCTGGCATTGGCATCCCAAAAAGGAGCGGCAAGTCCTGTCAGGGCAGGTACGAAATATACCCCGCCACTGTCCTCGACGCTGCGTGCAAGTTCCTCTACCTCAGAAGACTTGCTGATGATGCCCAACCCGTCGCGAAGCCATTGGACCGCAGCCCCGGACACGAATACGCTTCCTTCGAGAGCGTAGGTCACTTCGTCGCCGATTTGCCAAGCGATGGTAGTGAGTAGGTTACAGGTGGAAGATACGGCGCGGCGTCCCGTGTTCATCAGCAGGAACCCTCCGGTGCCGTAGGTGTTCTTTACGGAGCCTGCATCTACGCACATCTGTCCGAAAAGCGCGGCCTGCTGGTCCCCGGCCACACCGCATATCGGCACTTTCACTCCGTCCACTTCCGTCTCGCCGTACAGATGCGAACTAGGCAGGACCTTAGGCAGCATACTCTCTGGTATGTCCAAAAGGCTGAGTAACTCCTTGTCCCACTGTAGGGTGTGTATGTTGAAAAGCATAGTGCGCGAAGCGTTCGAGACATCAGTCGCGTGTACTTTTCCTCCGGTCAAGTTCCACAGCAGGAAGGTATCTACGGTGCCGAAGCGTAGCTCTCCTCGCTTGGCCCGTTCCCTCGCTCCCGGGACATTGTCCAATATCCATTTTATCTTCGTGCCGCTGAAATACGAATCCAGCCTAAGGCCCGTCTTGCTCTTTATTATTGCTCCGAATCCACGAGAAGCGAGAAAGTCGCAATACCCCGAAGTCCTGCGATCCTGCCATACTATGGCGTTATAGATGGGCTCTCCCGTCGCGGCGTCCCACACTATGGTGGTCTCCCTCTGGTTCGTGATGCCTATCGCAGCCACATTTTCCACGCCCACCTGTCTCGCTACATCCATAAATACTTCGTATTGCGATGCCCAAATTTGGGCAGGATCGTGCTCTACCCATCCGTCTTGCGGGAAAATTTGCGGAAATTCCTTCGCACGGCACGCGAGCTGGACTCCGTTACCATCGAAAGCTATCGAGCGCGAACTGCTCGTCCCCTGGTCTAAAGAGATAATTATATTTTTCATATCGTGTAAAATTACTAAATTTGCTCAAATCTTCAATCGTTATGAATACATTAAAACTCAAATCTAATTTCGATGACCTGTCTTTAGGCGTCGCCTTTCTCCCAGCGCAGGGAACCCCTAAGGCCATTTTCCAGATAGTTCACGGAATGGCGGAGCATAAGGAAAGATACTATCCATTTATGGAATTTCTCTCGGAGCACGGCTATGCCTGTGTGATTCACGACCATAGAGGTCACGGCGAGAGCGTGAAATCCGAGCAGGATTTGGGCTTTATGTACGACGGCGGTGCGGACGCCATGGTCGAAGACGTGCTGCTGGTGCAGAATTGGGCTAAGGGCCAATTCCCTAACCTCCCGGTCTACCTCTTCGGTCACAGTATGGGCAGTATGGTCGTGCGCGCGTTCACCAGAAAATACGACGACCGCATCGACAAGCTCATCGTCTGCGGCTGCCCGTCGAACAACCCGGGAAAGGGTGTCGGCATCGGATTGGCATCGATAATCGGGGTTCTGTGCGGCTCGAAGCACAGAAGCAGGCTTCTGAACCAATTGGCATTCGGCGGCTACGGGAAGCTCTTCGAAGAGGGGAACCCGCTGGCCTGGCTCTCGGCCAATAAGGCCAATGTGGCCGACTACCATCGCGATCCGCTGTGCGGTTTCATTTTCACTGCCAATGGTTTCAAGAACCTCTTCAAGATTATGAAGCAGTGCTACGCTACGAAGGGCTGGAAGATGAGCAAGCCATCGCTTCCGATAATGTTCATCTCCGGAGGAGACGACCCTTGTCGCATTAGTAATAAGGACTTTATGAGTGCGGTGAACTTTATGAAGGATAGAGGTTATAAGGACGTTACCTATCAGCTCTATCCGGGACTTAGGCACGAGATTCTTCTGGAAGGGGAGAAACAGGTGTGGGATGACGTGCTGGAGTTTATAGAAAAGTAATTTCGGATGGCGAAACAGGGCATAGATGTGGCGGCCCAGTGTCGGGACCTTATCGAGGACATCCGAAATGGGATTTTTAGTCCGGTCTATCTTCTTATGGGAGAAGAGAGCTACTATCCGGACTTGGTCTGTAAGGAGATAATCGATAATTGCATAGACGAGAGCAGTAAGGACTTCAACGAACTCATCTGCTATGGCGCCGACGCTAACGCGGACGCCGTGATAAGTGCTGCCCGTCAGTTCCCTATGATGTCCGACAGGGTGTTGGTGGTGCTGAAGGAGGGTCAGATGCTAAAATCGCTCGAGTCTCTCTCGGTTTACTGCGAATCGCCTCTGGATAGCACCGTGCTCGTGATTCTTATGCACGGAGGCGGGGTGGACAAGCGAAAGGCCCTGTATAAGGCGGTTTCGAAAAATGGTGTGGTGGTGGATAGCCCTCTCGTAAGGGACTACGAGCTTCCTCGCTGGATAGAAGGCTATTACAAGTCTCGCGGACTGGACCTCGAACCCGGAGGAGCGAATCTTATCGCCGAATCCATAGGTTGTAATCTGGGCGCCATCGCGGTAGAGACCGACAAGCTCTTGAAGAACTTGGACCCCGGATGTAAGAAGGTCACCGTGTCCGACATAGAGAAGAATATAGGCATAAGCCGTCAATTCAGCATTTTCGAACTTACTAAGGAACTATGCTACAAGCGCAGCGAAAAGGCTCTCAAGATAGCGGGATACATAGGCAATTCGGCCAAGTTTGCCCTGCCTGCGGCAGTTAGCGTCATATATGCTACCTTCTCGAAGGTGCTTCGTCTTCAGGCGATGATGCTTCGAAAGGGAAGTCCTTCGCCCTCAGATAAGGCTGCGGCCCTTTCCGGGGTGAATCCATATTTTTATAAGGACTATGAGGCGGCAGCGAGAAATTATCCGATGCATAAGACTATGGCCATCATCTCGCTTCTCTGCGAATACGACTACCTCGGCAAGGGAGGTGACGGTGTGGAGACCGGCGCCGGGGAGCTCCTCGTCGAACTGGTCGCAAAGATACTTTCTTGTTAGGATTGTTTGCATATCGTAAGATTCTTGCTAACTTTGTGGAGTTTTCCACAAAAGATGAATCAAATCGTAACGCATAAGACTGATTGCGTCCTCCTTCAAATTCCAAACGGGGGGGGTATAGATTTCATCTATCAGGGTATACCCGCAAGTTTTTCCACAACAAACAATACGATGAAAAAAATTATCCCTTTCGGGGCTTCAGTTTATGAAGCTCCTGCTTGTGATGTTATCTGCATCGCAAGCGAATCGGCCATTTTACAGGCAAGTACAAACTCTTTCTCCATTAATAAATGGAGCGAGGACCCACTCGATGATGATTTAACCTTTTAATCTGAAAGCGTTATGAAAAAATTATCATTGTTCCTAGGGATGGCGCTCGCAGCTTCGCTGTCTCTGACTAACTGTGCCGAGAAAATCGAGGGACCTATCGCCCCTGCTACTCCTGCCGGAATCCCATTTGAGATTTCAGCCGACATCTCTACTAAGACTACTAACGACGGACTTGCTACCCAATGGGCTACAGGCGATGCGATTAATCTTTTCCACGCCGAGGCAGGTAAGACTGATTATGTATCTGATAATGATTTTAAACTCGATGCTACCCGCGTAGGTGTTTTCAAGGGAAATCTCTCAAGTGCACTTGACGCATCAAAGAGTTATGACTGGTATGCGATTTATCCGTATAACCAGGCCGTGAAGACACCGGCAAATAATGCTACTACTGCTAAATGGTGTTATGTAGGTGGGCGTTCTGACACTCCTGCCGTTCAGAACGGTAATAATTCCACATCTCATCTCGTGGAACGTTATGCTCCACTTTGGGGAAAAGTAGCGAATGTGCCGTCAAACGAAAAGCCATCGATGATGATGCAGCATCTTGCTTCTGTAGTGAAAGTTAAGGTAACGAATACTACAGAAAAACCTTTGACCGTAAATTCAGTGGCGTTCACATCTACTGAGCCGATTGTGGGACAATTCTACATTGATGTTACCGGTACTGCAGTTGAGTACACTACTGGTGATGGTTTGTTCAATTCGTCTACGGCAAGTTTGACCGTTAAGGGAGCTACTCCTTTAGCAAAGGGTGAAAGTGCTGTGTATTACATTCCTATCAAGCCTCACACCGCAGCATCAGGTTCCATCCTTAAGATTTCCGTAAACGGCTACGAAAAGCCGCTCACACTCCCTAAGGATGTCACCTTCACCGCCGGCAGCATCAAGACCCTTGCGTTTAATTTTGATAAGGTGGTAGTCGACTATGTGACTATTCCTTGGACTGAAGATTTCTTTGGGGATTTGAGTTTGTATACACTTAACCAAAGTAGTAAACAATCATCCGATAATTATGCTGGTGGATTTGCTCCGGAACTTATGGTTAAAAGTGGAGGTTCGTTCTCTGTAAAGGTAAAAGCGGATGCAGGTAACTATGTTTTGACTTTTAAATCTAATCGAGATAATTTAACTGTCGCATCTTCAGATAGGAATGTAACGGTAACGAAGAATACAGGTATGGAATACCTGCTTAATGTTCCTGAAGGAGGATGTACATTTACTTTGACAATCAAGAATGCCACTTCTTCGAATGCTCGAATTGATGACATAAAATTGGACGTTAAAGTGCCGGTTATCACAGTAGATAAAACTACTGTTTCAGCAAAACCAGAAGGCGATAAATTAACTCTTAAGTATTCTATTAAATACCCTGCAGCCGATGCAACCATCACAGCTACATCTAAAGAAACTTGGGTAAAGGGGTTTGATTATAAAGTGCCTGGCGAAGTGTCATTTGTAGTTGATGCAAATAAAGGCGGAGCCCGTACTGCCACAGTCACACTGTCTTACCCAGGCGCCGCCCCTGTCGCCGTAACAGTATCACAACGCGCCGCGGGAAGTTCCGCCTTGGTTGATAAGACCGCCACAATCAAGTTCGGAACGAATGACGTAAAGATAAGTAGTGCCTCCGTAACAGCTAACGACGACCAGAAGAACACTTGGACGATTACAACGGCTGGAACAACATCTTATACTCAGCAACCGACATATTCTCAAGTAGGTTCTTCGGATAATCCTGCCACAAGCATCACTTTCACTACCACTCTTCCGGCAGATGCAGAGGTGACATCTATCTCATCTAAATTCGGAGGATTTAAAGGCACAGCCGGAACCGTCACCCTAAAGGTAGGCGATACATCAGTCGGAACTGGTGCGTTGAATGCTAAAACTGACGTTACCGTTACAAGTACATCTACCGCAGTCGGTAATAAGGTTACGATAACTGTAACTGGTATCGCAAAGGGCGTTAAGTGCTATAACATTCAGGTTAAGTACAAAACAGCCAACTAACCCTTAATATATGTTCACCTTGGCGCTAACTCCTTAGCTCTGAGGTGAATAAATTCCAACCACATTATTATGTGGTTGACTGATATGCCGAAAGGCATTTTTACTTGTGAAACCAGTAAAGACTGGTTATGATTTGATCAGGGTCGCGACGTTGTGAAACACCGCGACCTTTTTACGTGCGTTCGTTCCCCTGCAAGCAAAAATCCCGCAGAGACTTTTATTATGTCCTGCGGGAATGCTTGTCGTATGGTAGTCTGTGACTACTTTAATTTAATGATTTCTTCTTCGGAAAGACCGGTGGCCTGGGCTATTTGCACAGCGGTGAGCCTCATTTTCAGTAGATTCCTAGCCGTTTCGCACCGAGCTTCGTTTTTGCCCTCTGCTTTACCTTTTGCTTCACCTTCGGACAGAGCTTTCTCGGTAGCAGTTTTTACTGCCGCTTCTACGGCCGTCTCTACCGCGTAGTTTAGACAGTTCTGATAATCGTAACTCATTTTCTGTTCCTCCGTGTATCTATGAATTTCTTCTGCCGTGAAGTTAGCAATTTT
>URCV01000042.1 GCA_900546445.1 uncultured Bacteroidales bacterium | reverse complement strand
CTATGATTTTCGAAAGCGAGAAGATAGACTTGCAAAATCTGGAGCGGGGCTACGAGGACATCGTTCAGGCATTTCCTTTTCCGCCTTATAAGGCAGCCATAGTGCACGGCAAGCAGACGAGCGAGGAGAAGGCCTTTAATATGAATGCTTTTGCCGCCGGAAGGGCTAACATATTAGTATCGACCACGGTAATAGAGGTAGGCGTGGATGTGCCGAACGCTTCGGTGATGGTTATTATGAGTGCGGAACGTTTCGGGCTGTCGCAGCTTCACCAGTTGCGCGGACGCGTGGGAAGGGGCGCGGCGCAGTCGCATTGCATCCTGGTCAGGGGGTACAAATGCTCGAAGGAGAGCCTTCAGCGACTGGAACTTATGTGCAGGACTGAAAACGGATTCGAGATAGCGGAGGAGGATATGAAGATGCGCGGTCCGGGCGATTTGGATGGCACGGCACAGAGCGGTCTTCCTATAGACCTGAACATAGCGTCCTTAGCTAAGGATGGGCTCCTGCTGAACGAGGCCAGAAGCTATGCCACTAAGGTTCTCGAGGCGGACCCGGAACTCAAAGACGAAAAGAATCTGCTGATAGTAAAGGAACTCCGCAAAGGAAAGTACCACACGAAAGACTACAGCAAGATTTCGTAGTTCCTATTTGTTTTGTCAATCTGCGTATCGGTCCTGAACATGGGGGCCTTTTCGCCTGTGATAACTCCTTATCAAAATCACTTTGGCAGCCAATGTGCCACAGAAGCGTGTAGAATGGCACCTCCCTGCCAAGGTGGAGCTAAAAAAGTCTCACTTTGGCAAGCAATCCTTCATAGAGTGCGCTCTACGCTATCCGCCCTGCCAAAGTGAATTTGCGGAGCTCCAGCGAGCCACTTATCTTGAGAACGCCAGCCCCCTGACCCTATAATTCCTTGAGTTCATATGTACCTTGTTCAATCTTTATAGTACCGGAATCATCCGGAAAAGGAACTTTCCAATCATACCGCTGCAAATCCGCCAAAGTGTAACTATATCTCCAACAAGGCACTGCATCCATTTCACCATTATAGACAGCATATAAATCTTTTACGCGGCAAACATATAAATAAGTAATGATTCCGTCATCCCCTGGAATAATATCCTCAAAACGAATATAAAACATTGGGGCCATTAACATCAATTCATATCTGCCACTTAAGCTCAGAACGCGTTGTTTAGTTTTCGAATCAATATATATCACTCCATCAAGAAAACTATTATTATTTAAAGAAGCATCTATTTCAAATAAATAAGCACAAAACGAGTACTCTTCTTTAGGAGCACCTACAAGATACGCATAAACGTACAAGTCACCATCCGTTCTATTTTCAATATCAAAACTGTGATGCGGCTTTCTCCAATACAAATACCACCAGTCTTCTATATTACACGATGCTAACGATAAAGCCAAAACTACAAAAAGACATATTTTTCTCATTTTCTTGTGGTTTTATTTTTCGGAAAAGTATGAAATAATCCATGAAAATCAAAACTATTTGTTTAATTTGCTAAAAATACATAAATTGGATTTCGATTTACAGCTATAGATTTATGAAAAGATTCTTAAGAAACTTTGGGATATGTGTGGTGGCCGGCCTGGGCGGCTACCTCATCGCATCCGCATTTTTATCGTTTATGACACCAAGCAAAACTGAAAAAGGCTACATCGGACCGTCGGAGATTAAGATAGAAGACGGAGTGATGACCCCCGAGACATTATTGGCATTCGGAAGAATTTCCGACCCACAGGTCTCCCCTGACGGGCAGAAAGTCCTCTACGGCGTTAGCTACACGGACATCGCGAAGAACAGGAGCTGCCGTAACCTGTTCCTTTCAAACATAGACGGCACGGAGCTGCGCCAAATCACCCGTTACGCGTCAAGCGTATCGTGCGCGCGATGGGCGCCGGACGGAAAATCCATCTATTTCATTCAGGACGGACAAATCTGGAAAGCACCATTAGGAGGAAAGACCCTCGGCGCACGCAGGCAAATCAGCAATGTCCCTTCAGGAATTTCCGATTTCAAGCTCTCTCCTTCTGCAGACCGGATTCTCTACATAAGCACCGTTCCAGGTCCCGTCAAGACCCCTACCGACGTCGACCCCGCTCTCGACAAGGCTCAGGCCTATATCACGGAAGACCTTATGTACAGGCACTGGGACCATTGGGTAACCGAGACGCCTCGTACCTACATAGCCCCTATCGCACATATCGACCCTGAGCACAGTACCGACATTCTGGGGTCGGAGCCATACGAACTGCCTACGGAGCCTTTCGGAGGCACAGAGCAGCTTGACTGGTCTCCTGACGGAAAGCTCATCGCCTACTCTTGCCGCAAGCGCACCGGTAAGGAATACGCATTCAGCACGAACTGCGGCATCTACATCTACGACACCGCCAGCGGAACCACCATCCCGGTAAAAACAGACGGCGGCTACGATACCGACCCAGTGTGGAACGAAGACGGCACCCGACTCGCGTGGATTTCAATGGAGCGCGACGGCTACGAGGCCGACAGACAGAGAATCCTGCTCGCCGACATCTCTACCCTGAATGGACTTCCTACAGTCCAGAGCATAAAGGAGTTGACGGCCAATTTCGACAACGACGCGAACTCGCTTGTGTGGCACGGAGACGAGATATACTTCAGCTCGATGCGCCCTACCGGCACCCAAGCCATCCTCAAGACGGATATGCAGGGCCGCATAAGCCAACTGACAAATAAGGACTGGGCTTACGACTTTTTCTCTCCGTGGTATATCCGAAACGCAGAGAACGGCGCCGTAGACATCTACACCACCTATTACTGCCTGAATTTCCCTGTCGAGCTGGTGAAAGTCAGCGTAAACGGCGACGCCTCTTCGGATTTCAAGCAAATCTCCCACGAGAACGAGCACATCCTCAAGCAACTCGACACTCCGACATCGGAAAGCATACACCTAAAGACCGTAGACGGACAGCAGATGCAGTGCTGGATGCTTTATCCTCCGCATTTCGATCCTTCGAAGAAATACCCTGCCATCGAGATAGTACTGGGAGGCCCTCAGGGCACGAACTCACAAGACTTCAGCTATCGCTGGTGCTATCGCCTTATGGCTCAGCAGGGTTACATAGTCATGATGCCTAACAGACGCGGTACCACGGCCTTCGGACAGGAGTGGAAGGAGCAAATCAGCGGCGACTATCCCGGATTGAACATGCAGGACTACCTCACTGCCGGAAGATATGTAAAGAGCTTGCCGTACGTGGACAAATTGGCCTGTGTGGGAGCATCCTACGGCGGATATTCCGTATATATGCTCGAAGGCCTGCACGGCGATTTGTATGACTGTTTCATCGCGCACGCCGGTATTTTCAACGAGCGTCAGATGTGGTTCACCACCGAGGAGATGTGGTTTGCCAATTGGGATAACGGCGGACTCACCCAGTTCGCATATACCCCTGGTGAGGTGGGCCCTCGCGGCGACGGAATCACATTCGGAGGTATGCAGCAGGCAGGTGCTCCGTATGCCAGCACCCCTAAGGCAGTGCGCCATTACGCAGAATCTCCCGATATGAAGGTAACGAATTGGCATACACCGATTTTGTGCTTCCACGGTATGATGGACTTCCGCATCCCGTACGAGCAAGGATTGGCAGCATTCAACGCGGCCCAGATGATGGGCGTGCCAAGCAAGCTGGTAATCTTCCCGGAAGAGAACCACTGGATTATCAGGCCGCAGAACTCACTGCTCTGGCACAAGGAGTTCTACAGCTGGTTAGACAAATGGTGTAAGTAAAATCTTAAATTCTAATGCTCCTTCTCCACTCGCATCTTGGCGTATTTGAGAAGGAGTATTTTTTTACCGAAGGCATCGAATTCCACTTCGGCGCGAAGCTCCGGAATCTCTCCGGTAAGTGAAATGATTCTTCCACTGCCGAAACGGTTGTGCTCCACCCTCTGTCCGGCACGGAATACCTCCATCTTGTCCGGGACGAAGTCTAATTGGACCGGAGGCGGCACGGCTGCGGCTCTCAGGCTCTGGACTTTCGGCATCGGGCTCTGCGGCTTCTGACGCGAGGCGAAACCGGGGCGCGAGGCAGAATCAGGGCGAGGCGTGCGAGACTCGTATCGCACTGCAGAACTGCGTCCGTAGGAGGTCCCAAACGAAGGGCGGGACGGTGCGGGCGGATTGGCCAGATACTTAGGGTCGATCTCCTTTACGAACATCGACAGCTCGTTAGTTTCCGTCTTCCCGTTTCGCAATCGGCTGTCGCAGTGGGTGATAACTACGCTCTTCTTAGCACGGGTGAGGGCCACGTAAAACAGGCGCCTTTCCTCTTCGAGGTCGCGCGAGGAGCCCATCATCGACAGCGAGGGGAAGAGGTTCGTTTCCATTCCGGCGATGATTACATACGGGAATTCCAGACCCTTGGACGAATGGACGGTCATAAGTGCCACCTTGTCGTTTTCGTCTCCGTCGGCGGAGGTATCGGCATTTGAGAGAAGCGACACGTTCTCCAAGAAGTCGGGAAGGGCTATCTCCGTAGGCTGCTGCTCGTTTTCCAAAGCCTCGTCGGTGCGTTCCTGAACATAGGTTTCTATGGAATCCAGCAGCTCGTTTACGTTTTCCAGCTTGTTGACGCCTTCTTGGGAGGTGTCCTTTTTCAGGGAGTCAAGATAGCCCATATCGTCGGCTGTCTCACGGGCGAGGACATTGGCATCGATGGTGAGGACCTTGGCCGAAAGGCGGCTGATTTTCTCTCCGAAGTCCTTCAGGCGGGCTTGCGCGGCACTCTTAAGGTCGAAGGATGCGAGGTCGTCGAGCCAGATGGCTTTGAAAAGCGAGGTCTTGTGGGCATTGGCCGCCTTAGTTAGCGCTTCGACTGAAGTATCGCCGATGCCTCGGGTAGGTTTGTTGACCACGCGCTTGAAACTCTCGTCGTCGTTAACGTTTACCACTAACTTAAGATAGGACATCATATCCTTTATCTCCGCACGCTCGTAAAAGGAGTTTCCGGAATAGACCATATAAGGGATGTTTCTCCGTCGCAGGGCGTCCTCGATGGCTCGGGACTGGGAATTAGTGCGATAGAGGATGGCGAAATCGGAATAGTGCCCGTTTTCGACGGATTTGCGGATGGATACCTCAGAGGTGATGCGCGCAGCTTCCTCGATTTCGTTCATACACTCCAGAATCCGGATTTTTTCGCCTGCGTCGGCTTCCGAATAGCAATTCTTAGGGATTCGACTGCTATTATGCTCTATCACGCTGTTCGCCGCATTCACTATGGTCTGGGTGGAGCGATAATTTCTCTCGAGCCTTATCACCTTACATTCAGGATAATCCTTCTGGAAGTTAAGTATGTTCTGC
This sequence comes from uncultured Bacteroidales bacterium, assembly GCA_900546445.1. Taxonomy (GTDB): domain Bacteria; phylum Bacteroidota; class Bacteroidia; order Bacteroidales; family UBA932; genus Cryptobacteroides. Next base: position 10,768 of record URCV01000042.1, on the reverse strand, counting down.
ACCCTCGCGCCACGGAATGCGTAGATGGACTGTGAGTCGTCTCCCACCACGCATATATTATGGTGCTGGAGCGTGAGCTTTCGTATTATGTTATACTGGGAGAAGTTCGTGTCCTGATACTCGTCCACCATTATGTACGAGAACCTGTCGCTCAGGGAAAGCAGAGCCTCTCTGTTATCTCTCAGCAGAATGTTCATATTCAACAAGATGTCGTCGAAATCCATAACTCCGCTGTTTCTCATCTTGTCTTGATAGAGCCTGTACAGGTCGCAGATTCTCGGCTTGCGCGCTTGACTGTCCGCGTTCAACAGCTCGGTGCGCGTGGCGTAGCTCTCACAAGTAATGAGATTGTTCTTCGCGCTCGAGATCCTTCCCAGCACGTCCTTCGGCTTGTAGAGCTTGTCGTCAAGGCCCAATGCCTTTATGCAAGACTTGATGGCCGAGATGGAATCGGACGTGTCGTAAATGGTGAAATCCCTAGGATATCCCAGAAATTCGGCATATTCCCTGAGAAAGCGCACGAAAATCGCGTGAAAAGTTCCCATAGTCACCCTTTTCGCGGCGACGTTACCGACCATCAGTGCGATTCGCTCCTTCATCTCCGTGGCGGCCTTCTTCGTAAAGGTCAGGGCCAATATCCTCGCGGGATCCACCCCGGAAGCCATCATATATGCCACTCGGCTTGTCAAAACCCTCGTTTTTCCGGATCCTGCTCCGGCGACGATGAGAACGGGGCCTTCCATCGCCTCGACCGCCTTTTTCTGTTCGTCGTTAAGTCCTTCCAGTATCGTTTGTAGTTTCTGATTCATATCCATCCATAAAAGGTTACGAAATTACGCAAAAATTTGTTATCTTCGCAGCGCTTTTAAGATAAACTATAAAACCTTAAATAAAATGTCCAAAACCATCGTTTTGAAAAAGGGTCTCGACATTCCCGTTTCCGGAATGGCAGAGAAACGCCTGAGCAAAACCATCAGCAGCGAGATCGTTGCGATACAGCCTACTGATTTCAAGGGCTTGCTTCCACGACTTCTTGTAAAGGAAGGCGACAGCGTCCTCGCAGGCTCTCCAGTTTTGTCAGACAAGAAGAATCCTGACATTATCGTAGCATCGCCGGTAAGCGGTGTAGTTAAAGAAATCGTCAGGGGCGAGAAAAGAAAACTGCTCGCAGTGTTAATTCAGGCCGACACGGAACAGAAATCCGTAGAGTTCGGCGTAAAATCTCTTGATTCTCTCAGCGCAGAAGAAATCAAATCCGTTATTTTGAAAGGCGGTCTTTGGCCTTTCATCGTCAGCCGTCCATACGGTATCTTAGCTGACCCGGCAGCCAAGCCTAAGGCCATCTTCGCTTCGGCTATCTGTTCGGCACCGGACGCTGCAGACCCGGATTTCGCATTCGCAGGCGAAGTGGCTAACATCCAGATGGGTGTAAATGTCCTTTCCAAACTCAGCGAAGGCGGTATGCACTTGAGCTTCGACGAGAAGACCTATGAGCTTTCTCCGCTTAACAAGATCAAAGGGGCCCACATTCATCTTTTCAAAGGAAAATACCCTATGGGTAATGTCGGTGTGCAGATAAGCCACATCTCTCCTATCCGTAAGGAGGAAACAGTATGGACCATATCGCTCGCAGGTCTCGCAGCGATAGGCAAGCTCTTCTCTAAGGGCGTCCATGACGTTCACAGACTGGTGGCAGTCAGCGGCCCTTTGGCTATAGAGCCATCATACATCTACACCACTCCGGGTATGCCTATCAATTGTCTTAAAGCATTCTACGGCACTAACGAGGACATCCTCCGCGCTGTCAGCGGCGACATCATGACCGGTAAGAACGTCGGTGTAAACGGCTATCTCGGCTTCTTCGACAACACCGTTACCCTCATTAAGGAAGGTACTGAGCAGGAACTCCTCGGATGGGCTCGTCCTTTTCGCGTAAAGCAGTTCAGCGCAGACCACACCTACTTCAAATGGTGCCTCGGATGGCTTACTCCTAAGAAAAAGTACGATATGGACACTAACCTCCACGGAGGTCCTCGTGCATTCGTCATGTCAGACGGATACTATGCGAAGTTCCTCCCTATGGACATCTATCCTCTCTACTTGGTGAAGGCTTGCTTGGCAGGCGACATCGAGAAGATGGAGAAATATGGCATTTACGAGGTTCTGCCTGAAGATCTGGCAGTATGCGAATTCGCAGATCCTTCGAAGAATAACATTCAAGATATAATCGCAAAAGGTATCGACCTGATGCTTAAAGAAATGGCTTAAGAGTATGAACAAGATTTTTGAAAAAGGCGGCAAACTTCACTGGCTGCACTCTACGGTTGACGCTTTTGAGACATTCCTTCACGTCCCTGGCACAGTAGCACTGAAAGGTGCACACGTGCGCGACGCAGTGGATATCAAGCGTATTATGATCATCGCTGTTATCGCAGCAGGTCCGGCAGCCCTCTTCGGTATGTGGAACGTGGGATATCAGCACGCACTCGCTACCGGTATTTCGATGAACGTCCTTCAGGCTTTCTGGTTCGGATTCGTCAAGGTACTTCCTTTGTATTTGGTGTCCTACATCGTGGGATTGGCCATAGAATTCGCTTCAGCCCAGATTAGGGGCGAAGAGGTGAACGAAGGTTATCTGGTAACCGGATTCTTCATTCCTCTCATCGTGCCTATCGACGTGCCTCTCTGGATGCTCGCCATAGCTGTGGCATTTGCAGTAATCTTCGGTAAAGAGGTATTCGGCGGTACAGGTATGAACCTGATAAACCCTGCCATCCTTACCCGCGCATTCCTGTTCTTCTCTTACCCTAACCATATGTCAGGTGAGGATTGCTGGATCGCAGCGAAGAGCGGCGAGCTTATCGACGGCTTCAGCGGTGCGACCCCATTGGCCCTCGCAGCTAACGGCATGGATGCCCTCACAAATGCTCCGGTTCAGTACAGCACCAGCTTCTGGACCATGTTCTGGGGTGGTATCCCGGGCTCTGTGGGCGAGACTTCGGTAATCGCCATCCTGCTCGGCGCCATCATCCTCATCTGGACAGGCGTAGCCAGCTGGAAGGTTATGGCCGGCAGTGTGATAGGTGCAGTGGCAGTGGCCGGATTGGCCAATCTTACCGGCGCTTCGGACGTTCCGTTCTACTATCATCTGGTGATGGGCGGCTTCGCATTCGGTGCAGTGTTTATGGCTACGGACCCCGTTACATCTGCGCAGACCGAACCGGGCAAATGGATTTATGGTATCCTTATAGGTGCCCTCTGTGTAATAATAAGACTCTTCAACCCTGGATATGCTGAGGGTATGATGCTCGCCATCTTCCTCGGAAATATCTTCGCACCTCTTATCGACTACATAGTGGTTAACGCTCACCTTAAGGCTAAAAGCAAAAAAGCAATCGCTGAATAATAGGAGGCTAATCGTATGAATACAAATAGTAACGTATATACAGTAGTCTACACCACAGTAATCTGTGTGCTTGTAGCAGCCATTTTGGCATTCGTTTCACAGAGCCTCAAGCCTATGCAGGAAGATAACGAGAAAGCGGAGACCATCAGCCAGATTCTTACTGCTGGAAGGTTCGGAGAGAAGGAAGAGTTGGCAAAGAAGGGTAACAAGGCCATCATCAAGATGTTCCAGAATGAGCTCGACCATGCTGCGTTAGTAAATGCAGAAGGTAAGGAGGTCCGCAATCTGGACAAAGCTCACGCTGAGGTTTACAGCACTTCCGACCTTAAGGCCGAAGGCTACAAATTGAGCGATGCTTCTTTCGAGATTCCTGTCTACATCTTTAATAACGGTGTTCACGTGTTCCCTGTCTATGGTGCAGGTCTTTGGGGCCCTATTTGGGGTTATGTCGCCATGGATGCGTCTCTTACCCACATAGTAGGTGCTTACTTCGACCACGCTTCCGAGACTCCTGGTCTGGGTGGAAAGATTAAGGACGACCCTTCTTTCCGTGCTGCCTTCGCCGGCAAGACATTGAATATGGCAGGTTCCAAGCATTTCGAAATCGTTAAGGGCGGAGCTCCTGCAGGACAGACTAATGCCATCGACGCCATCTCCGGTGCTACGATGACCAGCAAGGGTCTGGAGGCAGCCATCAACAATTGGCTCGGAGCTTATAAGAATTACATTCAAAACGCAGAGGAGAAATAAAAATGAGCAATCTTAAAGAAACAATTCTCAATCCGATATTCAAGGGCAACCCTATTACGGTCCTTATCCTCGGTATCTGTTCATCTCTGGCCGTTACAGTCGAGCTCAAAGGTGCCCTCGTCATGGCCCTTTCGGTAACCATCGTAACAGCAGTGAGCAGTTTCGTATGCTCCATCATCAGAAAGACCATTCCTAACCGTGTACGTATCATCGTTCAGTTGGTAGTCGTGGCCCTTATGGTAATCTTGGTGGACCAAGTGCTTAAAGCTTACGCCTTTGCAGTTTCAAAACAGCTTTCAGTCTATATCGGACTTATCATCACCAACTGTATCGTGATGGGTCGTATCGAGGCATTCGCACTCGGCAACAAGCCTATCCCTTCACTGCTTGACGGTATGGCCAATGGACTCGGCTACGGCATGATACTCGTAATCGTGGCTTTCTTCCGCGAGCTTCTCGGAAGCGGAACCCTTTTCGGTATTCCTGTACTTTCAGCCATCGGTTATACTAACAACGGTCTTATGATTCTTCCACCTATGGCCCTCATCCTTCTGGGATGTGTCGTTTGGGTTCACAGAAGCATAGACAAGTCACTTCAGGAATAATAATAAGACACACACAGAAGAATTATGGATCTTTTAAGTTTATTCGTAAAGTCAATATTTGTTGACAATATGATATTTGCATACTTCCTCGGTATGTGTTCATACCTGGCAGTATCAAAGAATGTTAAGACAGCGAATGGTCTGGGTATCGCGGTGGTATTCGTGTTGTTGATTACCCTGCCTATCAACTATTTGCTTAATGAATACGTACTCAAGCCGGGAGCATTGGTATGGCTGGGCGAGAAATTCGCCACGGTCGACTTGAGCTTCCTCAGCTTCATCTTGTTCATCGCCGTCATCGCGGCTATCGTGCAGGTAGTGGAGATGGTAGTGGAGAAGTTCATGCCGTCCCTCTACTCATCACTGGGTATCTTCCTTCCGCTTATCGCCGTAAACTGTGCCATCCTCGGTGGTGCGTTGTTTATGCAGCAGAAGGACTTTGCCAATGTAGGCGAAAGCGCAGTCTATGCACTGGGTAGCGGACTTGGCTGGTATCTGGCCATCGTGGCACTTGCAGCCATCCGCGAGAAGATGTCTTACAGCAACGTCCCTGCAGGACTCAAGGGCACCGGTATCACATTCATCACCGTGGGCCTTATGGGTATAGGATTTATGGCATTTATGGGTATTTCACTATAAAAAGGAGACAGAAATTATGAGCAATACTTTAATTTCAGCTATAGCGCTTATGGTGGTCGTCATCCTGATTTTGGTGGCTATCCTGCTGATTGTAAAAACAGCTATCACGCCTAAGGGCACTATTAAAATCGACATTAACGGCGGCAAGAAGACCCTCGACGTTACCCCTGGCGGAAACCTTATGGGTACGCTTGCCAACAACCAGATTTTCCTTCCTTCCGCTTGTGGCGGTAAGGCTAACTGCGGACAGTGTAAGGTTCAGGTATTCGAAGGTGGCGGAGAGATTCTCCCTACCGAGACCGGTTTCTTCAACCGCAAGCAGATTAAGGAAGGCTGGAGACTCGGCTGTCAGGTAAAGGTTAAGGATAACCTGAAGATTCAGGTGGCAGAGAGCGCATTGAGCGTGAAAAAACTCGAGTGCGAGGTTATCTCTAACAAGAACGTCGCTACATTCATCAAGGAGTTTACAGTGAAGCTTCCGGAGGGCGAGAACCTCGAGTTCAAGTCCGGTGAGTACATTCAGATAGACATTCCGGCTTATCACCTTTACTTTAAGGACATCGACGTAGAGCCTGAGTATCGTAAGGATTGGGAGAAATTCGGTTTCTTCAATCTCGAGAGCGTTAACCCTACTCCTACCATCAGAGCTTACTCTATGGCCTCTTACCCTGGTGAGAAGGGAATCATCAAGCTCAACGTCCGTATCGCTACTCCACCGTTCGATCGCAGCGTTCCTCGCGAGCAGGGTCCTAAGCTTCTCCCTGTCAACCCTGGTATAGCTTCGTCTTACGTATTTACCCGCAAGCCTGGTGACAAGGTTACCATCAGCGGTCCTTACGGAGAGTTCCTTCTCCCTAAGAATGACCCGGATGATGTCGAATACATATTCGTGGGTGGTGGTGCAGGTATGGCACCTCTTCGCTCTCACATTATGGAGCTCTTCAAGACGCTCAAGACTAATCGCACCGTTCACTTCTTCTACGGAGCTCGTGCGCTTGTCGAGGCGTTCTATCTGGAGGACTTCGCAGAGATCGAAAAAGAATTCCCTAACTTCAAGTTCCATCTCGCCCTGGACCGTCCGGATCCTGCAGCAGATGAGGCCGGAGTTTCTTACACAGCCGGTTTCGTTCACAATGTGATGTATGAAACCTACCTTAAGGATCACGAGGCACCGGAGGACATCAAATACTTCATGTGCGGTCCTCCTATGATGGTCGGCGCAGTTAACAAGCTGCTCGACAGCTTGGGAGTTCCACCGGAGAACATCCTCTACGATAACTTCGGAGGTTAATGTTTCGTTCTTGATACAAACACAGGCCAGTCATCGCGACTGGCCTTTATTTATAACAATCTTACGGCGCTACTCGGACACGGTTTTGATTTGAGTATTCTTGACCCTTATAACAGGACACCAGCGAAACTAGAATAGTGCCGATTATAGGAATTAAACGTGTTATACAATAGTGTTATTAGTGGTTATATTTATTCTTCGTTACATAGCATTTTCGGGATGGCGGAAACTTTCTTTAGGAAGTCGGCATCGAGTGAAGTGCGTACGCGGACTTCCAGGGAACACTCGCAACCGTAATCCTGATTACGCTGAGGGAGGTTCATTTCCTTTACTACCTTCATCACTTCTGGCATAGACGAATAGTCAAAACGAAGGGTGTACCACTTCCCCGCTATCTTGGTTATTCGCGTGGCATTATTCAGAGCGTCGGCACACGCGGCTTTATATGCGGCTATGAGTCCGGGTACGCCCAGTTTTATTCCTCCGAAATAGCGAACCACTATGACGGCCACGTCGCTAAGAGATGCGCTGTCGATTTGGCCTAAAATAGGACGGCCTGCGCTTCCTGACGGTTCTCCGTCATCGCTTGCGCGCCATTTCTGCCCATCGCACCCTATTCTATATGCACAACAATGATGTCTGGCGTCGTGGTACTCGTTCCTCACGTTTTCGAGCAGGCGCTTAACCTCCGCCTCGCTTTCCACAGGGTACGCGAAGGCGTAGAACTTACTCTTCTGATCCTTAAACATCCCTGTCGAAGGGGCCTCTATGCTATAATATTCGTCAGAATTTGCAGACATAATATCCAAATTTAGTAATTTCTTTTTATATTCGCCTTATGATTTATCAATTCCGTGTCACACTCCCTGGACTTAAGGGCTTCTACAGAATCTACAAGGTAAATTCTGCCAATTCATTATATCACTTTCACAAGCAGTTACAGTCAGATTTGGCTTTTCCTGCCGACCAACCCATACTCTTCAAGGCCTACGATGCCGACGAAAATGTCGTAGCTCGCTATGCCCTGATAGATTTGGGATTCGGAACAGTAGACGACGTTACTATCGAAAAGGCTTTGAAAGACGGTGCGGTGAAATTTGACTACTACTACGATACTCAATCGAAAAAAAGAGTCATACTCACTCTTGAGGGCGAGCAGAGCGGTAACGCCATAACCGTTCCTACACTCCTGCCGGACGCAAAAGGGCCGGAGCCTGCAGCGTTCGATAATGGATATGTGGCTTTCGAAGACCTTCCTAAAGAAAGGCGCAGACTCCCTGACGAAGAAGATGACGATGACTTCCTAGACGACGATGACGAAGTCGACGAAGAAGATGAAGACGACGACAAACAGGAAGAAATCTACGATAACGAATAAAACTTAGAGGCCGCGTATTTGCGGCCTCTTTCTCGTAATAGAATTCATTAATTATTCGTATCTTGCAAATGGATTCAAGACCAGCTCTTTGATACACGGAATCGAGGATGCCAGAGGGCTGATAAAGCATGACAGGATGTGGGGGGATGAAGCGCAAATATGCTCCGCAAAAGGGGAGAACTGGATGAAAACATACACAAAATACCATGATTACAAAAGAGAAAAAAATCAGATACATTTCACTGCGCGGTGACAGAAAAGAAATGATTATTAATACATATAATTTTGATTTTAATGCAAGGTTTATATGTAATTATATATTAAAGTCGTCCAGATCGCTTAAACTAGTCGGGGACGGGAGTTACAATATGATAACTGTTGATATAACTCCTGACGAAACACGCGCCGAATTGATACACGAAGATGTCCTTTATATCCTATTACACTTATCAGAAGAAGAACAACTCGCATATAATGCAATGTCCAAGCTAGAGGATAGATATGAGTTTTATCTATCTTGTCTTGAGAGAGGATATAGATTCGCCGAAGACGAATTTAAAGTCCCCGTAAAGGAGTTGCTACAGATTCACCAGCAGTTCCGCGATGGTGGTTATAAAAACGAGTGGATTTGGATAAAAAAGCCTCTAAGAGATTATGGCATTTATGTCGTCTTCAGGTGCAAGTTCACCACATTCGACTTTACGTTGAATCTGGAAGTCTATGACCTTAAGAAAACACGACTCATTACGGAAGGTTTAGTCTTTAGAACAGGACCAGATGAGCTCTTTTTCTATAAAGACTTCAAGAAAATTGAAATAAAAAACAATACATTATATGTATTGAATTTTCTACCTCGTCCCGTTTTTTCCTTTGACTTGAATAAACTACGAGATGGCATATATAATGTTGACTATCTCGGCGACGTAGCGAAGGAGAATAAGAATGATAATGATCTTATTAAAAGAATAACTTGGTAATCAAGAGCCGGGCAGATTTAGTATCTGTCCGGCTCTTTTAATTCGACTTAATGACACTCCGAAAAACCAGCTGAAAAGATTAATGCAATTGTAATCCGCCGTACTTTGAAGGAGTGTTGAATTGCTTAACACTGCTACTAAGCTTAGTGCCGTCTACACCATATTCGATATATGTACATTTGTATTCGTACTCTTCGGAAAGATCGTTTGGAGCGATGTCATAGGCTATGCCCTTAAGGCGGTTCTTACCATCAAACATAAATTGAGCACATAATGTTCCCGATTTATAATAATTAATCCTATACAGGAGAAGCAAAGAACTGTTCATTATTACTTGAGTTCCATTCAGTTTTCCGTCAAGTAGCGTTTCATAAATACTAACGCCTGCTATATGATGGGACTGCTGAACCGTCACTCCGTGATCCTCATATTTCTTCCATTCACCATATTCAAAGCAGGTGTAATCTATAAGGCTTTTGTCGTGTAGCAATATCCCGGAACTTCTTAAATTTCCACTTGGGTAAAAATCTATACTTTTGCATTTCCACTTATACTTATGTCCCGGATTTTCCGTTTCAATACCTGATAGAATGGGCAAATCGTTCGGCTCACTATTATAAGCTAAGCTTAACATTTGGCCGTTATCAAAATCTGCACTTAAAATTAACCTGTTGTCTTTATGCACATCGAATCCCCAAAGCCCCAAGCGCGTTATACTGCAATGCGTCCCAACATAATAATCGTCACGTTTTTCGACAGAAGTAGTATCTTCCTGAGCATAAGCATTAATGATACTACACCACATAATAAGTAAACCAAATAACCCTTTTTTCATATTTACCCACTTTAGAACACACAAATGTAAGAAATTATCCGTATCTTGCATATAGATTCGGAACGAAGTATCTACGTATCAAAAACTAAATATAAGAGATTTACATTATTATGTTACATTTACTATTCTTATTGCTTGCATTGACACCTAGTATGAATGTAGCACCCGAGAACAGAGGTTTCGGGGAATCTATCGAAACATTTTATAAAGACACTTCTTCTCAGCAAGAGTCGGTAATGTTTCCCTTACTATATTTGAGATACGATTCGACCAGCGGATATTATCTTCAATCCATAGAAAAGAAAGATTTTATTCCCATCGAATTCGACCTCACGAATTGCAGAATGATAGTAGAGCAGCTAAGCCCTTATATGATGAAGGTTACCGTCCAAATCCAAGACACAGATCTTAGTAATAGTCACATATTTAGATTTGTAAATGGCCGATGGTATTTGACTACGATTATAGACGACAGTTTCTACGGCAGCAGTAGCGAAGATTAAATCTCATTATGTAATATGGCACTACTATTATCTATTTTTTATCCGTACTCCTAGGAATACAGGCCACAAATAATTATGACGCCGAAGTATATTTAGGTAAATGCGTAGTGGTCTACAATATGATGAAACACAAAGAGCCGATGAATCTTGATGCAGTTTCCGACTTTGTACTTAATAGAATACCAATTACAGAAATTAGAGAAAAAATCCACTCCGAAGTCAAAGGGTATGACGACATAAAAGAACAATTAGATATAGTGTTTTTATATGTAAAGAACTGTCACGGACCGAGAGACTTTAGTTTCCTCCAGGAAACCAACTAAAATCACGATAGGCCGGCTGAATTGACAGTCGGCCTTCGTTTTTCATTAATTATTCGTATCT
>URCV01000041.1 GCA_900546445.1 uncultured Bacteroidales bacterium | reverse complement strand
GCTCTTTTATGATAAGGATGTCAAATTCCACGTGGAAGATGACACAGTGGTAATCGATGATATTCTATGATTCCGGAGTCCAGCGAAGAATAGGACGACGCGCAGCCAAAGTCTCGTCAGGTCTTGAGACCGGAGTATTGTGCGGCGCAGTCTTGAGAAGTTCAGGGTCTTCCTTCGCTTCGCGTGCTATCTTTTCCATAACCTCGATAAATCCATCCATCGTCTCTTTCGATTCTGTCTCGGTAGGCTCTATCATTATGGTCTGATGGAAGAGCAGCGGGAAATAGATGGTAGGAGCGTGGAATCCATAATCCAGCAATCGCTTGGCTACGTCCAGAGTGGTCACTCCGTTAGGCTCGCGAAGTCCGTCGAAGACGAATTCGTGCTTGCAGACGCTGTCTATAGGCAGTAGGTAACTGTCACGCAGGGACTCCTTTATATAATTGGCATTCAAGGTCGCCAGCTTTCCTACCAAGCGAATATGCTCGCGTCCGAGGGACAGGATGTATGCCAATGCCTTGATTATCACGCCAGTATTACCGTGGAATCCGGATGTGCGGATGGTAGGAAGAAGCCCGGCCAATTTTTCGTTTACGCCCACAGGACCGCTTCCCGGGCCACCGCCTCCATGAGGGGTAGAGAAGGTCTTGTGCAGATTCAAGTGCATAATGTCGAATCCCATATCGCCAGGACGTACTACGCCCAGAAGAGGGTTCATATTGGCTCCGTCGTAATAGAGAAGTCCTCCGCATTCGTGCACGAGCGATGCGATTTCCTTAATGTCGCGCTCGAAAAGTCCGAGGGTGTTAGGGTTCGTAAGCATTATTCCGGCCAAGTCGTCCCCGAGAAGAGGCTTGAGCGACTCCACGTCTACGAGCCCATTTTCGCCCGATTTCACCACTACTACGTCGAGTCCGCACATGGCGGCGCTCGCAGGGTTAGTTCCGTGAGCACTGTCGGGAACTATTATGCGCTTACGTTTCTCGTCACCCCTGGATTCGTGGTAGGCGCGCATAAGCATAAGTCCGGTAAGTTCTCCGTGTGCTCCCGCGCAAGGCTGGAATGTAAAATGGGACATCCCGGTAATGGCTGCCAAGTATTTGTCTGCCAGACGATACACCTCTTCCAATCCTTCGGAATGCATAAGAGGATGTGCGCCTGTAAATTCCGGAATGTGTGCGAGTTCCTCGTTAATCTTAGGATTGTACTTCATCGTACAACTACCCAGAGGGTAGAATCCGGTATCCACGCCGAAATTCATCTGGGACAGGTTAGTATAGTGACGAACCACGTCGGGCTCGCTTACTTCCGGCAGATTGAGCGCCGTCTTTCTTTTCAAATTCTCGGGAAGCTGCACTTCCGAGTGTGCCTCCCTAAGGGAAAATCCTGTTCTTCCGCTCTGGGAAAGTTCGAGGATCAGTTTATCGTAATACTTCATAACTCCCCTATTTTAAAGATTTTACCACTTCTACAAGTCCTTTTATGTCGTCTTCTGTATACTTTTCCGTGACACAGAACGTAACATAGCCTTCGGCAGTCTGAAGCGCGGCGAAATAACCGGCATCGGAGAGAGCCTCCTGAAGAGCGGTCACATCGCACAATGGCTTGAGCACGAATTCCTTAATGAAAGGCTTGTCGGAAAGTACGTCTTCGAAGAGTCCGGTTTCGAGAAGCTCCTTTTTAAGAAGATGCGCGCCCTCGAAGCTCAGGTCGTTCACGCGTTTCATTCCGCGCGGTCCCATAAGCGAGAGGTAAACCGTTACCCAAAGCGCCATAAGCGACTGGTTGGAGCAAATGTTCGAAGTAGCCTTCTCGCGGCGAATATGCTGCTCACGAGCCTGAAGCGTAAGCACATAGGCTCTACGACCTTCCTTATCCAGAGTTTGGCCCACGACGCGTCCCGGAAGCTTTCTCATAAGCTCGTTTCGACACGCCATAAAGCCCACGTACGGACCACCGTAGCATAGTGGAATGCCCAGACTCTGACCATCGCCCACAGCCACGTCGGCACCCCATTCGCCCGGAGTCTTGACTACTGCCAATGTACTCGGGTCGCAGTATTCCACCATATAGGCGCCGGCTTCGTGAATGAGCGCACTAAATCCTTCGTGGTCTTCCACCACGCCGAACCTGTTCACCGACGGCACGATGACTCCGGCCACGTCAGCTCCTAACATCCCCTCCAGCGCTCTGTGGGAAGTTTCGCCTTCCTCGACAGGAATGTATGCCAATTCTATCCCCGCGAAATGAGCGTAGGTCTTAAGCGTCTCGACTATGTTAGGAAGCAGCGACTCGCTTACCAGCACCTTATTACGGCCTCGGCACGACGACACACAAAGCCTCATCGCCTCAGCAGCGGCAGTAGCACCATCGTACATAGACGCATTAGAGACGTCCATACCAGTCAATTCGCATATCATACTCTGATACTCAAAGATATACCTCAACGTACCCTGCGAGATCTCGGCTTGGTACGGAGTGTAGGCAGTAAGGAACTCACTGCGAGAGCATATATACTCTATCACCGATGGAGTATAATGGTCGTATGCTCCCTGTCCCACGAAAACCTTTTTCTTAGGAGACTTTTTAGCGAGTTCGCCGAAGAATCGACGCAATTCCTCCTCGCTCATAGCCTCAGGGAGGTCATATTCACCTTTGTATATAAAATCAGAAGGGACATCGCTATACAAGTCCTCAAGAGAACTTAGCGATATCCTTTCTAACATTTCGTTTATATCTTTCTCTGTATGAGGAAAATATGCAAAATGCTCAGCCATATTTGATAAAAATTATAGGATATTCTCGTATGCTGCGGCGCTTAAAAGAGAATCCAATTCCTTAACGTCAGACATTTCCACCTTAACTATCCAATTAGTATAAGGGTCTGAATTGATAAGCGAAGGATCGTCTTCCACCTGATTATTAGTAGCGACTACAGTTCCGCTGACAGGGCTGATGAGGTCGGCTGCGGTCTTCACGCTTTCCAAAGCGCCCAACTCGCATTCCTTAGTCACCTCGTCACCTTTCTGCGGCATATCCACATAGGTGATATCACCCAATTCGCTCTGTGCATAATCTGTAACTCCGATGATGGCTACGCCGCCATCTACTTTCACCCACTCGTGTGACTCACTGTAAAGGAGTCCTGGAATAATCTTACTCATTATTGAATTATTTCTTATAGTTAGTCTGATAAAATCTTTTCTTAATTACTTCTGCAGGGAACACCTTATTACGAATCTTCACCTGAAGCGGAGTTCCCAAAGCTGCATACGCAGCATCTACCAGTGCGAATGCCAGGCTCTTGTCGAGACTTATGCTATGATAGCCGGTAGTCACTACGCCCACCTGCTTGCCTTCCAAGTTCTCCACCACATAGCCAGCACGCGGGATAGCCCTATCCTTAACCTCCAGTCCTACGATCTTTTCCTGAACGCCTTCGCTTTTCTGACGGCCAAGCGCTTCCTTTCCTATGAACTCTTCCTTATCCATTTTGCAGAACATCGAAAGACCGGCCATAACCGGAGAGATGCATTCCGAAAGTTCGTCGCCATAGAGAGGAAGTCCTGCCTCGAAACGAAGCGTATCACGGCATCCCAAGCCGCAAGGCTGCACTCCGGCTTCCATAAGCGCATTCCACATACTGACTATCTTCGAGGTCGGAGCATAAATCTCGAAACCGTCTTCTCCGGTGTATCCGGTGCGACTCACGATGTCCCCGTCTTCGATATCGAATGTATAGAATGACAACCCGCTCGCGCCCTTATAGCCCAGCAAATCCACGACTACCTTCTCGGAGAGCGGTCCCTGAACGGCAAGCTGCCCCCAGTCTTCGCTCTGATTGCTTATCACAACACGATAGTCCTTAGACTGTTCGAGTATCCATTCGTAATCCTTATCGATGTTACCGGCATTTACCACGAGAAGATAGGAATTCTCCTCGAACAGGCGATATACCAGCAAGTCATCTACGGTTCCGCCGTCGGGGTATAGCATCATACCGTAGAGTATGCTGCCCATAGGCATTCCGCTTATGTCGTTTGTAAAGATATGGTTGACAAAACGGGCGGCATCGTCTCCGCTCACGAAAATCTCTCCCATATGAGAGACGTCGAACACTCCGACATTTTCCCTAACCGCCTTATGTTCCGAGATTATGCCTGCCGGATAGCGGATAGGCATATCGAAGCCTGCAAACGGGCTCATTACAGCGCCCAAGGCTATGTGGGCATCGTGTAAGCAAGTGGTCTTTTCCATATTATCAACCTTTAACTATTTCAAGATCTTTTTTTAGAATAATCTTCGGTTCCATCATGGCCACCTTCTGGAAAAGTCTTATCTGATTAGGTAGATTCAGATAAACCTTGTCCTCGTGCTTTCCCTTACGCCACCATTTGTAGAATCCTACAGGGTCGGTCTCGAAAGGAATACGAGCCATTATCCCGGTACCATAACCGGGATAGTCGATGACGAGCTTAAGTCCCATATAGCGTTTGAAATAATCCGGGTCTGCCCGGCGAAGTTTACTTTCCAGAGGATTGAAAACTTCCATTTCGTCTACTTTTAGGCATTTCTCTTTAATAATCATCCTATGAATGCGAACCGGATCCTTACAAATCCATATTCCCATCTTATACGTAACCGGCCCTTCTTCAGTATCGAGGGTCAGTTCGTCATTTGAATAATAAAGTTTCTCGGGATCGAGAGGAAATAGTTTAACTTCTTCTTCCATTCAATCAATAAAGGCCACAAACCGTTAACATAGCAAATATACTAAAAATATCGCCAAAAATAACTACCTTTATATCATTATGAATGAAAAAAGATTTTACATAGCGGACCTGCTCTTCGCATTGGCCGCCGTTTTATACTTGTTCGTATTTATGAACGAGAAAGGCGCCATACCCATCTTTATGAAGGCACTGCCGATTGGCCTGCTGACTATAAGGGCATTGGCCGTGAAAAAAGGCGCGCTCATCGTAGGAGCACTGCTATTTTCGATGGCAGGAGATGTCGTGAGCAAGCTGGAATTGGCACAGGGACTTCCCTTCTTGCTACAAATCAGTTTCTTCGCACTCGCCCACATCTGCTACATTCTCGAATGGTCGAAATCTTTCCCGTCACGTAAGGGCGTCGCGCCTGCACTGCTGCCGTTTTTCCTCGGGGGCTACGCGATGCTTCTGCTCGGAAATCTTCTCGCCACCATATATACACGACGCGCCGACAAGAGAAAACTCATCATCGGCGCGGCGCTATTTATATTTTCAGATTCGCTGATACTAGTTCGGGTACTCTGCGGCAGTTTTCCCACTATGGAATTCCTTATAATGGGAAGCTACTACTCCGCCCAGTATCTGCTTACTTTTTCTCACCGACCATAACTACGGTAGCGTAGTTGCCGGCCTCGATTATCTGGTTCAGGGCAGCCTTAATGTCGTCTGCGGTGATGGATTCCAGAGTCTCGTTATAGCCATCGAAGAAATCGACTCCGTAGCGGATGTAACGCTGCATAAGGCCTGACCAATAAGCATTGTTCTGAAGGTTCTCTTCGTGGTTCTTTACCATATTGGCCTTAGTCTTGGCGATATCCTCGGCACGAGGACCGCTGACTGCGAACTCCTTTACGATCTCCTCTACGCGAGAGTTGAGATACTCGTAGCGGGCAGGGTCTGTCTGGTAGACGATCTGAAGGGTAGCCTTCTTGATAGGCTCAGGATTTATGGAAGCGGAAGCGCTGATTCCATAGGTACCACCCTCTTTCTCGCGAATCTCCTCGTGAAGAATGAGTTCGAGCGTAGAAGAAAGCAAATCCATAGTGAGATCCTCCTTCAGGTTATAGACTGCCGGAGCATTGTACATAAAGAAGTTAAGAACCATTGGGTCCTGCATCTCCTTTACGAACTCACAGTTGTTCACTCCTGACTTGTAATCTATTACGCTATTATAATGCTCTCTTGCCTTCTTAGTAGGAAGTGAACCGACGTATTTGCAGAGAAGCGGAAGGAGTTCCTCTTCCTTAAGGTTTCCGGTAATCACGAAGTTGAAGTCGGCAGCATTCGAGAAGCGCTCTTTCGCGATGGCCATAGCTCTCTTGTAGTCCACTTTCTCCACTTCCTCGTATTTCATAGAACGCGCGCGAAGAGGGTTCGTATATACTACATTAGCCAGAGAGTCAGAGAAAGCCGTCATAGGCTGTGCCTGTACGTTTGCTAAAGCCGCTGAAGTCTTGGTCTTCCACGATGCGAAGGCCTGGTCGTCGCTACGAAGCTTTGTAAAGTACAGATAGTAAAGCTGGAAGAGCGTCTCGATGTCTTTCGGAGTAGAGTAACCATTGATTCCTTCTTCCGTAATGTTTACATAAGGTTCGGTTCCTACTTTCTTACCTGCCAATGCCTTAGTGAGTTCGGTAGAGCTAAAGTCGCCCAGACCGCCTATCTCCATCAAGCCGCTGACAGATGAAAGCGTGATGGCCTCGCTGTCAGAATAAAGTGAAGTACCACCGCGGCTGAATGCCCTGACGAGTACCTCGTCCTTATTCAACTCGGTAGATTTGAAATAAACGTTAACTCCGTTGGAAAGAGTTATCTTCTTATATCCGAAAAGTACCTCTTCGCTAGATTTAACCTTACCGGCCTTACGAAGTTTCGAAACTAACGGCTTGTCGCTCACTTTATCCTCGTAAGGAGCTATCTCTTCAGCCTTTACAGACTCGAGAGCATCGAGAATCTCTGCATCCGTAGGATATACGAGACCTTCCTTTTCAGGGAGCATATTCACGACTACGAGATTATTCTCTATATCGAACTCCTCGGCTACGAGCTGGTTGATGAGCTCTACAGGAATGTTCGGGGCCAATTGGGACATCAACGCAAATTCGTTCTCGATGCCAGGGATAGGCTCATTGTCTATGAAATGACGCACGAGCTCGCTGCAGTACTCCCTGCTGTCCTTCTTTTCTCTCTGATTATATGCACTTTCGAGAGAAGACATATAATCTGCGCGTGCACGCTCGTACTCGCTTGCGGTAAATCCGTTACGAACGATGCGGAGCATTTCGCGATAAAGGCTCTTCACGGCACGGGACATCTGGTTCTCATCGTATACTACCACACCGGTATATGCGCCACAAGTCTTAGAGAGGAAGAAGTCGCCGTCCTCTATGCCGGCGTCCATAAAGTCAGGGTCGGCTGCCTGTGTCATCTCAGCGATGCGGGCATTAGCCATAGACGCTACCATATTATTAACGTACTGAAGGATAGCATAGTCCATGGTAGTCTTAGCCTCGTTAGGGATAGCCGGGTGCTTCAAGAAGATATAAGTCATCGCATAAGGTTGCTCCTTATCCGTGGCAGTAGCTATGATAGGTGCCTCATTGTCCTCTACCTGAGTATAGACTCTTTCAGGAGCATCTGGGGCAGCTGCAGGCAGCGTTGAGAACACTTCCTTAATCTTAGCCTCGACTGCATCTACGTCCACGTCACCTACCACTACGATACCCTGCTGGTCAGGACGATACCAAGTGTGATAGTAAGAGCGGAGCACGTCATAAGGGAAATTGTCCACCACTTCCATCAGGCCAATCGGCATACGAACGCCATACTTGTTATTAGGATAGACTGCAGGAAGGATCTTGTCGAACATTCTCATCTGAGCGTTCTGACGGCTACGCCACTCCTCGTGGATGACTCCCCTTTCCTTATCTATCTCCGTATCTTGAAGAAGAAGCGCTCCTGCCCAGTCGTGCAAGATGAGAAGGCAAGAATCGATGGAAGTAGGATATTTCACTACCGGGACGTTATCTATATTATAGACAGTCTCGTCGATGGAGGTATATGCGTTCAACTGAGCACCGAACTTCACTCCGATGGACTCGAGATAGCTAATCAGCGAGTTGCCGGGGAAATTCTCCGTGCCATTAAAGCACATATGCTCGAGGAAGTGGGCCAATCCCCTCTGCTCTTCATTCTCCAGAATGGAACCTACTTTCTGGACAATGTAGAAATTGGCCTGCCCCTTAGGTTCTTCGTTGTGTCTGATGTAATAGGTGAGCCCGTTTTCAAGCTGACCTATGCGCACCGCCTCATCTACAGGAATAGGTGGCATCTGCTGTGCATAAAGCCCGATTCCTGCCAAGAGTGCAGTTGCAATTAAAATGATTCTTTTCATAATTATTTAATACACTAATTATTATTATCAAATCCAACTATTCGTTTCAATAGTACTAAAACTTTGCCAAAATTTTGTAAATTTACACAGATTTTAGAAAAAAAGAAATAAAGATGGAAAACAAACATATCGTTCCCCTGAATATTCCCAGCTATCTGGTTGATTTCAAGCAGAGACTTCGTCCTTCTTGCTTTATGTCCATCGCACAGGAGATGGCTATGGAGGCTGCCGGCGTCTTGCATTTCGGCTTCGAGGACTTGGCCGAGCACGAATTGGCCTGGGTTCTGAGCCGAACGAAGCTCGTATTCCACAAGGTCCCGATGTGGAAGGACCGTGTCGAGTTTCACACTTGGCATAAAGGGGTGAACGGCCTGTATTTCATCAGGGATTACCGTATGCTCGGCGAAGACGGCTCGACTCTGGTGGATGGCACGAGTTCGTGGATAACGCTGAACACGAAGACCCGCTCGCTATTCAGAACGGATGAATTGGACAGGTGGTACGACATTACCCCTCAGTGCACGGACGACGCACTGGAAGAAAATGCGGGAAAGATAGTGGTGCCTAAGGATAGCGAACTGGTGGCAAGCCACACGGTGAAATATTCCGACGTGGACTTCATCGGACACGCTAACAACACCAGTTATGTCACGTGGGCCATGGATTGCCTTCCGGAAGAGCTTCTTAGGGATAATTTCCCTCACATAGTGGAAATTAACTTTAATAAAGAGACTCGCGGAGGCGAGGTCGTGGACATCTACAGGAAAGTCCGTGAAGACGAGGCGTCGACCATCGTCCTTTTCGAAGGGCGCGTCAACGGCCTACCCCACTTCACCGCCCGTTTCACCTACGAGAAATAGGAAGACGGTATAGTTTCGTCTTATTCTCGTCGCCAGCCGTAAAGACGTATATCTGTCCGTTGTGAGCATATGCGTCTTTAACATATTCATCGGATGAAATTCGATAATGCCAAGCACGTTCTGTAGCACTGTCATATACAGCAACCCTACAACCATTTTTATCCTTGGCATACAAATAGTTAAAAGATAGAAGGCCATCTTTATACTCCATATCCTGTATTAAAGTTGAATACGTACCTCCCTTTGCATTGATGGATTTAACAATATCCGACTCATCATAGAATTTGTTGATATCAATGGTCTCCGTGTCAAAATCTATCGAATAACGAACCTTTGCGGTATCGCGAGTCACTTCGTATATCTTATTATCGAATGAACGATTATATAACACAGACTTTGATGTATAAGCAGCAAATGGTTCACCATAATAACGGCCGGAGCGAAGACGCATACTAGCATTTATATTTTTTATGTAACAGAAATCCCTATCGAAAACTGCCAATTCCGGATCACCCGGCACACCTCGAAACATCCTTTTCCCTATATATTCGTCCCCAAGTTTAATAATGGATTGAAAAGAACCACTATAACTATTTATTATAGGACTATAATTAAGAAATCTTCCGAAGAGATCGAAAAACATTACTTTTTTTTCTTGCGTGTCGTATAAATAAACCTTATTGTCTATGAAGCCGAAATCCAGAATACCCATATACTCGCTATTACCTCGTCCTTCCTTTGAGACTTTCGCTACGAATTGACCATCGCAGGTATATAAATACAACTCTTCTTGTGACCTCAATAAAAAGTAATTGTCCTCGAATACGGCTAAAAACAGACGACCTATAGGTTTTGGTGAGTCCAAAATCACCCAATCCTCATTCTCCAAATCCAATGTCACCAGATTAGATTCATCCAACGATATATATGTAACGATATCGTTTTCGACTTGTTTACACGAAAAGAACAAGCAAGTGATGATAGCCCAGACGAACAATCTTCTCATAATAAAATTATTTAATTATTAAACCACACCAAATATACAAAATATTTCATAAATCATTAACATAATTAAATAATTAAAAAAATCGAGGCCTGACATAAGCCGGGCCTCGACAACAATCAATCATCAAAAAAATATTATAACAAGGTAAAACTTGCCATATTCTTCGTGGTGGAATCTCCTCCTATGAAGACTCTGAACTCGCCCTTCTCGGCGCCGTACTCCATCTGCTGATTCCAGAATTCCAAAGCTTCGGGAGTGATTTCGAACTTAACCGTTCTGCTTTCACCTGGAGCAAGGCTCACCTTCTCGAATCCCTTAAGCTCACGAACAGGACGAGACACGCTCGCCTTTACGTCCTGAATATACATCTGAACCACTTCCTTTCCGGCCACGTTTCCGGTATTCTTAAGCGTCACGCTTGCAGTAAGCGTACCGTCAACACCCATAGAATCAGAAGAAAGAACCACCGGACCGTACTCGAACGTAGTGTAGCTGAGACCATAGCCGAATGGATAGACCGGGTCATTGTCCACATCGAGGTAGTTAGAACGGAACTTGATGAACCACTTGTCGTTACCGTCAGGGCCGCTCAGAGGACGACCGGTATTCTTATGTGCGTAATAAATAGGAATCTGTCCCACGTTCTTCGGGAATGTCATGGCCAATTTGCCCGACGGGTTCACATCTCCGAAAAGCACGTCTGCGATGGAATAAGCCGACTCACTGCCTCCGAACCAAACATTCAGGATAGCCGGAACATTCTGCGACTCCCACTCGATGGTAAGAGGACGTCCGTCGAAAAGAACCAGGACTACCGGCTTGCCGAGCTTAAGCAATTCCTTAAGAAGCGTCTTCTGTACGTCCGGGATGCTGATATCACTTCTGGAAGAGCTCTCGCCCGACATCTCCGAAGATTCGCCGAGCGCTGCCACTATCACATCGCTCCTGCGAGCCACCTTCAGCGCCTCATCCAGCAACTGCTTGTCGGTTCTGGAATCCCTGCCAAGTTCGCGGCCGAACATAGTCGAGCGCATCTCCAGATCGTAATCAGAGCAGAGATTGGCCCCCTTGGCATACAAGACGTTAACGTCCTTTCCGGCCACAGCCTTGATTCCGTCCACCAGAGTCGTGCACTCACTGTGACGGGCTGCTACGCTCCAGGTACCTGCCATATTTTCTGCCGTACGGGCCAATGGACCCACCACAGCCACCGTGCCTTTCCTTTTCAAAGGCAGCACGCCGTCATTTTTCAAGAGCACGTAAGAATCAGCGGAAATGCGACGGGCAGCGGCGCGAAACTCCTCGCAGCGAAGCAACTTGGCCGCTTCCTGCTCACGGCAGAATCGGTACGGGTCATCGAACAGGCCCAATTTATACTTGGCCTCCAAGACTCTACGGCAAGCTCTGTCCAATTCCTTCATGGACACCTCACCGTTTTCGAGAGCCGGTTTGGTCTGCGAAAGAAGAGCTTCGGAAACCATATCCATATCGATTCCTGCCTTCAACGCCTTTACGCCGACCTCGTGGAAATCACCCACACCGTGGGCCATACATTCGGCTATTCCGGTATAGTCCGTAACTACGAATCCGTCCCAGCCCCACTGGTCGCGCAGCACGTCGGTAAGGAGCCATTTGTTCACGGTGGCAGGCACGTCGTCTACCACGTTAAAGGAAGCCATAAAGCTACCTGCTCCAGCATCTGCAGCCGATTTATATCCTGTCATATATTCGTTGAACATACGCTGACGGGACATGTCCACGGTATTGTAATCCCTACCTGCCTCGGCACCGCCATATAGCGCAAAGTGCTTTACGCAAGCCATTATCTGATTATTCTCGGCAAACTGAGCGCCAGGACGACCCTGGTAGCCATATACCATAGCCTCGGCGATTCGAGAATTGAGATATGGGTCTTCACCATTTCCCTCGCTGACTCTTCCCCATCTCGGGTCACGGCTCAAATCCACCATAGGGCTAAATGTCCACGCGATACCGTCGGCAGAAGCCTCTGCAGCAGCGATTCTGGCCGATTCCTCGACTGCGTCCATGTCGAATGAACAGGCCAATCCGAGCGGAATCGGGAACACGGTCTCGTAGCCGTGGATTACGTCCATACCGAAGATGAGAGGAATGCCAAGTCTGGATTTCTCCACGGCAATCTGCTGATACCTACGGATTTCCGCAGCGCCCTTGACATTGAACAGGCCTCCTACCTCGCCGTTTGCGATTCGCTCATCGACATCGACGCTCTTTCCCTCACCGGTGATTATGGAACCGGCCACGGGAAGGTTCAATTGGCCTATCTTCTCTTCGACAGTCATCTGCTTCATAAGAGCGTCAATGAAGCTATCCATCTGCTTGTCCGCACTCTTGTCCACTGCACAAGCGGCGCACATAAGCATTAAAGGCATAGTTTTTAGTATATTTTTCATATTAAAACTGTTAATAAGTAAATCCTAATTTATCCAATCCGCGGCGCACGTCCTCGTTCCGCATAAAGTAGTTCCACAACAGGCCCGTGCGATAGTTTTCCATCATTATCACTATAGGGCCTTGGTCTATGGCTATATAGGAAGAGGCAAACCACTGCTCCTTAAGGGCAAATGAGTCCTTGAATCCGTACTCTCCCCATAACCTGTCTCCCAACACATAGTAAAAATATTCCATAGCGTCCTCGGAATGTTCCGAAAGATACGGAAAATCTGCGAGAGATGCAGTAGGTGCGACGGTACCTGTATCATTCGATGGCGAGGATGCCGTGTAGCCCTTATAATAATCCGATGCCGTAAGTCCCCAGCAGCGCGAGCTATAGCCGTAGTCTCCGGAAGAATTGGCACAATGCTCATAATTGGCCGTGGCGTGGGCTACATTCACTTGCCAGTAGTCGGCATATTTGTCCTTCAGGTTTCGAGGATCGAGCCCCAGGAAGGAATAATGCGCGAAGAACATAGGTGAGCGCGGATTGAAATAGATGTTTCCATCGTGCGCCCAGCCCTGTTCATACACGTCTTTTTCTATAGGGAAAGTAGGAGATGCAGCTGCGAGGACATAGACTATAAGGCCCTCGTTCCAGCCCGAGATGGGCATATTCATCTTCCACCCGTAATTTTCAGACCAATGCCAGAAGAGTTTCTTCTGACCTCCGTTTTGAAACCACGTCCACTCCACTTCTTCCCAGAGCGTCCTAATGCGGTTTCTCAACTCATTCTCGACGGGGGTATTCCCGTCGAAATACTCTTTTACGGTGAGCAGGCCCTCTACCAGAAATGCGGTTTCCACCAAGTCCGCCCCATCGTCATAAGTACCGAATGCGAGTGCCTTACCGCTCTGCCCGTCAAGCCAATGCGGCCACGCGCCGTGAAAACGCTGAGCCTTTTCACCTAAGAACGTGACTGCCTTAAGCAGATGCTGCGCGCCTTGTTCGCGGGTAATCCACCCATGTTCCACGCCTACCGGGATGCACATTAGTCCGAATCCGGAGCCGCCCGTCGTAACTGTGTTCCCCGAGCCAAGCCTTTCCCTGGCAAGCCCGCACGTCGGATGCGCATAATCCCAGAAATATGAAAATGTCTGTTTTTGAACCTTTTCGAAAAGTTCGTCCTTCGAGATTCTCTCGAATTTGTCCGAAGGGTCGTACTCCGTAACGAAGGACAGTTTATAGTTTTCGCTTAAGTTTACGCCTAAGTTTTTTCCTGCGTATAGGTTAATCGAGATTTTCTTGAAAAAAGGCAAGGCTGTATTCGACTTTATGTGAAGCTCCTTTCCCTCGGCGCTGAAATCGAACGCTGATAGGCTGGTTCCGTTACAAGTAACAAGGGCGGTGTTGAAATCGTTTATGTCCAGGTTCTTCGTAAATGTCAGGACATATTCTACGCTGCCGCTCACGCCCATCGGAACTTTGGTAGGTGGAATGGTCTTGCCGTTGAAAACGACGGACACCATCTCCGCCTTCTCCACTGGCGCTTCCTTTTCAGAAAAGACGCAGGCTGAAAGCAAAGGAAAGAATAAGAATAATAATAACTTAAGTCCTCTTTTCATAAATAAAATGAAAGGGAGAGCCCGAATCTCGACGGGCCCACCCTTAATTAAATAACTACTCGTTGATGTTAGCTACCTCTGCTCTGTAGAGCTGTGAAACCTCATCAGCTGTAAGAGCGCGGCTGTAGAGGCGGAACTCGTCGATTTGAGACTTGTCCATCCAGCCCATCCACTTGTCAGCTGCTCCGTCGAGAATCTTAGGAAGCCAAGCGCCGATGACGATCTGGTCTGCACCGATGAACTCGAGGTCTCCGGCAGGTTTCTCACTCATTACGCAAGCTACTGCATTTTCAGGAGTTACGTCAGCTCCGTTTACATATACGTGGAACTCTGAAGTCTCGTTGTTGTAAGAGTAAACGAGGTGATTCCAGCGTCCTGCAGGGAAGCACTCGCCGTAGTCTCCGTTCCAAGTCTTCCAGATGGCACCGTCCTGTCCGTGACGGAAGCAGGTCTTATAAGTAAGATAACCTGCGCCCTCAGCTGTGCGGTCTACTGCAAAACCGATGTTTCCCCAGAAGTGGTCAGGAGCGTCCTTATCGAGGTTAGAGAGCTGGAAATACATAGGAACAGGCTCCTGTGACTGTGGGATTTCAGGCTGGTTTACCCAAGCTGAGTATGTGAATCCCTTCATGGTTCTGATAGGGCTATCTGCAGGAACGCTGTAGATAAGATACTGGTTCTCACCACCCTGGAAGCATTTTCCGGTACGGCCTTCTACGAAGTTCGCCTCTGTGGTCTTACCCTTGTCAGCAAGTGTAAGCACTGCAGTACCTGCTGTCTCGTTTTCGAAAGGAAGGTATGCTACGAGAGCGTCCTTAGCTACGGTGATCTCCGGCTTTCCGTTAGGAGTGTCAGGTCCGTTGTTCTCTTTGTTACAAGAGATGGCGCAAAGTGCAAGCGCTGCTGCGCCGAATACATAAATCTTTTTCATAACGATAATTAATTAATATTGGTTTGTTTTAATTGTTTAATATACATACCCAGGTGATGGCACGAGGGCTTTGTTAAGGGTGATCTGTTCCGACGGGATAGGGAAAAACGAATGGAAATTAGTCTTCGCAGCCGGAATCTTCTCTCCGACCACTTCCCCTACCTTACCCAGACGAATCAAATCGAATATGCGGTTGTTCTCCAGAGCCAGCTCAGCCCTTCTCTCATCCCAAATGTTCTGAAGGCTGGCAGCAGTAGTGGCGATTCCCGCACGATTCTGCACCTGATGGAGTGCATCGTCGGCACTGAGAGTGCACTTGTCCGTAGATTTGCCGTTAGCAAGCGCCTCGGCATATATCAAAAGCACTTCCGCATAACGAATGAGCCTTATATTATGGTCGTAACCATAGGCGTTCGTATTAAAAGTATTATAGCTGCTTGGCGTATAGACCTTTCCGTTATAATAAGGATTAGGACACTTGTCTGAGATGTAATCTCCTTCAGGAGTGGTAGTTCCTCTCTCGAGATAAGTGACGGAGATACGCTTGGCATCCCCCCTGCCGCTCAGGAAAGCCTTCAGGTTATCGTTCGGCACATTGAAGCCCCAACCCTGCATATTTGACGGACTATTGTTACGAGGTCCCTGATAATAAGCATATAGGAGGTAAGGCGCCTCGCCGCTGTTCTGGCCCAAATCGGAACCTTCTATCTCCATAAGGGATTCACTGCATCCTTCTCCGTCTACCGAGAACAGGAACCTGTAATCGTCCACGAGAGAGAATTTGCCCGATGCGATGACCTCGCCTGCGGCGTCTGCCGCTCCCTGCCAATCACCGAAGTACATCGCTGCCTTCGCCTTGAGTGCGAGTGCAGTGTATTTAGTGTAGCGCGTACCCCAGTTCTTCGAATAAGACGCCGGAAGCGTGTCTATGGCCTCGTCGAGGTCCTGCAGGATATATTTGTAGAGCTCGTCCTTTTTCACCTGCGGATTATCGGCCAATTCGTCCGAAGTCATCCCGTGCCTTACGATAGGCACCTCGCCGAACGTCCTGTACAGCCAAGTGTAAGCAAATGCTCGAATAAGCTTGGCCTCGTTGGCACACTGGCGAGCATAGAGCTTGTTCTCCTCGGTCTTCATCGCCTCGGCATACTTGCCTTCCTGATAGATGGCGTTGTTAGCTGCGGAGATGATGTTATAGTAACCCGTCCAGAGGCTATTGAACATATAGTTGCCAGGATCGAAGGTGTAGTTGTTCATCGCGGTGGCATAGGCATTGTCTCCTACGGCCGAACCGGTGTCGGAATCGTCTGAAGAGACGTCACCCACACAGATGTACGGAAACCAAATATCCCCTCTCATCTGGGCGTAGGCGGCACTTACAGGCTGAAAGATATTCTCGGCCTTAGTGTAGTCGGTGCCGGAAGAAGGCATGGTGCCTTCGACGCGGATATTCAAAAAATCATCGCAAGATGCTGCGAGAAGAATCACGCTAGCTCCGGCTATTATATTGATTATCTTTTTCATACTTATTCCTCCATTAGAAGTTTACACTTACGCCTGCCGTATAGATGGACTGCATAGGATATACGCTGTTGTCTATGCCCGATGACACTGGAGAGCCTCCGATTTCGGTGGTGAATCCGTTATATCCGAACAA
>URCV01000040.1 GCA_900546445.1 uncultured Bacteroidales bacterium | reverse complement strand
CGCGAAATCTGACAAATTCGTAGAGGTTAAATCTGAAGGTGGACTTCAGTGGGCTTGCGAGCATCACTTGGGAGATGGTAGAGTAGAGGATGAGGAAATAATGCAGGGTCTTCACGACCATTTTAACGGTGAGTGCACCGAAGTGGGTATGTACCTCGCTATGAGCCGTCAGGCTGAGCGCGAAGGTTACCCTGAGATAGCAGAGGCATTCAAGCGCTATGCTTTCGAGGAGGCAGAGCACGCCGCTAAGTTCGCAGAGCTTCTCGGTGAGGTGGTTTGGGACACCAAGACTAACCTTGAGAAACGTGCGGAGGCTGAGTGTGGTGCTTGCGAAGGAAAGCTCGCCATCGCTACTCGCGCTAAGAAACTCGGCTACGATGCCATTCACGACACAGTTCACGAGATGGCTAAGGACGAGGCTCGCCACGGCGCAGGCTTCCAGGGTCTGTTGAAGAGATATTTCGGAAAGTAATAGTCTCTACATATAAAAGTTAAACCCCGGCCATTTGGTCGGGGTTTATAACTTAAACTCTAAGAGAATTATTTACCAAGTTTGTTAATGTAAACCTGAATACCACTCTTAAGGTTAGCGGCCTTATTCTTGTGAATTACGCCGATTTTAGCAAGCTTGTCGATTTTAGCGAAAACTGCAGGAGCTGCAGCCTCTGCTGCACTTTTATCTGTAGTGTTACGAATATCGCGTATCGCGTTTCTCGTAGTCTTTGCATAATACTTGTTATGCAATCTGCGCCTCTCGCCCTGACGAGCTGCTTTCTCTGCTGAAGCTGTGTTTGCCATATTATTACTTTTTTATTTTTCGTAGTCGGTAGGAGAATCGAACTCCTATTGCAAGAATGAAAATCTTGAGTACTAGCCGTTATACGAACCGACCAAAAGGACTGCAAAGATAAGGAATTTTTTTTATTATGCAAAATTATTCATCTTTTTTCCAATCCCAAGAATAGAGAACCGATTCCACTTGTCGGAAGATTCCTCTCTTGTTGCTTTTCGGAGCGAAAACCCAAGCCTCGAGTACGATTACTTCGGTGCCGTCTTTCGAGTAGAAACTATGGCTCACGAAAGGTCCTCCCATAAAGGCCTTGTCCACTTCCCATTGGCCGTGAGTCTGGGCAAATTCTCGTCCGCGATACTTGATATATTCGGTGGTAGGTTTCCAGAAGGCGGCCGTCTGCATATATGTACCCTCGTCCGGGCCGGGAACATTGGCCTTAAGAATCTGGTCGCGCTTGCGGATGATGTTCTCGCACTGCAGGTCGTTCCCCTCGACAGGGTAGCTGTAGATGAAAATGCCCTGGGTGTAGTTTCTAGTGTCGTATTCTATCCACGCGAAGTTGCGCGAAAGCTTGCGCAGCTGATATCCGGAAGGTGCGTGAATGGAGCCACCGAACACCTCTGACACTTGGCTGTGTATGTCGCGGTTTTCGTAGAGGTAGGTGTTGCGAACCACCCTGTCCCGTTCTGCCTGCTCCAGAGTTCTTATTATCAAGTCTTTGTTCTCCTCGAAGATGGCTTTTGCATCTTCCGCGGTATACGCGGCTATGTTTATGATGGTCTGCGGGGCCGACCATTTGTCGCGCACGAGCGTGAGTCCGGTTTTCTGAACCTGAGGATTAATGTCGAAGAATATGATGTTACGATGCACTTGGAACATCTCGACGAATCCACCGTGAGAGACGTGAATAAGCGAATAAAGAGGCTCAATAAGAGGAAGATACGGATACTCGTCTTCCAGCACCGACCTTACCTCTTCTCCCAGTTCCGCATTCCAGTCCGCATTCTCTATGACTACGAGCACCTCCCCGGCCTTTCCGCTAATCGAAGGCATCAGTTTCCCTCCGCTGTTCTTACACGAGGCCAGAAGACAGCACACTGCACATAAAATAATGGAAAATCGTCTCATATCTATCTTATTAAACGTGAAATATCGTTACCGAAAGCCAGGAACATAAGCATAAACAGCAGGAACATACCTATTATCTGCATCACCATCAGGAACTTCTCCGAAGGCTTCCTTCCGCTCACCATCTCGTAGAGCGTGAATAGGATATGACCTCCGTCCAGACCCGGAATAGGAATCAAGTTCATCACGCCCAGCATAATGGAAAGCAGTGCGACGATGTTAAGGAATTGGAACCAATCCCACTTGCTCGGGAACACTTGGCCTATGGCTATGAAACTGCCCACGGACTTGTACGCCCCGGTAGACGGCTTGGCTACCAGCTTCAAATCCTGCACATAGCCGGTAATCGTGCTTCCGGTCCGCTTGACTCCCTGCCCCACGCTCTCCAGTGCATTATAATGCCTGCGCTCCACATTCGGAGCCTTAAGATATATGCCAATTTTTCCGGCGCTGTCCACCTGGATAGGTGCCGTCACGACCTGCCCGTTCCTGAGAATCTGCGCCTCGGCAGTGCGTCCTGCGCAAGCCTTCAAGACCGGCTGTGCGTCCTGGAAGAACTCAGTGCTCTGCCCGTCGATGGACAAGATCCTGTCTCCTCGGGCCAATTCCTTCGCGTTTTCCGGTGCTGACACCGAATCCACTATGAACGGCAGTGCGAGGTCGAACATCATCGGCGAATTCAAGATCTCCGCCGTGCGTGCCTGATCCATATATACGTTTACCGTGTCGGTGCCGCGAAGCACCTGCACCTTATGGCCTTCGCGTCTAATGAGGTCTGCCTGTAAGGAAGAGAAATCGCTTGGCTCGTAATCGTCTATGCTGATGATGTGGTCGCCCGAGCGAAAGCCCATATCGCGCGCGAGCTCGTTAGGATAGATCTGCGCCTGTCGATTCGGGATGTATGCGCTGCCCCAGATGCCGCTTATTATGCTGAATGCCAATATCGCAAATATGAAATTGAAGAGCACTCCGCCTGCCATCACCAGCAGTCTCTGCCAAGCAGGATGACATCTGAATTCCCACTCCTGAGGCTCTTTTTTCATACTTTCCAAGTCCATGGACTCGTCGATCATTCCGGAAATCTTACAGTATCCTCCGAAAGGAAGCCAACCGATGCCGAACTCCGTTTCTCCCTTCTTGAATTTCAGCAGGGCCTTTCCGCCGACGTCGAAAAAGAGATAGAACTTTTCTACCCTGATGTGGAAGAGTTTGGCAAAAAGGAAGTGACCGGCCTCGTGGACTATAATAAGTAGCGACAAGGCTAAAATAACCTGAAGTATCTTAAATAAAACTATCATTTCAAATCAATTCTTGAGCGATTCTGATCGTCTGCTCGTGCGTCTCGAAAATATCTTCGAGCGAAGGTTCTGCTACAAAAGCTGCACCATTGAGGCAATGCTCGATAAGATCGCTAATCCCGTAAAAGCTTATTTGCCCCTCCAGGAAAGCCTTCACGGCCACCTCGTTAGCGGCATTCAGCACGCAAGGGATGTTTCCGCCCCTTCTGAATGCGCTTCGGGCCAATCCCAGGTTCGGGAATCTCGACTCGTCCGGAGCCTCGAAGTGAAGCGAAGCCAAACTCGCGAAATCCAGCTTCTTGTTCCCCACGCTGAGCCTGTCCGGGAAACTCAGGGCCAATCCTATCGGCTCGCGCATATCCGGGCAGCCCATCTGTGCGATTACCGCACCGTCCTCGAACTCTACCATGGAGTGGATGATGGATTCGGGGTGCACCACTATATTAATCATGGAAGGGTCCACGTCGAAAAGATGGCAAGCCTCGATCATCTCGAAACCCTTGTTCATCATGGTGGCCGAATCTATGGTAACCTTCGCTCCCATATCCCAGTTAGGATGCTTGAGGGCGTCCTTCGCCGTAGCCTTGCTGATTCTATCCCTGTCCCAAGTGCGGAAAGGACCTCCCGAAGCGGTAAGGTGAATACGCGTCAAGGCATTACCCTGTGCGCCCAAAAGGCATTGGAAGATAGCGGAATGCTCGCTGTCTACCGGAAGAATCAAGCCCTTGTGCTCGCGCATCGTCCGTGTGACGATGTTTCCCGCAGCCACGAGGGTTTCCTTATTGGCCAATGCCACTATCTTTCCGGCTCGAAGTGCTGCCAATGTCGGCCTGAGTCCGCTGAATCCTACCATCGCGCCTACCACGATGTCGACGTCGGAGGCAGATACCAGAGAGCAGAGGCTGTCTATTCCGGCGAAAACCTTACAATCGCTATGGCTTAGGTTTTCGTTAAGCGCCGGGTAGCAGGATTCGTCGCAGATGACCGCGCTGCCGGCATCGAATTCGAGAGCCTGCTGCGTCAGGAGATCTACGTTTCTGTTAGCGCTGATGAGCTCGACCTCGAAAAGGTCTCTATGTTGTCTGATGACATCCAGGGCCTGAGTTCCTATGGAACCCGTGGAACCCAAAATGGCGATTTTTCTTTTTCCCATTAGAAAGATATGTAAAGTGTAGGGTCGACTGCTGTACCCTTATACCATAATTCGAAATGGAGGTGGTCTCCGGACGAGGTGGAGCCGGTGTTTCCCACATAAGCGATAGGCGTGCCGGCAGTTACTATGTCGCCCTGTTTCTTTAGGAGACTGCGGTTATGCTTGTAAACCGATATGATGTTTCCGCTGTGCTGCAGCATTATGGTGTAACCATATTCGTTACTCCATCCGGAGTAGATCACGGTGCCGTCCAGAGCTGCCTTTACCACACTGTTAGCCGGAGCCGCTATGTCTACGGCAGGATGGGTGGCCATATCGAATCCATTCGTCACCACGCCTACAAGCGGGGTAAAGAAGTGTACCCCTTCGATAGGGAGGTCACGCTTGACGCCCGAAGATAGGCCGTATTGCTCTTCCGACTTCACTCGAGCCCGAAGTATCGAATCCTGTTGCTTTAGGTATTGGGCATTCTTGCCTTCCAGGTAAGGCACCCTGTGAGAATTCTTTATGACTTCGTCCAGACTCAGGGTCTGCTCTCCGGCAAGCGTTCTGTTGAGGTTCTCCGCATAGAGCTCCCAGCGAATCATGGCGCTCTCAAGCGAGTCTATCTTTATGGCGTTCGAGATGGCCTGGCTACGGAAATTGGCATTAGGATAGCCAGGAATGCTATAATGCAGGGGCGTGAATACCAGTAGACAATATAGCCCTCCTATTATGACGCTTACGAAGAGAACCAGCAAGCCGAAAAACTTCGATTTGCTGAACTTTATGGAGTATATTTTCTCGTGTGTCGCATCTTCCAGTAAGGAAAGTCTATATAGTTTCTGCTTATTTTTTTTACTCTTCATAATTTCTTAACTTTGCACGAAATATGGACAGGATCATAGGCATAGATTTCGGAAGCGCGCGGACAGGGCTTGCTGTCAGCGATCCGCTTCAGATATTCGCATCTGCCTTAGATACACTGCCATCTGCAAAGATAATAGATTATCTCAAAAAATACGAAGATAAAGGGGAGAGTATCGTCAGATTTGTGGTGGGATATCCGCTGAACCTCAGCGGCGCGCCGGCCCAAGCCGCATCAGGAGTGGACAGTTTCATCAAGACTCTTCAGAAGGCCTTCCCGGAAGTACCCGTTACTCTTGAGGATGAGAGATTTACGTCTGTTCTCGCGCACCGCGCCATGATAGATGGCGGTATGAAGTCTTCGCGTCGAAGAGATAAAAAGGAAGTAGATAAAATCAGCGCTGCCATAATACTGCAGAGCTACTTGGATAAAAAGAAATGATAAGACCGATTTATTTATATGGTTCCGAAGTCTTGCGTAAGACTTGTCAGAACGTGGATTTGAACGATAAGGAGGCGATAGATGCCTTGGTTCAGGATTTGTGGGATACGCTTGCGGTAGCGGACGGATGCGGACTTGCCGCGCCTCAGATAGGAGTCACGTCGCGCGTGCTAGTAGTGGATGGTACCGGTATGGTGGAGGATATGCCTTACCTTAAGGATTTCAAGAGGGTTATGATTAACCCTGTCATTTTGGAAGAGTCAGACCAGAAATGCGATTACTCGGAAGGGTGCCTCAGCGTACCTAACATATACTACGACGTGACCCGTCCTAAGGCCATAAAGGTGGAGTATTATGACGAGAATTTGGAAAGGAAGGTCGAGGAGTTCGACAAGTTCGACGCGCGTATGGTGCAGCACGAGATGAGCCATCTCGACGGTAACCTGTTCATAGACTTGGTGCCGCAGATACGCCGTAAGATGCTTCAGGGCAAATTGACTAACATCTCGAAGGGAAAAGTAAGGACACAATATAAAACAATAATCAAATAACATTATTATGGGAGCATTTCACGCTTATGATATCCGTGGTATTTACGGAGAAGATTTTGATAAGACTACAGCGTTCAAGGTAGGCTATTTCCTGCCTGAACTGCTTAATACTAAGAAAATAGCAGTGGGAAGGGACTGCAGAGTGTCTTCCCCTGAGATTCACGACGCGCTGCTCGAGGGCATTACCAGTGCCGGTGCGGACGTCTACGATTTGGGACTCACGTCTACGCCGATGGTCTATTTCGCCACGGCCAATTATGGCTTCAACGCATCCGTGCAGATTACCGCTTCGCATAATGCCGCTAAATATAACGGCATGAAGGTTTCGCGCGAGCAGGCTCTGCCGGTGGGCTTCGACAGCGGACTTGGCCGAATTAAGGCGTGGATAGACGAGGAGCGTCCTACACCTGTAGCCCAGAAGAAGGGTGAGGTTCATCCTATGGACATCCATAAGGATTACCTCGACTTTATGCTCAAGTTCAAGGGCGATTACTCTAATCTTAACATAGTGTTCGACCTTTCTAATGGTATGGCTAATCTCTTCGCTAAGGAAGTGTTCGGAGACGAGCCGGTTTACCTTTTCGACGAGATGAACGGCAGATTCCCTAATCACGAGCCTAACCCGTTGGTGGCTAAGAATGTAGAGCCTCTTAAACAGAAAGTTAGAGAGAAGAAGGCCGATATCGGTGTAATTTATGACGGCGATGCCGACCGCGTTATGTTCGTGGACGAGAAGGGTAACTTCGTGGCTCCTGACCTCATCATCGCCATGATGGCACTTTACTTCTGCGACGAAAGGGGAGCGAAGA
This sequence comes from uncultured Bacteroidales bacterium, assembly GCA_900546445.1. Taxonomy (GTDB): domain Bacteria; phylum Bacteroidota; class Bacteroidia; order Bacteroidales; family UBA932; genus Cryptobacteroides. Next base: position 9,646 of record URCV01000040.1, on the reverse strand, counting down.
ACCCTGTAGTGCTTCAGGAAATCCGTAGCTCGAAGGCAGTGGCGGAGTTCCTTACGCAGTATGGCGCCGATGTACACACTTGGCGAGTGGGACGCGCCTATGCAGCACCTAAGCTTCGTGACATAGACGGACTCTGGGGAGGAGAACTCGCCGGACACTATTACTTTAAGGATTTCTTCTATTCGGACAGCGGACTTCTTTCTTCATTGATAGTCCTTCGCATCGTTTCCGCTCTCAAGAAGAAGGGAATCACCTTCAGCGAGCAGATCGGAAAGATCGCCAAATACCAGAATTCCGGAGAGATTAATTTCCGTCTCGAAGACAAGGCAGGTGCTATGGCAGCAGTGTGCGAGCACTTTAGAAAGACGCTTGGAGAGCCTCAGAAGTTTATGGATTTCGACGGATTCCGTCTCGAATATCCTACTTGGTGGTTCAATATACGTCCTTCGAACACGGAGCCATATTTGAGATTCATCTGCGAGGCTACTACTGACGAGGAGCTCAATGCTCGTGTCGAGGAAGTCAGCAAGATTCTCACCGAGCAGTTCGGTGGCATACGCAGTTAGTTGCAGCGCGGCTTTTCGCGCCGTAACTCGCGATTTAGTTAGTAGTGTTTTTATGATATATATATTTGATTTGGATGGTACCCTCTATAACAAGAAGGGTTTGAAGATAAGAATGATACTCCGCTCTCTTCAGGCGAAGCATCCGATTTCCATGCTGGCTATGGAGCGTTCGTCGCGAAGGGAGATAAGCGGAATCGACACAGGTAACATTACCTACGAGACCCTTTTCGAAAAGATGGCGAGTCGTAGCGGAAAGAGCATAGAATCGGTGCGCGCGTGGTATGAGTCGTGGTATATGCCTACTATGGTGGATGAAATCCGCAGGCACTTCCCTTTGAGACCGGGTATCAAGCAATGCTTGGAAGGATTCAAGGCTAAGGGCGACAGAATGGCCATACTTTCCGATTACGGGTGCATCAGAGAAAAACTCGATGCTCTGGGACTCGATGCCTCTCTATTCGATGAGCTCATAGACGCTCCGTCCATCGGAGGCTATAAGCCTGCACCGACGGTGTTCAAAAAGACGCTCAAGATACTCGGCGCAGAGCCAAAGGATTGTCTTATGATAGGAGATAGGCCGGAAAGGGACGGAGGAAGCGAAAGAGTGGGAGTACGCTTTCTCTACATAGATGACTTTATGAAATTCTACGTATCCAAGTAAAGCTTATCTTATCCACTCGCAGGCACTTTTTTCACCTGCAAGCCATACTTTGTCTCCTAATTCGAAGTGGAAGTCCGGTTTAGGATTGGTAATGAACGTTTCGTCTCTTAGAACGCTTATTACCATACATTTATAGTCTCGTAGCGAAGCGCTGCGAAGGGTCTTTCCGTATAGCTGCGAGTCCTTGTCTATGGTGATGCAAGTGACCTTGAACTGGTCGTTAGTGTGCTCCGTGACGGGAGCCTCGCGGAACATCTCCTTAAGGCTTTCTATCTGCTGGCTGCTTCCCACGGCCAATAGCTTGTCGTAAGGGTAGATGACCTGGTCGCCGCTTGGAATGATTATGCTTCGGCTTCCCCTGTGAATCTCTATTATGTTCGCTCCGCTTAGTGCGCGGATAGGTATGTCTTTCAATTTCTTACCTATCAGGGACGAGTCTGATGGCACCTCGAACTGCTCCAGATGCACGTCGTATCCGGTAAGCTTTTTCTGAACGGAATCACGCACGCCCGCTTTCTTTTTCGCCTCGTTCTCCTTCCCGTTAAGGTTGTCGAAGAAGGTCTTCTCCAGTGTGAAGCTCTTCTTCATATAGCCTCTGGCTAATAAGATGAATGCCACTCCTCCTATTATAATGAGCACGGCTGTCCAACCGGCCAGCTTGAAGTGCCCCGCTATTACTGAAATCACTATTCCCACTACGAGTCCGGTACGCACCATAGTCAGCGCCAGGATAGGCCATCTATTGGACGGCTTGGCCTGTATCAACTTGTGGGCGGAAGAGTTTATGGAACCGCTGCTGATGCCCATTCCATAGAGGAAAGGTGCCATCGCGGCTATCGTTACAATGGTTATTATCAGCGATTTGAGCACGTCGCTCGCGTTCGGGAATATATTTCCCACAAGCGGGCTGAGAAAAGCTCCTGAGGCTAGGTTTATGGCAGTCAGTACCACTCCGTAGAGCATTATGCGAAGGATGTACGACTTGAGCAGTTTCTTCCACTCGCTTTTTTCCGCATTCGTGCTATTCGGGCTTTGGCTCTGGTCCTCGTCGAGCTTGGCCAGAAGCGGTGCGGGCAATCTCTTGCACAAAAGCTGGTAGGCAGGCTCGCTCGCTTTTATGAAAAACGGCGCTATCAGGTTGCTAATCACGAAGACGGCGACTATCACAGGGTAGATGTACTCGCTGACTGCGCCCAGACTTACGCCTAGACTTGCTATGATGAATCCGAATTCTCCGAGCTGCGCCAGACTGAATCCGGTATGGACGGCATTTCTAAGCCCTCGACCCGCCAGCAGCACGCCTCCTGACACGAACAGACTGTCGAACACCAGCAAAACCACCACCAGCACCAGTATGGCCACCCAGTTCTGCGCGATTACCTGCGGCGATACCATCATACCCACGGACACGAAGAACACCGCGCCGAACAGGTCCTTGATCGGAGTTACCAGCCTTTCGATGTGCTCGCTTTCTATGGTTTCGGCCAATATCGACCCCATAATGAAGGCTCCCAGCGCCGATGAGAATCCCATTTTTTCGGCCAATGCCACCATCCCGAAACATAGTCCGATGCTCACGATGAGCAGAATCTCGTCGTTAAGGAACCGCTTGGCCTTCTTAAGAAGGGTCGGGATGACATAGATGCCGATTAGGAACCACAGCACGAGGAAGAATGCCAATTTGCCCAGCGCTCCGAACAGCTCGCTGCCGCTGAACTTGGCCGATACCGCGATGGTGGAAAATAGCACCATCAGCACTATTCCTATGATGTCTTCGATTATCAGCGTGCCGAACACTATTCCGGCGAAAGGCTTGCCTTTCAGACCCATATCGTCGTACGATTTGGCCACTACCATAGTGGAGGACATAGGCAGCATTCCTCCCAGGAATATGCTTTCCATCTTAGTCCACCCGAGGGCCTGTCCGATTACGAATCCTATGGTAAACATTCCCAGCAGCTTGCAGGCAGATGTGATGATGGCCGTGCTGCCGGACTTTACCAGTTTCTTGAAGCTGAATTCCAATCCTAAACCGAACATCATAAAGATGATACCGATTTCGGACCACTGGTGGACGCTCTCCATGCTTGAGATGCCCGGGAAAAACCCTATGCTGGGACCGATAAGGAATCCGGCTACGATATACCCTAGAATCAAAGGTTGTTTGAGAGCCCTTGATATAATGGTGAACACTCCCGCCGAGATGAGAATGACGGCAAGGTCTCGTACTAAATTAAGTTCGTCTGACATGCTTCGAGGCTTTGCTTTCTTTTTCGTTTCTTTCTATTTGGGCCCTTTCTTGAGGAAGCGTAAGGCTGTCCAGGAATCTCTCCCATATTATTTCCACGGCCGTAGGACTTGGGTGCACGAGGTCTTCCGCATAGAATCGATAGTCGCGCAGCTCGTCCAGCACTATCTCGTAGGCCGGAAAATATGGCACTCCGCACTGCTCGAGCGCTATGTGCAGCAGGCTCTTGCTGAGCGTATTAGCATGCGCGCCGAGTGACATGTGCCTAATCGGGCTCACCGTGAACAGGAACTCCTTGTCGTCGTGGCCTTCGATTATGCTTCTAATGCAAGAGCATATTTCGTCTAGGCTCAATAGTCTGTGCTCGAACTCCTTAGCCGGGCGTTTAAGGCAATTCGCCACTACGACGCCGTCGTGAGTCCAGACGAAGGCCGTTCCCAGGGTGATGATGACCCAGCGGCTTTTATGCCAATTCTCCCGCGCCTGCAGGAGTGCTTGATTGGCATTGGCCAAGAATTCCTCCGCGCTTTCCCTCGCGAAGGAGGTGTGATGATGGAACGAGCAGATTTTTTCGCTTCCTGCGCCCATCTGCACGCAATCTTCTAGGGTGAAGACGTCTTGGGAGTCAAGCAGTCTTACCGCGTTCGCGATGGATGCGGGGTTATAGAGAGTTCCGAAGGGGTTGGCGTGCACGTGGAATGAGGCATCGCGGAGCTTTGCGGAGATGTTGTCTACGAAACAGCTTCCCAATAGGGTGATGTCATCTTCCAATCTCAGGCGTTTTTCGAATCCTTCCGGATTTACTTGTGTGCAGAGTTTAATCATCTCTCAAATTTAAGGAAAATAATTTATACCTTTGTCCTTGGAGAAAAATTTTTAGTTATTATGAAAAAATCTGTTAAGGTTACTTTGATAATTGTAGGCGTGGTCCTGGCATTGTTTCTGGTCGTCACCTTCGGTGGTGGAGCATATATGGTAAAGTTCGCTCTCCAGCCTGCCGATAGAGGCTTCGATATGGAGCACGAACGTGCAAAGATGGAAAGCAGGTGTCCTGGAATCGTGAATTGGTGGGATTCCCTCTATAACAAGGGCGCCCTTCGTGACACTTTCGTAGTCTTTCCTGACGGACGTAAGCTTCACGCTATGTACGCATTCGCCGATGTCAAGACGCCGAAGACAGCCATAATAATTCACGGATACCAGAACAATCCTATCAATATGAGTGTTATAGCCAGGATGTATAAGGATTCGTTAGGTTATAATGTCTTCCTTCCGGGCCTTCACGCTCACGGACAGAGCGACGGCGCCGCCATACAGATGGGATGGAAGGATAGGGAAGACGTCCTCAAATGGATTCCTATCGCCCACGAGTTGTTCGACGACAGCGAGCAGGTCATCCACGGATTTTCTATGGGAGCAGCCACTACTATGATGGTAAGTGGCGAGCCTACTCCTGATTATGTAAAGGCATTCATAGAAGACGCCGGCTATAGCTCCGTATGGGAAATGTTCAAGGACCAGCTAAAGGAGCAATTCGGCCTTCCGGCCTTCCCGGTATTATACGGAGCCGATTTGGTGTGCAGAATGCGCTTCGGATGGGGATTCCGCGAAGCTTCGTCGCTCAAGCAATTGGCCAAATGCAAGAAGCCTATGCTTTTCATACACGGTGATTCCGACGATTTCGTGCCTACTTGGATGATGATGCCTTGTTACGAAGCGAAGACGGAAGGATACAAAGAGTACTGGCTCGCTCCAGGTTCCATTCACGTCTTCGCTAGTATAGACCATCCGGCCGAATACTGCCGTCGCACCCGCGCCTTTTTAGAAAAGGCAGGAATGTAATTCCTCCTCCTTACGTGTGGCGCTGAGGAAAAGTTCCATCTGATTTCGGGCTCTCACATAGTTGTGCTCGGGATAAGAGACCTTGTAGTAGACGTCTCCATTTATATAGTCGCACAGGAATCTTACGCTTTGCATAAAGGCGAAGAGCCTGGCGGCGTAGGGTAAGTTTTCGATTTCTACGGGGAGCAGGAACTCCTTGGCCGTGGATAGGTATCCTTCGGTAAAGGCCCGGTAAATGTCCATATTGAAATCGATCTTGTCGTATTCCGGGCTATCCTCCGGGACAGGATTGGCCGCAGTGCGCATAAAGTCTCCGAAATCCGAAAAGACGAACGAAGGCATCACCGTGTCCAGATCGATTACGCAGAGCACGTCCCCGTCGCGGTCGAAAAGCACATTGCTTACCTTAGTGTCGCAGTGGCAGATGCGCTTCGGAAGCAGTCCCTGCGCGTGCAGCCTTTCTGCCTTGCACATCTCGTCTGCATATTTTTCGGCCAATTCGACCATCTCCCTACATTCCTTTAGTCTTCCTACAGGGTCGGCCTTCACCGCCTGACGGAGCTGCTCTAGACGAAGCGGCATGCAGTGAAAGTTCGGGATTACCTCGCCTATGGGCTCCTTCAAGTCTACCAGCATGGCTTCGAACTCGCCGAAGGCTCTTCCGGCGCATCGAGAATACTCCGGAGTCACGCTGGAATGCGTAATGCTATCCTCGATAAATACGGACACCCTCCAACACTGCCCGTCTTCGTCCCTATGGTAGGTTTTTCCTGAGCCGTCGCTGCACTTTATGAATTCCAGAACCTTTCTGTCGATTCCGCTTTCGCCCCTTTCCAGCAGTTTCTTTCTTATGTGGCCGGTCACGGCCTCTATATTATGCTGCAAGAGTTCCACATTCGGAAAGATATTCGTGTTAATGTGCTGGAGTACATAGTTTTTCCCCTTCGTGCCTATCTTGAAGGTGTCGTTTATCAATCCTTCTCCCAGCGGCTTGATGGAGTCAATGCTCTCCCTAATCTGAAAGGCAGACGCTATCTGCCTCAATCTTTCTTCTGTGTACATGGATTTCCGGATGGTTTTAAAAGTGTGCGTAAATATAAGAAAAATGCAGAATTGTTTTTTTAACTTTGTATTTGGGAGTCCCAATATTTCGGGAAGTAAACAGATATGTCATCGAAAAAGTATGAATTAGGCATAGCGTTTAGCGGAGGCGGCGCGAAAGGTGCTGCACACTGCGGCGCCATCCAGGCACTTAATGAGTTTGGAATTAAGCCGGACGTGGTATCGGGAACGAGCGCCGGGTCTATGGTCGCCGCGTTCTATTCCGCCGGCTTCAAGCCTAAGGAAATGATAGATATGTTCTTGAAGATGAACTTCTTTAAGGACATCGTCACTCCTTCCAAGCCTACGGGCGGTCTTTTCGACTCCACTCCGCTACTGAAGATTATCGAGGAGAAGATGCCATATACTAACATCGAAGACCTTCCCATACCTACCTACATAGTAGCTTCCGATATGGACCACGGAAAGCCTAAAGTGTTCTCTAAGGGTAAGATAGCGCCCCGTCTGGTGGCCTCCTGTTCCATTCCTATAGTGTTCAAGCCTATGGTAATAAACGGAGTCCATTACATCGACGGAGGCGTGTTCCAGAACCTTCCGATTCCGGCCATCAGGAATATGTGTAAAAAGGTAATGGCTTTCAGCGTTCGCCGTATGGAGCCGGAAACCTATAAGGACAATCTTCTCTACACCGCCACTCGCGCATACACTATGATGTTTATGTCGAATATTATGGCGGATTCGAAATTGGCAGATATCTATATCGAACTGAATACCGACGGATGCAGTGTCTATGACATCTCGAACATCCCGGAACTTTTCAGACGCGGTTACTCCGATGCCTGTGCGGCCCTGGAAGCGGCAGGTTACGAGCGCAAATTTCCAGCAGAAGAGATAGAGTTCCCTCCTATGGAGGAACTCCGTCCGCTGAAGACGCACGATTGGTTCATCAAGAAACGCCTTAAGCGTCTCGAGGAGGAATTGGCATAAGCAATTCTCGAAGCTCGCCGGCCGATGTGAATCTGTGCTCGGCCGGAATGTTCTGCAGCCCGCGACTTCTCCAGTCCGCCAGTGCGAAATCGCATCCGGCATCGTGTCCGCAGCGGTAATCGTAGATGGTGTCTCCGAGGAAAAGGCACTCGTCTGCGCTAATCGTGCGACCCTCCATCTCCCCGGCCATCTTCATATATGCCCATGCCGGATCTGGGTCCGGTTTGTGCTTCGTGGTGACGTCGGCGGTGATTTCTATGTCGAAGCAATCCTTAACCTGCGTGAAGTTCTTGTCGAAGTCCAATTCGAAGCGTGAACGCGAGGTTACCACACCCATTTTGAATCCCTGCTTCTTCAGTTCGTGGAGCAAATCCGACACTCCCGGAAACAGCGTAATATAGTAGCTGAGTTCCATAAAGTTTGACTGCCAATTCTTTATGAATTCCTCGGCATGGGAGTAGCCTAAAATACCGGGTACCAGATGACTGGGAATGCCGAAAAATCGGTAGCCCTCGTCGTAAGTCATTTCATTGTTCATCAGTGTTTTAACGGTCTTTCGAAGCGATTCTACGCCGGTCTTTTCCGTGTCGACCAAAGTACCGTCAATGTCGAAAAGAAGGTGGGTATATCTATTTTGCATAATGCGCACAAAAATACTTATTTTTCGCGATTATTTATCCGTATGGTAAAAGATTTTTTGTCTCAAGAATTTTTCCGTATCTTAGTGCAGTTTGGCGAGAAGTGTGACGGGTAATACGCAAGCTGTCTCACTAACCTCTTGAATTAATATCTTGCGTCGTTTAACTAAATGGCAGACGAAAAAATAATATTTTCGATGAATGGCGTGGGGAAAGTGCTCCCTCATAATAACAAGGTCATTCTGAAAGACATCTATCTATCTTTTTTCTATGGGGCCAAGATCGGCATCATAGGTCTTAACGGCTCCGGTAAATCCACTTTGCTCAAGATTATAGCAGGAGTGGAAAAATCCTATAAGGGAGAGGTCGTATGGGCTCCGGGCTACTCCGTAGGCTATCTCGAGCAGGAACCGCAGATGGATCCTGAAAAGACGGTCATCGAAGTGGTCAAGGAAGGCGTGCAGGAAGTGGTCGATATGCTCGAAGAGTATAACGAGATAAGTATGAAATTCTGCGAGCCGCTCTCGGATGAACAGATGGCAGAATTGATAGAAAGGCAGGGAGAATTGACGGAAAAGATAGAGCATTGCCAGGGCTGGGAGATAGAATCCAAGCTCGAAAGGGCCATGGATGCCCTTCAGTGTCCGCCATCGGATGCGCTGATTAAGAATTTGTCGGGAGGCGAACGTCGCCGAGTGGCTTTGTGTCGTCTGCTTCTTCGCGAACCGGACGTGCTCTTGCTCGACGAGCCTACGAACCACCTCGACACCGAAAGCATCCAGTGGCTTGAAGCGCACTTGCAGCAGTATAAGGGTACGGTAATCGCCGTGACCCACGACAGATACTTCCTCGACAATGTGGCAGGATGGATTTTGGAATTGGACAGAGGCGAAGGCATTCCGTGGAAGGGTAACTATTCGAGCTGGCTCGACCAGAAGAGTAAGCGCCTGGCTATGGAAGAAAAACAGGAAAGCAAGCGCAGAAAGACCCTCGAACGAGAGCTTGAATGGGTCAAGATGGCTCCTAAGGCTCGTCAGGCCAAGCAGAAAGCCCGTTTGGGCGCTTATGAGAAGCTCGCTTCGGCCGACGTCAAGGAAAAGGAAAATAATCTGGAAATATATATCCCTAACGGACCGCACTTGGGTAACAAGGTCATCGAGTTCCATAATGTCAGCAAGTCTTATGGCGACAAGCTCCTTTTCGAGAACCTCGATTTCGTGCTCCCACCTGCAGGCATCGTGGGTGTGATAGGCCCGAACGGTGCAGGTAAGACTACGCTCTTCAGACTCATTATGGGACTTGACACTCCGGACACCGGCTCCATAGACGTGGGCGACACGGTGAAGATAGCCTATGTGGATCAGCAGCATAAGAGCATAGACCCGGACAAGACTGTGTTCGAAACGATAGCCGACAACTCCGAGTGGATAAGGCTCGGTAATAAGGATGTGAACGCCCGTTCGTGGGTGAGCCGATTCAACTTCTCCGGCGCCGACCAGGAAAAGCTCTGCGGAGTGCTTTCCGGCGGTGAGAGAAATCGTCTGCACCTCGCCCTCACCCTTAAGGACGAAGGAAACGTGCTCCTACTCGATGAGCCTACTAACGACGTGGATGTAAATACTATACGCGCCCTCGAGGAAGG